>DASVUF010000363.1:0-20019 GCA_036387195.1 Pyrinomonadaceae bacterium | reverse complement strand
ACGTTTGACGGCCGCCGGGGCGTTCGCCGGTCTTCTTCGACGGCCGCCGAGGCTGTCGTCAGTCTTCGTAGCTGCCGTCGAGCAGGTCGGAGAGGCGCGGCAGGTTGTCCTCGGCGAGCAGCGATTCGCCGCGCCGCGCGCCGGACTGCGCGGCGCGCCCGCGCCGCTGAGAACTCGGGCCGGCGGCGCGCGGACGAGGCTTAACGTCGCCCGCGGAGGCGTTGACGATTCGCTCCGGCTGTTCCCGCCGCTCCTGCCGCTCCTGCCGCTCCTCTCTGAGCCGCGCCGTCGCCTCTGCGACCTCACGGGCGACGGCGGCCCTGAGCTGCTCCTCCGTGTAAAGGTTCTGTGCGGGCGCGGGCGGCGCGGGCGCGGCCGGCTGCTCGCGGACGATTCTTTCCGTGACGCCCGCGCGGAAGGCGAGGCCGCCGGCGTCCCATCTGACTTCGGAGCGGGCGAGCGTCAGCGCCGCCAGCGCGCAGACGGCGAGAGTCGCGGCGAACGCGCCCGCGCGCAGCCAGAGGGGCGCGAGCGAGAAGAACTCGCGCAGCGCGGCGGCCGCCGAGCGCTTGCGCTCAGGCGTCCGGCGCAAGCCGTCGGCCGGCGCGCGCGTCCCGGCCGGCGCGGCGAAGGCGCGGCCGATGTCGAGCGAGGGGAGCGCGCCGAGCGCCTCCGCGCGCCAGACGCCCAAGTCCTCGCGCACGCCGCCGAGCGCCGCCAACTCCTCGCGGCAGACGGCGCAGGCTTCGAGGTGGCGGCGGAAGTTCTCCGCCCCCTCGGGCGTGGACTCGCCGTAAAGATAGGCGACGAACTCTTCGGCGCGGTCGCAGCCGCGCGCCGCCGCCGCGTCGGAAGTCTTGAAAGTCTTGTCGGCGGCCTTCCCGTCCTCGCTCATCTCTGTGCCCCCTCCAACTGGAATCTTTCGAGCCGCAGGCGCAACTGCCTGAGCGCCGTGTAGAGCCTGCTCTTGACCGTGCTCAGGGGAATCTGTAGCGCGTCGGCTATCTCCTGAAAGGTCAGCTCCTCGAACTCCTTCAGCAGCACGACCTCGCGCAACTCCTGCGGGAGCGACGCGACGGCGCGCCTGACGGCCTCCGCGCGCTGCCTCGACTCGCTCGCGCGCGCCGGCGAGTCGGCCGCAGGCGACGCCAGGAGACGCTCGCCGGCCGCGCCCTCCAGGTCATCCAGCCCCGTCTCCGGGCGGACGCGCGCCCGGCGCTGGCGCGAGATGCACTGGTTGACCGCGATGCGGTGGAGCCAGGAGGAGACTTTGGCCTCGCCGCGGAACCCTTGCAGGTTGCGGTAGGCGGCGATGAAAGTCTCCTGCGAGGCGTCGCGCGCCTCCTCGACGCTGCCGAGGATGCCGTAGGCGAGCGCGTAAATCCTGCGCTCCCAGCGGCGCACCACCTCGCCGAAGGCGTCGCCGTCCCCCGCGAGCGCGCGTTCCACCAACTGCTCGTCGGTCGTCAAATTCACCCCAACAATCAGCGAGAGCTGCAAACTGCCGAAGCGCCGGGCCCGCGCGCTCAGGGGTTTGGACGCGCCGCCGCCGTCCCTGGTCTGCAAATGTTAAAAAGGCTCGGTTAAACGCCGGCCAAACATTGACAACAGTCGCGCCGGTTCGCTAAGTTTGATAAGGACGGCCGCCCGGCGCGGCCGCGCGAGCGTTCGGACTGGCCCGTCCGCCCTTCCAGATTTTAACCTTTCGGCCAACCTCCCGACTCATTCGATGCTGGAAAAACTTCCGCGCGCACGCCTCCTCTACATCGTCCTCGGGACGCTGCTCGTCGTCGGGCTCTTCCCGCTCGGGATGGCCGGGTGGATGCTCTCGGGCCGCAGCGCGACCGAGCTGCGGCAGATTGAGGGGCGCTACCAGGCGCAGCTCGTGCAGGACAAGGCGCGGCAGATAGAGCTGTACGGCCAGCGCTACCGCGACGTGGTGACGGGCCTCGCGCGCGCCTTCGAGCTGACGGGCGGCGTCGGCGTGCTGGGGGTGACGGGGGGCGACGAGCGGCTCGAAAAGATGGTCGAGGCCGACCGCAACCTCGACTCGCTGGCCATCATGCCCGTGTCGGGCGCGCCGCACGTCGCCTACAAGCCCGACGCCATCACGCGCGAGGAGGTCAACGCGCGCGTCGGCGCGGCGCTCGCCGACATGGCCGAGCCCGGCGTGCGCATACGCGGCCCGCACCTCATCCGTTCGAGCCAGGAGATGGCGCTGACCATCGCCGCGCCCGTGATGGGCGGCGAGTCGGGGGGCGAGGTCATCGCGGCGGTCGTCGCCGTCGTCTCGTTCCAGGAGGTGTTCGCCTCCGTCCAGCAGCCGCTCCCGATGACCGAGCGCGAGCTGCTCGAACGGGGGATGCCGGTCGTCTTCGTCGTCAACTCGGAGGGTCGCGCGGTGGCGCACCCGGACGCGCGCGTCGCCTTCGCCGAGCGCTCGATGATGGACTTGAAGGTCGTGCAGGACTGGAGCGCGACGGGGCGGCAGGTCAAGGGGGCGCTGGCGCCATTCAACGCCGAGCGCGACGGCGAGGAGGTGCGGATGCTCGGCGCCTACGCGACGGCGCGGCTCGACGAGTCGGCGCCGCTCGGCGTCATCGCCATCCAGGACGAGCACGCCGCCCTGCAGTCGGTGTCGGAGATGCGGCGGCAGACGCTCTACATCAGCCTGCTGGCCGCGACCTTCGCGCTGCTCATCGGCTTCCTCTTCGCCAAGCAGTTGACGCAGCCCGTCAGGGAGCTGGCCGCCGGCGCGCACCGCATCGCGGGCGGCGACTTCTCGCAGCGCATCGCGGTGCGCAGCCGGACGGAGCTGGGCGACCTCGGCGAGTCGTTCAACCAGATGACCGACCAGCTCCAGCACTTCATCGAAGACCTGCGGCGCGCGGCCGAGGAGAACCGCCAGCTCTTCATCGGCACGGTCAAGTCGCTCGCCGCCGCGATTGACGGCAAAGACCCGTACACGCGCGGCCACTCCGAGCGCGTCGCGCGCTTCTCGCTCGCCATCGCCGAGCGGCTGGGGCTGCCCGACGGCGAGATAGAGAAGCTGCGCATCAGCGCGCTCCTCCACGACGTCGGCAAGATAGCCATCGAGGACAACATCCTGAAGAAGCCCGCCGCGCTCACCGACGAGGAGTTCGAGATCATGAAGCAGCACCCGCAGAAGGGCTACAAGATAATGTCTCAGATTCCCGCGATGAAGGACTTCCTGCCCGGCATGTACATGCACCACGAGATGATGGACGGGCGCGGCTACCCGCAGGGCCTGAAGGGCGACGAGATACCGATGCAGGCGCGCATCGTCTCGGTGGCCGACACCTTCGACGCGATGACGACCGACCGCCCGTACCAGAAGGGGATGAGCCTGCCCGACGCGCTGGCGCGCATCAGGACTTTCGTCGGCACGCGCTACGACGGCGCGGTCGTGGACGCGCTGGTCGAGGCGTGCGAGTCGGGCCAGATAGCCCCCGGGCGCGTCAAGCTCTCGGCGCGCGCCAAGGAGTTGATGGCCGGCACGAGCTACACCAAGCCGCCCGCGCTCGCCCTGCGCGAGGGCGGCGCCGGCGCCGCCGTCTGAGGGCGCGCGGGCCGGGTCCGAAGATGTCTGAGCCGATGAAGAGAATCGCCAGCGCCGCCCCCGCCGCCCTCGCCGCGCTCGCGCTCTACGCCGCGGCCGCAGCGCAGACGCCCGGGCCGCGGCGCGCGTGCAGCGGCGGGTGGCGGGCGGGCGGGCGGCGGTCGCGGTCGCCGCCACGCCCCTCGGCCGCGACCCCGTCGTCATGTACTTCGACGCCGAGACGGGGCTCCTCCTCAAGCAGGAGTTCGTCCGCCCCGCGGGCGCGAAGGGCGACGAGATGGAGGCGGTCTACACCGACAGCTACGGCACGGTGGACGGCGTCAAAGTCCCCGCACTCTTCCGGCACGTCTACAGGACGTACACGATGACCTTCCGCGTCGTCGAGGTAAAGCACAACGTCCCGATTGACGACGCGCTCTTCGCCGACCCGAACGGCCGGTAGGGGCCGCGCGCCGAGCCCCGCGGCCGAGGAGCCGAGCGAGCCGCCGCCCCCCACGCCGGGGGCGGCGGCTCGCCGCGTGGGGGCGCTTTTGTCGCGCCGCCCGCCTTGCGGTTATAATCAAAACTTTAAATCCGTCGGCGAATAAGTAAAGGCAGTCATCTATCGCATGGCACTTTTCTGGAGACGCAAGAAGGACGACCGCTACATCACGCTCGGGCTCAACCAGCCCGCGGCCGAGGCCGCGCCCGAGCAGGCCGCGCCCGAGACGAAGCTCGAACCGCCCGCGCACGCCGGAGCCGCGCCGTCCGCGCCCGACCCGCTGCCGGTCCCGCCCGCAATCGAGCCCGTCCCGACCGGCGCGCAGCCGTCGCCGGAGCCGGCCTTCGAGAGCGGTCTGACCGACACGCGCAAGGCCGAGGTCGTCGAGAGCCCGCGCCCGGCGCGCGCCGACGCCGAGCCGGCGGCCGCGGGCCAGCGCGAGCAGCAGACCGCCGCGCGCCCGCAGCCCTCGATTAACGAGCGCGCGCGCCCCGCGGCCGTCGAGCGGACGCCGCAGCGCCCCGCGCCGCCGCGCGCGCCGTCGGCCTTCTCGTCCTCCTCCGTCCTCGGGCTCAACCGCACGGAGGAGGAGCTACAGTCGGAGATAGAGGCGCTCGAGGCGACCTACGCGGCGCGCTTCTCGCGCGCCATCGCGGCCACGCGCGAGTCGCTCTCCGAGAAGATTGACAAGGTCTTCGAGAACCGCAAGCAGATTGACGCCGAGCTGCTCGACGAACTGGAGGAGGCGCTCATCGCCGCCGACCTCGGCGTCAACACGACGCTCGAAATCCTCGACAAGGTGCGCCGCGGCATCTCGCGCAAGGAGATCGGCGACATCGCCGCGCTCAAGGCCGCGCTCAAGGGCGAGCTGCTCTCGATACTGCGCGAGTCCGGGAGCAGGGGCGTCGCCTCCGAGGAGAGCGCGCCGGAGTCCGTCATCCCCTACGTCATCATGGTCGTCGGCGTCAACGGCGTCGGCAAGACCACGACCATCGGCAAGCTCGCGCAGCGCATCAAGGCCGAGGGCAACGACGTGCTCATCTGCGCCGCCGACACCTTCCGCGCCGCCGCCTCCGACCAGCTCGCCATCTGGGCCGAGCGCACCGGCGTCCCGCTCATCCAGCAGAAGTCGGGCACCGACCCGGCGGCCGTCCTCTTCGACGCGCTCAAGGCCGCCAAGGCGCGCAAGTCCGACGTGCTCATCGTGGACACCGCCGGCCGCCTGCACAACAAGTCGAACCTGATGGCCGAGCTTGAGAAGATGAAGCGCGTCGCCGGCCGCGAGGTCGAGGGCGCGCCGCACGAGACGCTGCTCGTGCTCGACGCCGTGACCGGGCAGAACGGGCTCGAACAGGCGCGCCAGTTCATGAAGACCGCGAACGTGACGGGCATCGTGCTCACCAAGCTCGACGGCACGGCCAAGGGCGGCATCGCCGTCGCCATCTCGAAGGAGCTGGGGCTCCCCATCCGCTACGCGGGCATCGGCGAGAAGGTTGACGACCTCGTCGTCTTCGACCCCGAGCAGTACGTCAACGGCCTCTTCGCTTAAGGCCCTGTTCGCTTAAAGTCCTTGACCCCCGACCACGCCCAGCGGCGCCAGCAACTCGACGAGCCCATGATGCGGCGCGCGCTCGAACTCGCCGCGCGCGGGGCGGGGCAGGTGAGCCCGGGCCCGCTCGTCGGCTGCGTCCTCGTCGGGAGCGACGGCGAGGTCGTCGGCGAGGGCTTCTACGTCTACGAGGGCCTGAAGCACGCCGAGACGCTGGCGCTCGAACAGGCGGGCGCGCGGGCGCGCGGCGCGACGGCCTACGTCACGCTGGAGCCGCACGCGCACACGGGGCGGACGCCGCCCTGCACGCGGGCCCTCATGCGGGCCGGCGTCGCGCGCGTCGTCGCGCCGGTCGAAGACCCGAACCCGCTCGTCTCGGGGCGCGGCTTCGCGGAGTTGAGGGGCGCGGGCGTCGAGGTATCGGTCGGCCTGCTGGCGCGCGAGGCGGCGCGGCAGAACGAGAAGTACTTCAGGGCCGTGCGCGACGGCCGCCCCTTCGTCCACCTCAAGCTCGCCTGCTCGCTCGACGGCCGCATCGCCACCAGCGCGGGGCACGCGCGCTGGATAAGCAGCGCCGAGTCGCGCGCCCGCGCGCACCGCCTGCGCCACGAGTACGACGCCATTCTCGTCGGCGCCGGCACCGCCTCCGTTGACGACCCCGCGCTCACCGACCGCAGCGGCCTGCCGCGCCGACGGCCTCTGCTGCGCGTCGTGCTGGACGAGCGCCTGCGGCTCGGCCCCGAGTCGCAGCTCGCGCGCACGGCGCGCGAGACGCCGACGCTCGTCTTCACCGCCGAGGGCGCCGACGCCGGCAGGGTCGCGGCGCTCGAAGGCCGCGGCGTCGAAGTCCTGAGGACGGCCGACGCCGGGCGCGACCCCTCGGCCGTGCTCGCGGAGCTGCACCGGCGGCAGGCGCAGGGGCTCCTCGTCGAGGGCGGGGCGCGCGTCGCGGGCGCGTTCCTGCGCGCGGGGCTCGTGGACAAGGCCACCTTCTTCATCGCCCCGCTCATCCTCGGCTCAGACGCGCTCGGCGCCGTAGGGGGCGCGGGCCCGCTCAACGTCGCCGACGCCACGCGCCTCCGCGACGTCGAGACACGCCGCCACGGCGACGACGTCGAGGTGACGGGCTACCCGGAGGTCGGAGGTCAAAGGACTGAGGACTGAGTGAGGGCGAGCCTTTCACCCGGCACCCGGCGCCCGGCGCCCGGCACTTCTTACTGATGTCTTTCCCGCGCGCGAAAAAGAGGCTGGGGCAGAATTTCCTCGCGGACGAGTCGTACGCGCGGCGCATCGTGGGCGCGGTGGGCGCGCGCGCGGGCGAGACGGTCATGGAGATAGGGCCTGGGCTGGGCGCGCTGACGGCGCTGCTGCTCGAAGGCGGGGCGCGGGTCGTCGCCGTCGAATTCGACCGCGACCTCGCGCCCGTGCTGCGCGAGCGCTTCGGCGGGCGCGACGCCTTCAGGCTCGTCGAGGCCGACGCGCTCGGGGTCGATTTCTGCGCGGCCGTCGGGCCGGAAGAGCGCGCGCGCGTCGTCGCCAACCTCCCCTACAACGTCTCGACCGCCATCCTCCAGAGGCTCATCGAGCAGCGCCGCTGCGTGACCGAGATGGTCCTGATGTTCCAGCGCGAGGTGGTCGAGCGCATCACCGCGCCGCCGGGCTCGACCGAGCGCGGCTACCTGACCGTGCTGGTCGAAGCCTTCTGCGAGTCGGAGGCGCTCTTCGACGTGCCGCCCGGCGCGTTCCGCCCCGTCCCGAAGGTCTGGAGCACGGTCGCGCGCCTGCGGCCGCGCGCCGCCGCGGCCGTCGCCGCCGAAGACGAAAGCCTCTTCCTGCGTGTCGCCGGCGCGGGCTTCGCGCAGAAGCGCAAGACCATCCTCAACAACCTCCGCTCGGCCCCCGCGGACCTGCGCGCGCTCGTCGAGGCGGCCGGCGGCGCGCCCGCGCTCCTCGAAGCCGCGGGCGTCGAGCCGCGGCGGCGCGCCGAAGCGCTCACGCTCGACGAGTGGTCGCGCCTGACCTCCGGGCTTTCCCGGCCGGGCGCCGAAGGCCCGGGAGAGTCTTGAGCGCGAGCGGCGCGGGCGGGCGGGGCGTTGACGCCGGGGCCGCGCCGCGGCCGGGAAAAGGCGGGGCTGTGTTATACTGACACTTAATTTAAACCACGCCCCTCGGTCGTCGCGCCCAGGGCGGGCGCATTGGAGACGGAATAACAAAAGTGAGTAAAGTAATCGAAGTGATGCCCCTCGGCGGAGTCGGCGAGTTCGGGTGCAACTGCATGGCCGTCCGCTACGGCGAGGACATGATTCTGGTGGACACGGGGATGGGCTTCCCCCAGGAGACCGCCTACGGCGTGGACGTCGAAGTCCCGAACTTCGACTTCCTCGAAGAGTACCGCGACAACATCATCGCCGTCGTCATCACGCACGGCCACGAGGACCACATCGGCGCCGTGCCGTACGTGCTGAAGAAGTTCAACGTGCCGCTCTACGCCTCGCACTTCACGATGGGGCTCATCGAGTCGAAGCTGGAGGAGCACGACATCCTGGGCGACGTGATGCTCCACCGCGTCGAGCCGCGCGACCGCGTCGAGCTGGGCGAGTTCGGGGTCGAGTTCATACGCGTCTCGCACTCGCTGATAGACTGCTTCGCGCTGGCCATCAACACGCCCGTCGGCACCATCATCCACACGGGCGACTACAAGGTGGACGAGACGCCCGTCATCGGCGAGCCGATTGACCTGCGGACGCTGCGCCGCTACGGGCAGGAGGGCGTGCTGGCGCTCACGTCCGACTCGACGAACGCCACCGTCCCCGGCCGCACGCCCTCGGAGCGCGCCGTCATCCCCGACTTCGAGGAGATTTTCTCGGAGGCCGAGGGGCGCATCTTCGTCGCCACCTTCGCCTCCTCCATCCACCGCCTGCAAATCGTCATTGACGTGGCGCAGCAGTTCGACCGCAAGGTCTGCGTGCTCGGCCGCTCGATGATTAAGAACGTCGAGATCGCGGAGCGGCTCGGCTACCTCGACCTGCACGAGGGGATGCTCGTCTCGCTGCAACAGGCGAAGAAGCTGCCGAAGGACGAGGTCGTCTACCTGGTCACCGGCTCGCAGGGCGAGGCGCGCGCCGCGCTCTCGCAGCTCTCCACGGGCTCCTACAAGGGGCTCTCGATTCAGGCGGGCGACACGGTCGTCCTCTCCGCGCGCATCATCCCCGGCAACGAGCGCTCCATCTCCCGCCTCATCGGCGAGATTTACAAGCGCGGCGCCGCCATCATCGACGAGAAGCGCCGGCTCATCCACGTCAGCGGCCACGCCTCGCAGGAGGACATCCGCATCATGACCGAGGCGGTGCGCCCCAAGTTCGTCATCCCCGTCCACGGCGAGTACAGGATGCTCTACCGCCACAAGGAGTTCCTCAAGAACCACTGCGACTTCCCCGAGGAGAACATCATCCTCATCGAGAACGGCGACGTGCTGGAGCTGGAGGCGAACAGCGCCCGCGTCGTCGCGAAGCGCGAGGTGGGCCGCACCTTCATCGACGAGTCGGGCTTCGAGGAGATAGACGGCGAGGTCGTCAAGGAGCGCCGCCAGCTGGCCTACGACGGCGTCGTCACGCCGGTCGTCACGATAGACGAGGAGTCGGGCGAGCTGGAGGGCGAGCCCGAGGTCGTCGCGCGCGGCGTGCTCGGCATTGACGGCAACGGCGGCTCGGCCAGCCTGATGCGCGACCTGCGCCGCGTCGTGACCGAGACGGTCAAGGCCGCCTCGCGCGACGAGCGCCGCGACTCGTCCGTCCTGAAGGAGCGCGTCCGGCTCGAACTCAAACGCTACATCCAGAAGCAGACCGGCGCGCGCCCCGTCATCGTGCCCGTCGTCGTGCAGATTTGAAAGGCGGCGGGCGTTAGACGGTAGCCGGCGGGGGCCGAGCCCCGCCAGCTTCGGCGCCGGGACGATGACGCCCCGGCTGGAGAGAGTTTTTCCACCGTCCCGCCGCCCGCCGCCCGCCGCCCGCTCTCCTATGCCTGACGCCGCCGAACTCTTGCGCCGCGCGCGGGTCGAGGTCGCGCCCGAGACGTTCGCGCTCGTCGGGATGCGCCACGACGACTGGCGGCGGCTGCTCGAAAACCCCGAGCTGAGCCCGCGCGCCGAGTCGAACTTCTTCCTGCTGCGCGACCCCTTCGAGGTGACGCTCCTGGTCGAGGAGTCGGACTGGCGCGCGATGCGCCACGCGGCGCGCGACGCGCGCGTCGAGGCCGGCTTCCGCCTCGTCACGCTCGGCGTCGAGCTGGGCTGGGACGTGGTCGGCTTCTTCGCGCACGTCGCGGGGATTCTGGCCGCGGCGGGCGTCCCCTTCGGCGCGCTCTCGGCCTTCTCGCGCGACCACCTGCTGATAAAACAGGACGACCTGGGGCGGGCGCTGCGCGCGCTCGGCCCGCACGTCGCGGAGCTTTGCTGAGGGGGCCGGGGGAAAGGTCGGGGGGCGGCGGATGAAATACGACTGGGGTGAGAAGGTCGTCATCGTCACCGGCGCGTCGTCGGGCATCGGGCGCGCGCTGGCGATCGAGCTGGGGCGGCGCGGGGCGCGGCTGGGGCTGACGGCGCGGCGCGCCGAGGAGCTGCTGCGCGTGGCCGAGGAGGTCGAGCGCGCGGGCGGCGAGGCGCTGGCGCTCCCCTGCGACGTGCGCGACCCCGAGGCGATGAAGGAGGCGGCCGCGCGCGTCCGCGAGCGCTGGGGGCGCGTGGACGTGCTCGTCGCCAACGCCGGGATGAGCACGACGACGGCCGGGACGCGGCTCGACGCGGGCGAGGCCGGCGCGGTCATCTCGGTCAACGTCCTCGGCGTCGTCAACAGCGTCGCGGCCGTGCTGCCCGACATGCTACAGAGGGGGAGCGGCCACCTCGTCGCCATCTCAAGCCTCGCCTCCTACCGCGGGATGCCGAAGTCCGGCGCCTACAGCGCGAGCAAGGCGGCCGTCTCGACCCTCTTCGAGTCGCTGCGCGTTGACCTGCGCAGGAGCGGCGTGGACGTGACCGTCATCCACCCCGGCTTCATCCGCACGCCGATGACGGCCAACAGGAAGAAGAGGCTGCCGTTCCTGCTCGAAGTCGAGGACGCGGCCTGCCGCATCGTCCGCGCCGTCGAGCGCCGCGCGCGCACCTACGCCTTCCCGTGGCAGCTCGCCTCGCTCGTCCGCGTCATCCGGCACATGCCCGGCCGCCTCTACGACCGGCTCGCCGCCAACTCCAACTTCCGCGAGTGACTAGAGCGCGTCGCCGGTCTGGCGTCGGCCGGAGGCGTGGGCCGACGGCCGACCGCGGACGCCCGACCGCTGATGCCCGACTGCCAAACATCCGACCGCCAAACGGCCGACCGCTAACAGCTAACAGCCCTTATTCACATGAACATACTCCAGGCCATCATCCTCGGCATCGTCCAGGGGCTCACAGAATTCATCCCCGTCAGCTCGACGGCGCACCTGATTTTCGCGACGCGGCTGACGGGGCTCTCGCAGGCGCTCTCGGCCGAGCAGCAGACGGCCGTCATCGCCGTCATCCAGTTGGGGACGCTCGCCGCCGTCTTCGTCTACTTCGCGCGCGACATCTGGTCCATCTGCTTCGCCTTCGTGCGCGACCACCTGATGCTGCTGCGCGGGCGGACGCCGCCCGGCGTGGACGGGCGCGGCCCTTTGGGGAGCCGGCTGTCGCCCGAGGCGAAGCTCGGCTGGCTCATCTTCCTCGGGTCGCTGCCCATCGGCGTCGTCGGGCTCGTCTTCAAGGACGAGATAGAGGGGACGTTCACCAAGAACCTGTGGGTCATCGCGACGATGATGATAGTCGTCGCGCTGCTGCTGCTGGTGGCGGAGAAGGTCGGCGCGCGTCGGCGCGGGATAGAGGAGCTGGGGCTGCTGGACGCGGCGGCCGTCGGCTTCGCGCAGGTGCTCTCGCTCATCCCGGGCGCGAGCCGCTCGGGCTCGACCATCATGGGCGGCCTCTTCGCGGGCGAGAAGCGCGAGACGGCCGCGCGCTTCTCGTTCCTGCTCTCGGCGCCGGCGATTACGGCCAGCGGCCTGCTCGAACTGAGGGAGGCCGTCCACAGCCTGCCGGCCGGGAGCGCCGCGCCGCTCGCCGTGGCGACGGTCGTCTCGGGGCTGGTCGGCTACGCCTCCATCTGGCTCCTGCTGCGCTTCCTGCGCGAGCACTCGACGCTCGTCTTCATCGTCTACCGCGTCGCCGTCGGCGCGCTCATCCTCGCGCTGCTCTCCGCGGGCCGCATCAACGCGCTCTGAGCCGGCCTTTCGGCTCGCGCCGCGCCTCGGGTTCGGTTAAACTTGGTGCGCCCCTCCCGTCACGAGCAGCCGAACCCCCAAGCGGATCGGAGGGCAGACAGTTCCCATGAGCGATTCCACAAAGACGGAGACAGACCCGCCTTCGCAGCGCCCGCGCAGCCCGCGCGTGCCCGTCAACTTCACCGTCGAGCTTGAGGGCGTGGCGGCCGACGCCGCCCCCTTCCGCGTCACGGCCGAGGCCGTCCGCGTCAGCCGCGGCGGCGCCACACTCATCACGGACATCCCCGTCAGCGTCGGCCTGCGCGTGCGCCTGACGCCCCCCTTCGGGCGCTCGCTCGACGCCGAGGTCAACGGCGTCTGGACGGACCAGGCGGACGGCCGCCAGCACATCGGCGTCCGCCTGCTCGACCCCAACGGGTGGTTCGCCGAATGAACGAGACGACGAGCCGCGCGCCGGCCGTCGTGAGGCGCTGGGTGGCGCGCCGCGCGCCGGCCGGCGCCGACGCGCGCGCCCTCGCCGCCGCGGCCGGAGTCTCCGAGACGGTCGCCGGCGTGCTCGCCGCGCGCGGCGTCGGCTCGGCCGCCGAGGCGCGCGCGCTCCTCAACCCCTCGCTCGCACAGCTCCACGACCCGTTCCTGATGAAGGGGATGCGCGAGGCCGTCGCCCGCGTGCTGCGCGCGGTGGACGCGGGCGAGCGCATACTGGTCTACGGCGACTACGACGTGGACGGGACGACGGGGACCGTGGTGCTGCGCCGCGCGCTCGAATTCCTCGGCGCGCGCACCGGCTACCACGTCCCGCACCGCTTCACCGAAGGGTACGGCATCCGCCGCGACGCGCTGGAGCGCGCGAAGGGCGAGGGCTACACGCTCGTCATCAGCGTGGACTGCGGCATCCGCGCCTTCGAGCCCCTGGAGTGGGCGCGGGACAACGGCCTCGACGTCATCATCACCGACCACCACCTGCCCGACGACCAGGAGGGCTCGCCGCCCGCCTACGCCGTGCTCAACCCGAACCAGCGCGGCTGCGCTTACCCGGACAAGAACCTCGCGGGCGTCGGCGTCGCCTTCAAGCTCGCCCACGCGCTTTTCCACGAGCGCGGGCGCGAGAGCCTGGCGCCGGGCTTCCTTAAGGTCGTCGCCATCGGCACCGTGGCCGACGTGGCGCAGTTGACGGGCGAGAACCGCGCCATCGTCTCGCTCGGGCTGAAGGACTTGCCGCGCGCCACCAACCCCGGCCTGCGCGCGCTGATGGAGGTCGCCGGCTGCGGCGGCGGCGAGGGGATGCGCGCCTTCGACATCGGCTTCCGCCTCGGGCCGCGCATCAACGCCGCGGGGCGCATGGACGCCGCGCGCGCCGTCGTCGAGCTGTTCGAGGCCAAGAGCATGGAGGAGGCGCGCGCCCTGGCCGAGCGCCTGGACGCGCGCAACCGCGAGCGGCGCGAGGTGCAGCAGCAGGTGACGGAGCGCGCCGTCGCCGAGTCCGAGCTGGGCGGCGAGGGCGGCGGCGATTCGGTCGTCGTCGTCGCGGGCGACGGCTGGCACAGGGGCGTCATCGGTCTGGCCGCGTCGAAGATAGCCGAGCGGTTGCAGCGGCCGGCGGTCGTCATCTCGCTGGACGAGGACGGCCTCGGCCACGGCTCGGCGCGCAGCGGCGACGGCTTCCACATGCTCGACGCGCTGACGGCCTGCGCCGACCTGCTCGAAGCCTTCGGCGGGCACGCGCACGCCGCCGGCCTCGCCGTGCGCCGCGAGAACGTCGCGCCGCTGCGCCGCAGGCTCAACGAGCACGCCGCGTCGCTCGTCGGCGGGGGCGTTGACGCCGGCGGGCCGGGCCTCGCGTACGACCTGGAGCTGGCGCCCGAGGCCCTGGGCCTCGACCTGTGCGCGGAGCTGGAGGCGCTGGAGCCGTTCGGCGCGGGCTGGCCCCGCCCGGTCTTCGTCACGCGCGGCCTGCGCGTCGTCGGCGAGCCGCGCGTGCTCAAGGGCCGCCACCTGAAGTTCGGCGTCATGGCGGGCGGCCGCGTCCACGACTGCATCTGGTGGGGCGGCGCCGAGCGCGAAGCTGCAACGCCCGGCCCCGGCGCGCGCATCGAACTGGCCTATTCGGTCGAGGCCAACTGCTGGAACGGCTCCACGCGGCTGCAACTCGTGGTAGAGGACTTAAAAGAAGGCGACGGGTGACGGGAAGCCGTTAGCCGCCGGCCGGCGGTCGCCGGCTAAAAGCCGACGGCCGAAAGCCGGCGGCTAACGGCTTCCCGCCGCCCCGGAACAGATGCAGGAGATCAGGCGCAGGAAGGTCGCGGGCATCGGGCTGCGGATAGCGGCGCCGAAGCTCGGGCGCGTGCTGGCGGTGCTGCTGCTGCTGGCGGGCGTGGCGGCCGTCGGCATCTCTTACTGGCGCCTGAAGGACCGGACGACGTTCCGGCTCCGCCCCGGCCAGGCCAAGCTCTCGACCGAGGTCGTCGGCGAAATCATCAACCTCGAACACCGCGAGATGAAGGGCGAGCGGCTGTGGGTGCTGCTCAAGGCCGACCGCGACATCCGCTACTCCGACGGCCACCACCGCCTGGAGAACGTCCACCTCGAAGTCTACCCCGACCAGGGCGACGTGCCCGACAAGATAAGCGCCCGCGAGACGCTGACGAACGAAGACCAGACCCAGTTCCTCTTCACCGGCGCCGTCCACGTCGAGACGCGCGACCGCCTGTCGGTCAAGGCCGAGCAGGTCGAGTACGACGTCAAGACCGAGCTGGCGAACGTCACCTCGGCCGTCCAGTTCGAGCGCGAGAACATCTCGGGGCGCGCCGACGCGGCCAGCCTCCAGGCCAAGTCCAAGCGGCTCGAACTCAAGGGCGGCGTCGAGATCACCGTCCGCCCCGACGCCGGCGGCGCTCAGCCCAGGGAGCCCGCGGCCGCCGGCCTGCCCCAGATGAATTTGCGGGGCCTGCCCGTGACGGTCAGGTCGGCGCAGGCCGTCTTCGACCAGGCGGGCATGAAGATTGACTTCACGGGCGGCGCGACGGCCGAGCAGGGGCGCGACGTCATCAGCGGCGAGACGCTGGCCGGCCAGCTCACCGAGCAGAAGCGCGTCAAGTTCATCACGGCCGAGACGCGCGCCTACATGCGCACGCTCAACGAGGGGCGCGCCGCCGAGGTCTTCGGCGACAAGCTGGACTTCTACTTCGACGGCGAGCAGAAGCTCACCTCGGCGCACGCGCTCGGCAACGTCCGCGCCAGGACCATCAACGCCGACTCGGACGCCGAGCTGGTCACGCAGGCGGCCGCGGACCTCGACTTCGTCGTCCAGGGCGACCGCAGCCTTCTGAAGGAGATGCGCGCCGGCGGCCGCCCCGTGCTGACGCTGGCCGCGCCGAAGTCGAAGGCGGCCGACCCGCGCGCCGCCAACAAGCGCCTGACGGCCGACTCCGTGAAGCTGGTCTGGCGCGCGACGGGGCGCGACCTGGAAGGCGCGGAGGCCACGGGGAACGCCGAGCTGCTGGTCGAGCCCGCGCGCCCCACGCCCGAGGCCGACCGCAAGCGGCTCTACGCCGCCGCCTTCAAGTGCGCCTTCTACGAGGCCGACAACCTCGCCAGGACCTTCAACGCCTCGGGCGGCGCGAGGGCCGTCATCGAGCCCCTCCAGGAGAGCGAGCGGCGCGCGACGCGCACGCTCACCTCGCAGGAGATGGCCGCGCAGTTCGTCCGCGAGACGCAGGACGTCGAGCGCTTCGACGCCTCGGGCGACGCGCGTTTCGTCGAGCGCCAGCGCACGCTCGCCTCGCAGAAGATGGTCGCGCTCTTCTCGCGCGCCACCTCGGCGCTCGAACGCGTTGACGCCTCGGGCGACGCCAGGTTCAGCGAGCTGGACCGCAACGGACAGTCGGCGGCGATGACCTACACCTCCTCGGACGGCCGCGTCCAGATGCGCGGCGGCGAGCCGGTCGTGTGGGACTCGCGCGCGCGCCTGAAGGCGGCCGAGATAGACTCGGACACCGTCGCCAAAATCTCCTACGCGCGCGGCAAGGTCTTGACGACCTACTACAGCCAGGAGCAGACGGGCGGGGCCGCGCCCTTCAAGAACGTGAAGAGCCCGGTCTTCATCGCCTCGAACGCGGCCGAGTTCCAGCACGAGACGGGCGTCGGCGTCTACACCGGCGCGGCGCGCGCGTGGCAGGACGACAACTTCGTCAAGGCCGACCGCCTCGTCCTGCGCCGCGAGCAGAAGCGGATGGAGGGCGACGGCAGCGTCCAGAGCGCGCTCTACCAGGCGCGCCGCCGCCAGCCCGACGGCCAGCGCGAGGTCGTCCCCGTCTTCGCCACCTCGCGCTCGATGACCTACAGCGACGCCGAGCGCCTGCTCCACTACGCCGGCGACGTGGACATCCGGCAGGGCACGGAGCGGATGACGAGCGAAGTCTCGGACGTCTATCTTCAGAAGGACGGCTACGAGGTCGAGCGCACCGTCTCGCAGCGCTCGGTCGTCGTCACGCAGCCCGGCCGCAAGGGCACGGGCGACCGCGGCGAGTACACGGCGGCCGACGAGGTGGTCGTGCTCACGGGCAACCCGGCGCGCGTCGAGGACGCCGAGAAGGGGACTTCCGAGAGCCGCCGCATGGTCGTCTACCTCCGCGAGAACCGCGTCGTCAACGACGGCGGCGACGCCCCCAACGCGGCGGGACGCGTCCGCACGACGCACAAGATTAGAAAACAGTGATGAGGGCTGAGGGCTGAGGGCTGAGTGGAGGCAAGGCGCCTCTCGTCACTCGACGCTCAGTCCTCAGTACCCGGCGCTTAAGCAGCGTTTCAGTATTCAACAGATGGCGACCGAGGAGATTATCGAGGCGGGCGAGGCGGCGCAGGCGGGCGGGCGCGAGGCGCGCGACCGGCGCGAGGCGTCGGCGCGCGCTCTGGCGGCCTCGGGGCTGGTGAAGAACTACGGGCGGCGGCGCGTGGTGGACGGCGTCTCGCTGCACGTCGAGCCGGGCGAGGTCGTCGGGCTCCTCGGCGCGAACGGGGCGGGGAAGACGACCACCTTCTACATGATAATCGGGCTCGAACGCCCGAACGCGGGGCGCATCACGCTCGCCGGCCGGGGCGTCACGAAGATGCCGATGTACCTGCGCGCGCGCCTCGGCGTCGGCTACCTGCCGCAGGAGCCGTCGGTCTTCCGCCGGATGACGGCCGCCGAGAACATCCTCGCCGTCCTTGAGACGATGGGGCTCAGGCGCTCCGAGCGGCTCAAGCGGCTGGAGGAGCTGCTCGCCGAGTTCGGCATCGAGCACGTCCGCCACACCCGCGCCGACGCGCTCTCGGGCGGCGAGCGCCGCCGCACCGAAATCGCCCGCGCCCTCGCCACCGAGCCGCACTTCATCCTGCTCGACGAGCCCTTCGCCGGCATCGACCCGAAGGCCGTGGACGACATCCAGCAGATGATCCTCTACCTCCGGCGGCGCGGCATCGGCATCCTCATCACCGACCACAACGTCCGCGAGACTTTGGGCGTCACCGACCGCGCCTACATCATGGCCGACGGCCGCATTTTCCGCTCCGGCGCCCCGCTCGAACTGACCGAAGACCCGGAAGTCCGCCGCCTCTACCTCGGCGAGAAGTTCCGGATGTAAATTTCGGCGAGCGTTCTTTGCGCGCGGCGGCGTCAAATCGGTTATAATCTCTCCCGCAGCGCGTGAAGGTTTCTTGAAACCAAATACCCGATAATTTAAGAAGCAAATATTAAAGTACGAGAATGTCGGTCAAGCTCACCACCAACCTTTCGCAGCGACTCGTCCTGACGCCGCAACTGCGCCAGCGCATCGAGATGTTGCAGATGACCAGCCTGGAGCTGGGCGACCTCATCCAGCAGCAGCTGCTCGAAAACCCCGTCCTCGAAGAGGTGCAGTCGCAGGACGAGAAGCGCGAGCTGGAGAAGGAAATCATTGACCAGCTCGCCGGCTCGCACGACGACGCGCCGGCGGTCGAGGCGGCCGCGCCCGACTCGCTCAACGGCTCGGCCGCCGGCAACGGCGCGGGCGACGCCGCGGTCGCCGAGGGCTTCGAGGCGCCGGAGACGTTCGAGGCCGCCGAGCGCGCCGAGGAGTTCGCCGAGGCGGCCGAGGCCGGCGAGAACCCGGGCGACGCCTTCGAGGAGATAGACTTCGGGCGCGAGTTCCAGGACTACCTCGACCCCGGCTACAAGACGCAGGAGTACGAGTACAAGGAGGACGCGCCGACCTTCGAGCAGTTCCTGACGCGCGCGCCCTCGCTCTCCGAGCACCTGGAGTGGCAGCTCCACATGACGCAGGTCTCGGCGGACCTCGTCGCCGTCTGCGAGTGCGTCATCGGCAACCTCGACGGCGACGGCCGCCTCAACGCCACCAACGAGGAGGTGGCCGCGCTCTCGGGCTGCACGGTCGAGCGCGTCGAGGAGGCGCGCCAGCTCGTGCTGCGGCTCGACCCCGTCGGCTGCGGCGCGCGCGACGCCCGCGAGTGCCTGCTCGTCCAGCTCGACGCGCTCGGCGGCGGCGCCTGCCCGCGCGGCGCCGAGCGCTGCCTGGCGGCGCGGCTCATCGGCGAGCACCCGCTCTCGGAGTTGCAGCAGCACAAGCTGCCGAACCTCGCCAGGCAGATGGGCGTCGAGGTCGTCGAGCTGGTCGAGGAGCTTCAGCACATCCGCAAGCTCGACCCCTACCCGGGGCGGCGCTACTCCTCCGACGAGCCCATCCTCATCGCCCCCGAGGTCTTCATCGAGAAGGTGGACGACGTCTACGAGATTTACTTCGCCGACGACGGCGGCCCGCGCCTGCGCATCAGCCGCGACATGCAGCACATGCTGAGCCGCGAGGGGACGACCAAGGAGACGAAGGACTTCATCAAGGAGAAGATGCGCTCGGCCGTGGATTTGCTGCGCAACATCGAGCACCGCCGGCAGACCATCTACCGCGTCGTCGAGTGCATCGTCCGCCGCCAGCACGAGTTCCTCGACAAGGGCGTCCAGTACATCAGGCCCATGATGCTCAAGGACGTGGCCGAGGACACGGGGATGCACCTCTCGACCATCTCGCGCGTCGTCAACCGCAAGTACGCGCACACGCCGCAGGGCGTCATCGAGCTGCGGCGCTTCTTCACCGAGGGCATGCTGAACGAGGAGGGCGAGGAGGTCTCGACCCGCATCATCAAGCTCCGGATCAAGAAGCTCATCGAGGAGGAGGACTCGCACAACCCCATCACCGACGACCAGGTCGTCAAGATTCTCGCCAAGGAGGGCATCAAGCTGTCGCGCCGCACCGTCGCGAAGTACCGCGACCAGATGTCCATCCCTGGCTCGCGCGAGCGCAAGGCGGTGGTCTAGCGGCTCGGCGCGGAGGCTTTAGCAGTACACATTCAGGCAGCAGAGCCCACGCGGCCGGGGCGGGAGCTAGTGAAGCGAGCCCCCGTCCGCCCCGGACTTCGGCGCGCGGGCGGAAAGGGACGGTATGGATTTCGAGTACACGGGGCGACACATTGACGTCACGCCCGCGCTGCGGGCGCACGTCGAGGAGCACTTCGGCAAGATAGAGAGCATCTTCGAGAACGCGACGACGGCGCGCGCGCACGTCATCATTGACGTCGTCAAGAACCGACACATCGCCGAGATTCTCTTCCACTGGCGCGAGCACACGCTCACCGCCAAGGACACCAACGCCGACATGTACCGCGCGCTGACGCGCTGCGTGGACAAGATCGAGAAGCAGGCGCTCAAGCTCAAGAAGAAGATGATCGAGCGCAAGCAGGACGCCACGCCGCTGTCGGCCGTCGCGCCCGACACCTCGCCCGAGCCCGCCGCCGGGGCCGAGTCCGAGCCCGAGGAGGGCGAGAGCCGGCAGGGGCGCATCATCGCCGCGCGCCGCTACAGGGTGAAGCCGATGACGCCCGAGGAGGCCGTCATGTCTCTGGCCGAGGACGGCGACCAGTTCGTCGTCTTCCGCGACTCCGACACCGACCGCCTGAGCGTGCTCTACAAGCGCAAAGACGGCAACTACGGGCTCATCCAGCCCTGAACCGGCCGGGGGCGAAGGCGGAGGGGCGGGGGACGAGGGGACGGCCGCCCGCCCCGACTTCGTCCCCCGCCCCTCCGCCTTCGCCCTT
>DASVUF010000362.1:0-7867 GCA_036387195.1 Pyrinomonadaceae bacterium | reverse complement strand
GACCCGGCGCTGCGCGCGCGCGTGCTGGCGCGCGCCGCCGACGCGCTCTGGCAGACGGATCAGGCGTCGGCGCGCGACCTCTTCCGCAAGGCGTGGGAGGCCGCGACCGCCGCCGACGCCGAGGCGCACGAGCGCTACCAGAGCAGGCTGCGCGAGGCGCGGGCGGCCGCGCCCCCGCCGAATCTCCGCGTCGAAATCCTGAGGCTCGCCTCCCGACGCGACGGCGCGCTGGGCGACGAATTTCTCGCCGCGCTCACGGACGACAGGGAGCGCGAGGCCAACCTCGCCTCGAACGCCGGCGACGCGCAAAGGCCCTGCCCCAGCCCGACCGAGGTCGCGCCGCTCGCCGTCACGCAGCGCCTCGCTTTAGCCGGCCAGATGCTGTCGGCCGGCGAGGCGGAGCGCGCCACGCAAATCGCCGGCCCCGCCCTGACGTGTGTGACCATTCCGGGGTTGAGGTTCCTCTCCGGCCTGCGCCTCAAAGACGGCGAGAAGGCCGACCGGCTCTACAGCGCGCTGCTGACGCGCGCCTCGGCGGACGCGGCGGCCGACGCCAACACGGTCTCGCTCCTCTCGTCCTACGTCCTGACGCCCTTCCTCTACGTCACGGTGGACAGGAAGGGCGGGATGGCGGCCAACCAGTACGCCAGAACGATTACGCCGCCCGACCTGCCCGCGCCGCTCAGGCAAGCCTTCTTCAACGTCGCCGCGCAAATTCTGCTCCGCCCGCCGCCGCCGCCCTACGCCGACAAGACCTCGGCCGGCCAGCCCGGCGCCTACTTCATCCTGGCGCGGCTCATGCCGCTCCTGGCGCAGCACGTCCCCGACCGGGCCCCGGCCCTCCACGCGCGGCTGCGCTCCCTGACGCCCGACGTGCCCGAGTCGTTCCGCAGCGGCAACCACGAACTGCTCACCAAAGGGCTCGTCGCGGACAACACTTCGAGAGTCTCGCCGGAGGACCTGGAGAGGGCGGCGCAACGCCTGACGAATTCCGCCGACCGTGACGCGCTCTACGCCAGCGCCGCCATCAGCGCGGCGCAGAAGAATGACCCGCAGGCGCGCGCCCTGGCCGACAAGATAGGCGACGAGGCTTTGCGCCGCCGCGTCTACGCCTTCGTGGACTTTACGGCGGTCAACGAGGCGGTCAGCAGGAAGAACGTCGAGGAGGTGGTGCGCCTCGCCCGCGGCGGCGAGCTGACGGACGTGCAGCGCGTGCTGGCCCTCACGCAGGCCGCCGGGCTGTTGCGCAAGACCGACGCGCCGCGCGCCGGCGAACTCGTTGACGAAGCCATGCGAATCGCGCAGCGCCTCGACGTAGGCGGTCAGGAGCACGTGAGGGCGTTGATTTCGGTCGTGACCGCGCTCATCGGCATAGACCGCCCGCGCGCGTGGGAGACGCTCGGCGAGGTGGTCAAGGCCGCGAACGCCGCGAAGGACTTCAACGGCGACGACGCGCAGGTGATGTCCGAAATCAAGCTCAAGGACAACACCTTCGTGACGACCGCCGACCCCGCCTTCCTCGACATGTCCAACGTCTTCACCGCGTTCGCCAGAGAGGACATGACGCGCGCCGTCGAGTTGGCCCGGGCTTTAAAGGGCGACTCTCCGCGGGCGGTTTCGATTCTCGCCATCGTGCGCACCGTGTTGGCGGAGAAGCCGGCGTCGGCCTCGGCCCGCCCTTTATAAACAAGGCCGTAAGGCCGTGCGGCGACGAGCACTCCCGGGCCGCCATTCGTTCTTTAGCAGCTTTCGCAGCGCGGCCTGCGCCGCCGCCACCACCGCTTAGCGCCCCCACTCACCCTCTCTCGATTGCCCCACCCCGGCCGGGCTCGCGGGATGCATCCCGCGAGCCCGGCCGGGGTGGGGCAATCGAGAGAGGGTGAGTGGGGGCGCTAAGCGGTGGTGGCGGCGGCGCAGGCCGCGCTGCGAAAGCTGCTAAAGAACGAATGGCGGCCCGGGAGTGCTCGTCGCCGCACGGCCTTACGGCCTTGTTTATAAAGGGCGGGCCGAGGCCGACGCCGGCTTCTCCGCCAACACGGTGCGCACGATGGCGAGAATCGAAACCGCCCGCGGAGAGTCGCCCTTTAAAGCCCGGGCCAACTCGACGGCGCGCGTCATGTCCTCTCTGGCGAACGCGGTGAAGACGTTGGACATGTCGAGGAAGGCGGGGTCGGCGGTCGTCACGAAGGTGTTGTCCTTGAGCTTGATTTCGGACATCACCTGCGCGTCGTCGCCGTTGAAGTCCTTCGCGGCGTTCGCGGCCTTGACCACCTCGCCGAGCGTCTCCCACGCGCGCGGGCGGTCTATGCCGATGAGCGCGGTCACGACCGAAATCAACGCCCTCACGTGCTCCTGACCGCCTACGTCGAGGCGCTGCGCGATTCGCATGGCTTCGTCAACGAGTTCGCCGGCGCGCGGCGCGTCGGTCTTGCGCAACAGCCCGGCGGCCTGCGTGAGGGCCAGCACGCGCTGCACGTCCGTCAGCTCGCCGCCGCGGGCGAGGCGCACCACCTCCTCGACGTTCTTCCTGCTGACCGCCTCGTTGACCGCCGTAAAGTCCACGAAGGCGTAGACGCGGCGGCGCAAAGCCTCGTCGCCTATCTTGTCGGCCAGGGCGCGCGCCTGCGGGTCATTCTTCTGCGCCGCGCTGATGGCGGCGCTGGCGTAGAGCGCGTCACGGTCGGCGGAATTCGTCAGGCGTTGCGCCGCCCTCTCCAGGTCCTCCGGCGAGACTCTCGAAGTGTTGTCCGCGACGAGCCCTTTGGTGAGCAGTTCGTGGTTGCCGCTGCGGAACGACTCGGGCACGTCGGGCGTCAGGGAGCGCAGCCGCGCGTGGAGGGCCGGGGCCCGGTCGGGGACGTGCTGCGCCAGGAGCGGCATGAGCCGCGCCAGGATGAAGTAGGCGCCGGGCTGGCCGGCCGAGGTCTTGTCGGCGTAGGGCGGCGGCGGCGGGCGGAGCAGAATTTGCGCGGCGACGTTGAAGAAGGCTTGCCTGAGCGGCGCGGGCAGGTCGGGCGGCGTAATCGTTCTGGCGTACTGGTTGGCCGCCATCCCGCCCTTCCTGTCCACCGTGACGTAGAGGAAGGGCGTCAGGACGTAGGACGAGAGGAGCGAGACCGTGTTGGCGTCGGCCGCCGCGTCCGCCGAGGCGCGCGTCAGCAGCGCGCTGTAGAGCCGGTCGGCCTTCTCGCCGTCTTTGAGGCGCAGGCCGGAGAGGAACCTCAACCCCGGAATGGTCACACACGTCAGGGCGGGGCCGGCGATTTGCGTGGCGCGCTCCGCCTCGCCGGCCGACAGCATCTGGCCGGCTAAAGCGAGGCGCTGCGTGACGGCGAGCGGCGCGACCTCGGTCGGGCTGGGGCAGGGCCTTTGCGCGTCGCCGGCGTTCGAGGCGAGGTTGGCCTCGCGCTCCCTGTCGTCCGTGAGCGCGGCGAGAAATTCGTCGCCCAGCGCGCCGTCGCGTCGGGAGGCGAGCCTCAGGATTTCGACGCGGAGATTCGGCGGGGGCGCGGCCGCCCGCGCCTCGCGCAGCCTGCTCTGGTAGCGCTCGTGCGCCTCGGCGTCGGCGGCGGTCGCGGCCTCCCACGCCTTGCGGAAGAGGTCGCGCGCCGACGCCTGATCCGTCTGCCAGAGCGCGTCGGCGGCGCGCGCCAGCACGCGCGCGCGCAGCGCCGGGTCGCGGAAGTTGCGCGCCTCGTCCGCCAGCGACGTTATGAGCGAGATAGCCGTCTGCCGCCGCACGACGAGCGCCGGGTCGGCCTCGACGCGGCTCTTCGCCTGCGCCGCGCCGGGATTCTCGCGCGCCCTGTCGGGGGCCTGCGCGGCCGCCGGCGGCTGGTAGATAAGTGCGGTGAACAGGCCGAGGGCGAAAGCGTAGAGGCACGGTCGAAGTCTCATTTTACACCTCCGTGGCGCGTCACGAGCGGGCGGTCTCCTGTTCCGTCGCGGGCCCCCCTTCGTCGAGCAGCGGCGCCGTGCGGTACGTGGCGAGACGCGTCTTGATGAACTGCCTGTCGGCGCCGCGCAAATTATGCTCGCGGATGATGGCGCCGACGGCGCGGATGAGTTGGCTCTGTATCGCCTCCAACTGCCCCTGGCTACAGAGGGTGTCGGCGATGGAGACGGTGAAATGATAGCCGGGAGGGAGGGGCGGCATCTCCTCCCCGGTCGTGTACTCTTCCTCGGTCGTGTAGTCTGAAGTCATAGTCTGTCACCCCCTCTCGCGTTTTAATCTTCCGGGCCGCGCCCCGCGACGGCGGCGGCGCGCCGGAGGCGGCAGGTCGCCGAAGGCGCGCGCCTACACCGCGGCCGCCTCCTCCAACTCCGACTCCCGCGCCCGCGCCGTCTGTTCGAGCCAGCCGGCCGGCAACGACCCGCGCACGCGGTTGTAGGCGTGCTCCACGAGGCCGTAGATGGCGTCGCAGTAGATGGTGGGGTTTTCAAACCCGGGGCGCAGCACCCCCCTGACCTCCGCCGAGTAGCGGTGTGGTATGTAGCCGCCCCCGCAGACCTCGGACGCGCGGCACGCCCGGCAGGTCTCGCACAGGGGGACGTCGGCCTGCTGGATGCGGGTGACGAACGGGTTCTCGTAGAGGCTGTCAATCTCGTCCGTCATGACGTTGCGGCCGAGTTTGGAGAGCCCCTCCGCCGTGCACTTGAGCGCGTCCGTCCCCTCGTAGTCGCCGTTGGTTTCGATGACCAGAACGCCGACGGGCTTGCCCCCGATGTTGTCGGTGCTGAACGGGTAGCGGAGCAGGCAGCGGATGATGTTTTCAAAGTAGCGCAGCCCGTGCGGCGTCGGGTCGTCGAACCACAGGTCGAACAGCGTAATCAGCCAGTCGCGGTAGCTCCAGCCGCCCTGCGGCGGCTCGTGCGAGTGGTTGGAGTGTGGCAGCAGCACGTCGAAGGCGTAGATGCCGAGGCTCTTGAAGTCCGCCCAGACCTCCCGCGGGTCGAGGTTGACGTTCACCACGGAGAGCACGGTCGAGAAGATTTCATGCCCGCGCGGGTGCCGCTTCAGCCGCTCGATGGCCGCGACGACCTCGTCGTGGCTCCCGCGGCCGTCGTGGTGTACGCGGTAGCGGTCGTGCGCGTGTTTCGGCCCGTCGTAACTGATGCCGACGCCCACCTTCTGGTCGGCGAGGAAGTCTATCCACTCGTCGGTGACGAGCAGCCCGTTCGTCTGCATGCTGAAGAACGCCTTCAGGCTCGGCCCGACCCCGCGGCGCACCACTTCGAGCCACTCGCGCGTGTACTCCATGCCCAGCAGCATCGGCTCGCCGCCGTGGAGGATGATGTGCACGGCCTGCGAGTCGTGCGCCTGCGCGTGCGAGCGGATGCGCTCGGCCATCTTCCGCGCGACCCTCAGGTCCATCCGCTTGGGTTGGCTGCGGTAAGTCTGATCCTGAAGGTTGTACATGTAGCAGTACGTGCAATTCAGGTTGCAGCGGCTCGCGACCTTGACGACAAAGGTACTAAACGGGAAGACGTTCTTACCCACGCCCACACCTCCTTAGCCGGCTTTAAATTAAGCGGGACGGTGCCCGCCGCCCGCCGCCTCCGCCCCGGGCCCGTCGGCCCTCGACCACGCCCGCGGCTCGCGCGCAGGTCGCCGCAGGGTCCGGCCCCGCCCGGCGTGTTCGCCGGCCGCGTCGGGCGGCCGGGGCCGGACCCTGCGGGCTTCCGCCCGGCGCGCGGCCCCGCGGGGCCGCGCGCCGGGCGGAAGCCCGCAGGGTCCGGCCCCGGCCGCCCGACGCGGCCGGCGAACACGCCGGGCGGGGCCGGACCCTGCGGCGACCTGCGCGCGAGCCGCGGGCGTGGTCGAGGGCCGACGGGCCCGGGGCGGAGGCGGCGGGCGGCGGGCACCGTCCCGCTTAATTTAAAGCCGGCTAAGGAGGTGTGGGCGTGGGTAAGAACGTCTTCCCGTTTAGTACCTTTGTCGTCAAGGTCGCGAGCCGCTGCAACCTGAATTGCACGTACTGCTACATGTACAACCTTCAGGATCAGACTTACCGCAGCCAACCCAAGCGGATGGACCTGAGGGTCGCGCGGAAGATGGCCGAGCGCATCCGCTCGCACGCGCAGGCGCACGACTCGCAGGCCGTGCACATCATCCTCCACGGCGGCGAGCCGATGCTGCTGGGCATGGAGTACACGCGCGAGTGGCTCGAAGTGGTGCGCCGCGGGGTCGGGCCGAGCCTGAAGGCGTTCTTCAGCATGCAGACGAACGGGCTGCTCGTCACCGACGAGTGGATAGACTTCCTCGCCGACCAGAAGGTGGGCGTCGGCATCAGTTACGACGGGCCGAAACACGCGCACGACCGCTACCGCGTACACCACGACGGCCGCGGGAGCCACGACGAGGTCGTCGCGGCCATCGAGCGGCTGAAGCGGCACCCGCGCGGGCATGAAATCTTCTCGACCGTGCTCTCCGTGGTGAACGTCAACCTCGACCCGCGGGAGGTCTGGGCGGACTTCAAGAGCCTCGGCATCTACGCCTTCGACGTGCTGCTGCCACACTCCAACCACTCGCACGAGCCGCCGCAGGGCGGCTGGAGCTACCGCGACTGGCTGATTACGCTGTTCGACCTGTGGTTCGACGACCCGACGCCGCACGGGCTGCGCTACTTTGAAAACATCATCCGCTGCCTGCTCCGCTACCCGTTCAGCACCGACAACATCGGGGGCAAGCCCGTCGGCGTTCTGGTCATCGAAACCAACGGCGACTACGAGGGGACGGACGCGCTCAAGTGCACGGCGGAGGGGCTCTCCAAACTCGGCCGCAACGTCATGACGGACGAGATTGACAGCCTCTACGAGAACCCGTTCGTCACCCGCATCCAGCAGGCCGACGTCCCCCTGTGCGAGACCTGCCGGGCGTGCCGCGCGTCCGAGGTCTGCGGGGGCGGCTACATACCACACCGCTACTCGGCGGAGGTCAGGGGGGTGCTGCGCCCCGGGTTTGAAAACCCCACCATCTACTGCGACGCCATCTACGGCCTCGTGGAGCACGCCTACAACCGCGTGCGCGGGTCGTTGCCGGCCGGCTGGCTCGAACAGACGGCGCGGGCGCGGGAGTCGGAGTTGGAGGAGGCGGCCGCGGTGTAGGCGCGCGCCTTCGGCGACCTGCCGCCTCCGGCGCGCCGCCGCCGTCGCGGGGCGCGGCCCGGAAGATTAAAACGCGAGAGGGGGTGACAGACTATGACTTCAGACTACACGACCGAGGAAGAGTACACGACCGGGGAGGAGATGCCGCCCCTCCCTCCCGGCTATCATTTCACCGTCTCCATCGCCGACACCCTCTGTAGCCAGGGGCAGTTGGAGGCGATACAGAGCCAACTCATCCGCGCCGTCGGCGCCATCATCCGCGAGCATAATTTGCGCGGCGCCGACAGGCAGTTCATCAAGACGCGTCTCGCCACGTACCGCACGGCGCCGCTGCTCGACGAAGGGGGGCCCGCGACGGAACAGGAGACCGCCCGCTCGTGACGCGCCACGGAGGTGTAAAATGAGACTTCGACCGTGCCTCTACGCTTTCGCCCTCGGCCTGTTCACCGCACTTATCTACCAGCCGCCGGCGGCCGCGCAGGCCCCCGACAGGGCGCGCGAGAATCCCGGCGCGGCGCAGGCGAAGAGCCGCGTCGAGGCCGACCCGGCGCTCGTCGTGCGGCGGCAGACGGCTATCTCGCTCATAACGTCGCTGGCGGACGAGGCGCGCAACTTCCGCGACCCGGCGCTGCGCGCGCGCGTGCTGGCGCGCGCCGCCGACGCGCTCTGGCAGACGGATCAGGCGTCGGCGCGCGACCTCTTCCGCAAGGCGTGGGAGGCCGCGACCGCCGCCGACGCCGAGGCGCACGAGCGCTACCAG
>DASVUF010000361.1:0-44009 GCA_036387195.1 Pyrinomonadaceae bacterium | reverse complement strand
GTGCGCAAATCAAAAGGCCGCACGTCAAAAAACAGACGGCCAGACCCTTTCGGACGGCGCGTGCGATTCTCATGTTCATTCTATTTACCGGGTGGCTGGCGGACTGGAGGCGGATGGTCGTGAACAAGATTTTTATACCATGACCGGCGCGGAGAAGATACCGCGAGTCGCCCTCGATAACCAGAGCCTTGAATTATCAACTCGCCTTCGACGAGTTCAGCGGGGATTAGAATGAAAGCACGTGGCGGCGGCGGGCGACTGAAGTTTAGTCGCCCGCCGCCGCCCTCACCGTCGCGGCGGATACGACCGCGACGGCCAGCGCCTTCCGTCCAATTGGACGGAAGGCGTCCGACTCTGAGAGGCGTTACGGCGTACAGATTTCGCCGGCGTAATCGGAGTGGCCCCCGTCCTCCTGCGTGAATGTGCCGGTCTCCAGCAGCCTCCCGGAAGCGCCCGCCCAGCGGCCCGTGCCGCCCGTCACGGTCGTGACCGTCGCGTGCTCGCCCCGCCCTCCGGGCGTGGTGTTGAAGGCGCCCGCGTCTTTCAGGAAGATGTCGCCGTCCTTCGTATGAAGGACGAGGTCGGCCGTGAAGGAGATGACGCCCGTCGTCGCTGTATCGCCCGTCGGCGTAAAGCTGGTGGCGGATGCGACGAACTCTCCCTTCAGCGCGCCGTAGAAGCGTCCCGCCGAACACTGGCCGAGCGGCGAGGCGCACTCCGCGCCCGCGAGAGGCTGGTCAGTGATGTGGCCTGAGACCGTCTGGCATCCGGCCTTCGACGGCTTCTCCCGAGCCGCGACGCCGCGCGCCGCGCCGGAAAAGACCGCCAAGGTTGCGACGGCGACTGCCGACAGAATTGCGATTGTGATTCTTCTTTGCATCCCACTTCTCCCTAATTAATAGTCGCCTTCGCTGAGCGGAGGCTGAATCTTCAGGAACACAAATCAGCGCGCGGGGGCGGGGCGCGTTAGTCCTCGTATCCGCGCCTGGCCTCTTTCCAGAAGCGGTCGTCATAAAGGCAGTTCGGGCAGGGCTTGACCAGCTTCCTGATGTTGCCGAGCGGCGCGTTGAAGCCGCCGAACTTTTGTCGCAACTCAATCGTGCCGATGAGCGCTTGCTTGTCCATACGGGCCAGAGGGTTCTCGCCCGTGTCCGTGTCGAGCGACGCGTCCAACTCGCGCGCCGCGATTTCGGCCGAGACGCCAAGCTCCGCGGCGATGTGGGCGAGAACGGCGGCGCGGTTCTCAGGCCGGCGCGCGAAGTCGCCGCCCGCGATGATGGCGCGCAGGAAACTCGTGACGGTTTCGGGGTGGCTCGCGGAGTAGTCGTGACGTACGGTGAACGCGCCGCCCTGATACGGGAAGACGTAATCTTCGGCGCGCGCGAGAACCTCGACGGGGTCGCGGAGCTGCGCGGCGAACGGATAGTTGATCATCGAGGCGTAGACGGGCGCGCCGGTCGGAGTCCGCCCGGCCTGAAGCGCGGCGTAGCGCAGGGCGACGCCGCCGACGGGCTGCAAGGTGTAGTCGCCGTTCTCAAGCCGCAGGCCGTGCTCGGCGAGGATTTTGCGGAGCAGGAAAGAGAAGCCCGTGTCGGGCGCGTCAACGGCGATGGGCTTGCCGCGCAGGTCCTCGAAGGTGTGGATGCCCATCGCGGTGTTGACGGCGAGCACCTGATCGTTGTTCATCTCCAGACCCGCGACCATGGAAATCGGCAGGTTTGAATTAATGACGCGCGTGACGGCGTTGTCGGAGGCCGCCGAGATGATGTCGTAACGGCCCGAGAGCAGGTCGTCGAACTGCTGGTCGGAAGACCTGACCTGGTTGTAACAAACGGTCAGCCCCTGCCCGGCGAAGAACCCTTCGCGCTGGGCGACGATGTAGGAGACGTTGCGGCTGAATGCCCCGTACTGCACGCACGGCTGTTGTGCCCGGGCGGAGCGGAGCGTGCCGGGCAATAGCGCGAGGGCGGCCACGACGGCAATCATGATCGAGAGCGAGATTTTTCTATACATCATTGTTCTCCTGTGTCGGTTAAGGCATCCGCGGCGTCGAGAGCGTTGACGGACGCTCTCGACGCCGCGGGCGGGTTTAGTTGCCGCGCAAGGCGCAGGTGGGCAGGACGTCGCACGTCTGCGAGGCGCCCGCGCCTACCGGCGGGCCACGCGGACGAAGTTCGCCACCCCGTCCTCGCTCAGATTCTCAAGCTCGATTCTTCGCGGCGTGTATTGGTGTGGGTTAACCGCAGGGAAAACGAACCACGTCTCGCCCGCCGGCACGCGTTTGAAGATGAAGCGCCCGCGCTTGTCGGTGACCGTCACCCGGCCGGGCGTGGCTAAGGTCTGGAAGTTGACGTTGACCAGCCGGACTTCGACGTCGGGGAGACCCGCGGTGGCCGCCCCTTCGGTCACGAGGCCGGTGATTGACACCGTCCTGACGCCGGCCGCCCCGGCGTTGTAGATGGCGAGTATCTCGTCGCCGCCGAGGGCGCGGCTGTGCACCCGCATCTCGTCCACCAGACCGGGCTGCGAGTTCGGCGGGGTGCGGGTGCTGCCGAGCTGCATGTCGGCCGAGGTCAGTGGCGAGAAGGCGCCGAAGTTGTCAGACGCCCGCACCGTGCCGTTGTGGTAGAGCTTCGCCTCGCCCGTCGCCTTGTCGTACGTCAGCGCGACGTGCTGAAAGTCGCCGCTCGTGACGAGCGGCTCGGTGGCCAGCGGGTGGCTGCTCGACTCGTCGCCGATCAGGTCGGCGTAGAGCCTGCCCACCGGGTTCGGGCCGCCCTGGCTGTTCGTCACAGTCATGTACGACTGGTACGTGGTGGGCCCGCGTGAGATGACGTTGAACCCCCAGAGCAAGCCTTCCGGCTTAATCCAACCCTCGTAGGTCAGACCGGCCTCCTGCCCCACGTCGAGGAAGCGGGAGGGCGCGACCTCAATCAGCCCGTAGCCGGGGTTCCTGAAGGCGTGGCCGACCTCGCCCGTCTCGTAGCCGACATCCCCTTGCAGGTCGGCGTGGTGTCCGCCCTGTATGTCTTCGGGCGAGCCGTCGCCCGGCCACCACGCGCGCAGCGTGGAGCAGGCGCGCCGGGCGAGGATGCGTTTGCCCTCGAACGACCAGTTGAGGATGTCGTGATACTGCCAGCCGTCGTAGCCCGTCTCCGCGCCGAAGCCGACGCGCGCCGGCGACAGGCCGCCGAGGTAGACCCCCCAGTGTTCCAGGAGCAGGGAGCGCCGCTCGCCGTTCGGGAAGCAGTCGTAGACGCGCAGCCTGCCGTCCTCGTAGTCCACCTGGACGGTGTGGGGCTGGCCGTCTCGCAGGTTGATGTTCGCCGGGGGCGCGGGCGGCGTCAGGCACGGCAGCAGCAGGTTGTTGCGGACCAGCGGCATGCCGAGGTAGCTGACCTGCACGTAGTTGTCCGTCTCTTCGCCGGGCTGCGCGCTTCGGAAGGTGTCGAACTGGATGGCGAGGTGCTCGGGCGTTCCCGGCTGGCCCACCGTCCGCGGCTTTTCCGCGTAAGGGCAGACGTTGAACGAGAAGCCGTAAGCGCCGCCGTTCGCACCCCCGCCTTCGGAGAGGCGGAAGGTGAAGGTGGAGCTGAACCCGTTGATGATTTCGACCGGGCGGTCGTGCCAGGCGGAGCCGCGCTCCTCGGTGCCGAGCTGCGTCAGCCGCAGCGCGCCCTCGAAGAGAATCGCGCTGCCCGTGAGCGTCAGTTCCGAAGGGCTCTCGAAGTTGCCGTAGGAGAAGTGGGTGGGCCTCAAGCCGATGAGATTAGTTTCCATGATAGTCCTCCGCGTGAACGTGTCTGTTGGCGGTGAGATTCAGGTGGCCGGCCGTCGGGCGGGCTCAGCCAATGCCGTTTAGTTGTCGCCCAGTGAGAACTTGAGCAGGACGTTGCCCGCGAGCGAGGCGCCCGGGCCGAACGCGCTGTAGCCGCTGTTGACGTAGACCTCGTCGCCGACGACCGCGCCCGCGCCGTTGATGCTGCCGCCCTGGCCCGCGAAGCCGTTCACGCCCGCGTAGTCGCGGTAAGATTGTTTGCATTAGCAAGGCCTCCTGGAAGCGGACTGAAGAATGCTGTGACGGACGGGTAGAGGCGTGAAGGCGCGGCGTATTACCAGCCACGTAAAAAAAAAGGCCCGGTCGTTAGACCGGGCGAAGTGGCGGTCGCCGGGAAGGGACCTCGGGCGCGTGAGCGAGCTTTACGCGTCGCCGAAAGCGGGGACTTCCGCGAGTCCGGGGAGGGTTAAGGTAGCGTACGTCTGGGCCGGGACGACTGCCGCAGGCTCCGCAAAAGGTCGCGCGCGACCTGTGAGCGGGGGTTCTCTTTGAGCAACCTGTCGAACTCCGCCTCCGCCTCGTCGAGTAATCCCGCCTGTGCGTAAGCGACGCCGCGCGCGAGCCGCGAGTTCGGGGCCGCCTTCTCCAAACGCGTCAGCCGGTCATGGGCGTCCGCGTCGAGAACCCGGAAGCGGGCCTGAGGCGCGGGGGCGGCGGGCGAAGTAACCTCCGTGCCGTCCTCAAGCGTCGCCGTCACCTGCCAGGAATAGACGGCCCCGCGCGCCAGCGGCTCGTCCGTCGTCCAAAGGGTCTGGTCGAGGGCTCGGCTGTGCGCAACGGGCCTGAATTTTGAATCGACGATGGAGACGGTATAAGACTTAGCGCCCGCGAGCGGACTCCAACTGAAGGCAGGTCTCGTTTCACGGACGACCTTGCCGACCGGCGACCGTGGCACGAATGACGCGCCCGCTCCGGCGACGCCCATCAGCGTTCCGCCTTCGCCATCATCGAGGGCGTCGAGCGACGGGGGGGGCTCGACCCTCCGCGAGCGCAGGGCGTGGCTCACCGCCAGCCGCGTGTCGGGCGGCGCTCCTTCCAGACCTTCCAGACGCCCCCCACTATCAAGAATTACGCGAGCCCCGCCGTCGTTAATAGCGACCAACTGCGACGCGGGCGGCTCGGGCTTGATGCTCGAAGGTGCGACGTTCGAGGGCGCGCGGGGCGCGTCAGTCGCCGAGGGGGCAGGGGACGGCGAGGGGCGGCCGGAGTTATAGGCGGTCGGCGCGGGGTTCGCCCCGACGGGAGAAGGCGTCTGAGAGGGGACGTTTTTTTGCTCCGGCGCGCCGGCCGGCGTTGGCGACTGGTAAGTCTCCGGCCTGAGGCGCGCCGATTCTTCTACCCGCGGCGCGCCGCCGTCGCGCGTAGCGAGCCAGACGCCGCCCAGCGCGACGAGGACGAGCGCTGCGGCGGCCGCCGCCGGCAGCGGCCGCGCGAAAGAGCCGAGGAGCGCGACGAGCCGCCGCCACGTCGCTGGAGACTCTGCCGCGGCGGCGTGCCTCGCCGGCTCTAACTCTGCGCTTGAGGCAAGCCTTCCATAGTCACGCAGGTCGGCGAGGTCGGCGGCGCAGTCCTCGCAAAACGAGAGGTGACTGTCGACTATCTCTCGCTCCACCTCGTCGAGCCCGCCGTCGACGTAAAGGCCCAACTGTTCGTACGGCAGATGAGAGTCCGCTCCGAAGGCGTCGTCTTTCGATGGCGCCATCTGGTTACGAAGGCTCAGGAGGGCGGAGTCCGCCTCGACGGCCGCCGCAAGACGGTCGCGACAGTCCGCGCAGGCGGCGACGTGACTCTGAGCCGCGAGGGTCTCCGCGGCGGAGGATCGCCGCGTGCGGTAGAGTTCAATCGCCTCGCCCGTCAGATGTTCCGTGACGCTCATTGTCGTTGGGTACAGTTCTCCCGTCGAACACTTAGAGGCGGTTTCTGAGACGATATTACCACTCGGGTCCCTTTAATTTTGCAAAGGGAGTTGCGCTCCCGCGCGCCTTCAGAAAGCCTTCACGCGGCGCGCGAGGCGTTCCCGCGCAGACTTGCGAAGGTTAATTACCTGCTGGCGCGTCAGTCCGAGGCGGGCCGCGATTCGGTTGTCGTCGAGCGGCAACTCCTTCCATAACTCGGCGAACGCGCGAGCCTCAAGGCTCAACGCCTCGGCCAGCGCCTCCGGCGTGACGACCCCGACGATGATCCAGAGATCGACGATGCCGCGCCCCCCTTCGTCACGCAGGTTCAGGAGCAGCGCGGCGCGCTGGCGCGGCGGCAATTCGACGATCTCGTCCCAGAGCCGCTTGAGATACATGCGGCTTTCGACTTCTACCGTGGCCGCCGGGTGACCGGACGCCACCTGCACCGGCCCGCCGTCGTCGCGCCCGGCGTCGAGTTCGACCTCTTCGTCCGTCACGTTCCACCAGTCGGCCACGACGCCGGTCAGCAGGTCGAGCTCGACGGGGACGCCCGCCCACTCGAAGATGGCGCTCAACAATTCGTAGGCGTGCTTCCGGTCGTGCCATAGGCGTTCCTCGCTCGCGCCGCGGGCGAAGGCCCTCGGGTCTTCCCGCAGACGTTGGAGACCGCCGAAGGCGGAAACGTCCGCGCCCCCCGTCGCGTTGGTTGCTTCGACGCGCGCGCCCGGCCGCCAGTGTTCAAAGCCCCCGACCCACGCCCCGTCCGCCGTCTGCCAGAGGGCGAAGCCGCTACGGCGCGTCAGCAGATAACGCAGGCCGTTCTTCAGGCGTCGGCGCTGCGGGTACAGCCGGCTGACGTGCCGGTCGTAAGCGTTGTAGGCCGCGGCGGCGACGTAAGCGTTGAAGTCGGCGATGGGGCGCGCGGAGTAGTCGGCGCGGATGTTTCGGAGGCGCACGACGAGGTGCAGCATCACCTCGCCGCGTACGTCCTCCGCCTTTGTCAGTTCGTCGGCGCGGCGTGAGAGAGGGCGCGTTCCGCCGGCCTTGTATCTGATGATGCGCGCCACGGTCGGCTCGGCGTGCTCCGTCAGGAGGCGAGACAGTTGACGCTCTGCCTCCGCCTCGTCTAAGGCGTTGATGAAAGGCAGCAGCACTTCGTCAAACCGTGTGGTCTCCATCCCCCGGCCTGCGCAGAGTTTGACGGAACTATAACCGACGCCCTCGATAAAGTCAGAATTATCCGGTCGGCGTCCCCGTTGGAATGCCTCCGACCCCCGCCGTTGCAAACGCCGACACCGGAACATAAAATTCCCCCGCTTCCTACAGGAGACCACCTCTTGACCCATACCCATCTACGCCAAACTCTGATGGTTGTCGCCACGCTGTGTCTGCTCACGTCTTCGGGTTCGGCCGGGCAACAGTCACCGGCGGCGGCGGCGCACGGCGCGGCGCAGAACGCGGCCGTGGAAGAGCTGGCGGGCGCGCTCGCGGCCTCCGGCTCGGAGGGCGAGCGCGAAAGGCTACTCACGGCGAGCCCCGAACTGGTGACGGCCGACCTGCGCAGGTCGCTCGGCGCGCGCGGCGAGAAGCTCAGGGCCGACGGCGACTACGCGCGGGCGCTGGCCGCCCACGAGGCGGCTTTGAGCGTCGCGCGAAAGCTCGACGACGCGGAGGGGGTCGCGCAGACGCTCGCCAACATCGGCGGCGTCTACCGCTCGCAGGGCGATTACACGAAGGCGCTGGCGTCTTACGGGGAGAGCGTCAAACGCTGGGAGGCGTTGGGCCAGCCGGCCGGGATGGCGCGGACGCTGACGAGCATCGGCGTCCTGCGTTACTTTCAGGGCGAGTACGACGCGGCGCTCGACTCCTTTCAGTCCGCCCTGAAGCTTCTCGAAGGCTCGGACGACAAGGACACTGCCGCCGGCGCGCTCAACGGCATCGGAGCCGTCCACCGCGAGCGGGGCGAGTACGACCTCGCACTCGATTTCTACCAACAGAGTCTGCGCGCCGCCGAAGCGCAGGGGAACAAAATCAGAACCGGCGTCGCCCTCAACAACATCGGCATCCTGTATAAATCCTGGGGCGACTACGCGCGGGCGCTTGAGCATTACCAGCGCAGCTACGACCTGCGCGCCGCGGTCGGCGACAAACTCGGGATGTCCATCACGATGCTCAACATCGGGGACATCCACCAGCTTCAAGGCAACTACGCGCTGTCGGTCGATTATTTTCAGAAGAGCCTGGCGCTGCGCGAGGCCCTCGGCGACAGGGAAGGCGTCGCCACCGTGCTGAGCGCGCTCGGCGACGGCTACCGACTGATCGGCCGCTACGACCTGGCCCTGGAGAATTTACGGCGCAGCCTGTCACTGCGCGAGGCGTTGGGTAACAAGCCGCGCATCGCGCGCACGCTACACAACCTCGGCAACGTGCTCCTGTCGCAGGGCGACACGGCCTCGGCCCTGCGGTTCTACGAAAGGGCCCTGACGCTCGAAGAGGAGGCGGGCGATAAGGAGCGGAGCGTGGACACGCTGAACATGCTCGGCCTCGCTTACGAGACGCAGGGCGTGCGCCAGAAGGCCCTGGAGACGGCCTCGCGCGCCGCCTCACTCGCACGGCGGATAGGCTACATGGGCGGCTTCTGGCAGTCGCGCGCCGTCGCGGGCCGCGCACACCGCGCGCTCGGCCAAGCGGGCGAGGCGCGCGCGGCGCTGGACGAAGCCATCGGGACGATTGAGTTCGTGCGGGCGCGGGCCTCCGGCAGCGAGCAGGAGGGCCAGTATTTCTTCGCGGATAAAATCTCACCCTACGCCGAGATGGTGGCGCTGCTCGTCGCCCAGAATCGTCCGGAAGAAGCGCTCGCGTACGCCGAGCGGGCCAAAGCGCGGATACTCCTGGACGTGCTCCGCGCGGGCCGCGGCGACATCGGCAAGGCTTTGACGGCGGCCGAGCAGTCGCGTGAAAGAACGCTCCGCCGTGAGCTGTCCGCGCTCAACACTCAGGCGCAGCGCGAGGCGTCGCAGGCGCGTCCGGACGCCGCACGCCTCGCCGACCTTAACGGCCGGCTCGACAGGGCGCGCCTCGACCTCGACTCCTACACGAGCGCCCTTTATTCGCTCCACCCGGAATTGAGGTTGCAGAGGGGCGAGGCGCCGCAGGCATCCGTGACGCAGTTGAACGACCTGCTCGGCCGCGCGGATGCGGCCCTCGTCGAATACGTCGTAGGCGACGAGCAGACCTTCCTCTTCGTCGTCACCGGCGGAAGTCAGGCGGCGACCCCCGCGCTGAAAGTCTACACGCTGAACATAAGACGCCGGGAGCTGACCGACCGCGTCGGACGTTTCCGCCGTCAACTCGCCGAGCGCGACCTTCTGTTCGGCGGCGCGGCGCGCGCCCTCTACGAACTCCTCTTGGCTCCCGCGCGCGCGCAGCTCCGCGGGAAGACGGCGCTCGTCATCGTCCCCGACGAGACGTTGTGGGAGCTGCCCTTTCAGTCACTACAGTCTCCCGCCGGCCGCTACGCCCTGGAAGAGCACGCCATCTCCTATGCGCCGTCTCTGAGCGTGCTCCGCGCGGTGGCCCTGCGGCGGCGCGGGCGGGCCGGACGGCCGACGCCAATGGGAGAGCTGTTGGCCTTCGGTAACCCTCTGCCCGGCGGGGCCGCCGTCAAGGCGGGGCCGGCAGGGATGATGTCGGCCGCCTCGGGCGCGCTGCCCGAGGCCGAGCTTCAGGTCAGGACGCTCGGGCAGATTTATGGCGCGGCGAACAGCAAGGTGTACACGGGCGTGGAAGCGCGCGAAGACCGCTTCAAAGCCGAAGCCGGAAAGTACCGTATTCTACACCTCGCCGCCCACGGCGTATTGAACGACGCCAGCCCCATGTATTCGCATATCGTGCTGGCTCAGGGTGAGAAGGAGTCCGGGGATGACGGGCTGCTTGAGACGTGGGAGCTGATGAGCCTGAATTTGAACGCCGACATGGTCGTGCTCTCCGCCTGCGAGACGGCGCGAGGGAGCGTCAGGCCGGGCGAGGGGATGGTCGGCCTCTCGTGGGGATTTTTCGTCGCCGGCAGCCCGACCACGCTCGTCAGTCAGTGGAAGGTGGACTCCTCCGCCACGACCGAGTTGATGTTAGGTTTTTACCGCCACCTCAAGGCCGGAGCGGGCGACCCCAAAGCGCCAGCTCCCCGGCCCTCGTCGAAGGCGGCGGCGCTACGCGACGCGGCCCTCAAGCTGATCTCCAGCGAACGGCACGCGCACCCATTTTACTGGGCCGGCTTCGTTCTTATCGGCGACACCTATTAGGTTCAAATACCGACGATGAGTTCACAACTGACCCGGTCGTGAACCCAAGGCATTCCGAAGCAATCAGTTCAAGGGTCAACGTAGAATTGGAGCCACCAGTAATTGTGGTCGGACTCGCCTTTTCAAAATGACTGGCTAACGCCCCTCACGTTCCGATTTTGCACAGCCCATCAGCCTACATCTTGTAGTTAAATCTCATCTCGGCCGACGTTTCACGTTATCAGGTCGGATAAGAGTCATTATGTGTAAGTAACCTTGCCAAAAAGTCTAATGGGAACTCATTAGTTTGGCTTCACATCACGGCCTTAAACTTTATCCCCTGGCCGGGGCGGGCCTTTTCGGCAAAGCTCAGGCAGCTCACGATGTTCAACGCTTCCTCAGGGACTCGAAACTCACCACGTAAATCAATGCCGGGGGCAGGTTCGGCTCCCGCCCCCGGCAAACTACTACGCGCGCGCCGCGAAGCACACCGGCCTCGCGTCGGTCACTGTCGTCCTCCTCACAACGATTTCAGGAACCTGATGAGTTGCGCCTTCTGAAGCGGAGTCAGCGCCTGGTAGGCGGTGCGGCTGGCCGTAGCCTGCCCGGCGTGGCGCAGTATCGCCTCTTCGAGGGTGAAGGACTGCGCGCCGTTGTTCGAGGGCGGGCTCGCGGAGCCGCCGTCGTGCATAAAGCGGTCGCGTGTCCTTAGTCCCCACAGCGGGGCGGTCCGCATCTTGTTCCTGGTCAGCTCCCCGTTGGTCTCCACTATCCCGTCGCCCGTCCCGATGTCGTGCAGCAGGAAGTCGCTGAAGGGGTGGATCACCTTGTAGCCAAGCGCAGGGGGCACGACGAACGTCCCGCCATTAAGAACTGTTCCCGCAGGAGCCGTCGTTATCGAGCGGACATGGCAGACCGAGCAACTCAGCGAGTTGAAGAGGGACGAGCCGGGGTCGGTCGTGTCGTCTATGAGGAGGACCAGGCTGCGAGACGGGGCCACGGTCGAGCGCATGAAGCGCGTGAACGCCTCCACGTCCTCGCCGAACCCCTGGTCGCCTCCGGTGTCCTCGGGGTCCGGCGCCGTGTCGAATTGCGCGACGCTGCGACCAAGCGAGGTCTGCTCCTCCGGCAGTAGCGGGCTGGTGATGCCCATCTCGAATAAGTAGGCCCCGGCGGAGAAGCTGAGCAGGCTGGCGACGGAGTTCTTCCAGCCGAAGCGGCCGAGGCGGGTCTGCCCCGGCGCTTCGAGCAGCGGGACGCTGATGGCCGTGCCGCGCATGGCCGGCGGCTGGCTGTCTCGTATGGCGAGCAGGGTCGAGTCGTCGATGGCCTCGACGAAGCCGAGGCCCAGGACATGGGGCGAGGCGCGGAAACTTCGCACCGTCTCACCCTGATCCCTAGAGTAGGAGGGCAGGTCGCCGCCGTTGTTGGTGTTCCCATTGAGTTGGGTCGGGTTGGCGCCGTCGGGCGCGATAGCCCAGATTTTCAGGCCGCTGTTGCGGTCGCTGCCGAAAGCGATGGCCGAGTTGTCGGGCGCCCAGGCGGGATTGCGATCCGAAGCCGGGTTGTTCGTCAGACGGGTGGCAACGCCGCCAGCTGCGGGCATCTTGTAAATCTCGTAGTTGCCGTCTCGATTCGTGCTGAAGGCGATCATCATCCCGTCAGGCGAGTAGGTCGGGCGCTCGTCGTTGCCCGGGCCGGTCGTGACCTGCGTCTGCCCTGACCCGTTCGCGTTCATTGTCCAAATCTTCGTTGTAGTAAGGTCAACTTGGGTCGCGCGCGCTAAGACGATCTTCGCCCCGTCCGGCGACCAAGCAGGCGTCCTGTCGATTGAGGGCGAGTTAGAAATGTTCGTCTGGCCGGCGCCGCTCGGGTTCATCGTGAATATCTGGTAGCTCCCCGTGCGGGTACTTGTGAAGGCGATCTTCGTCCCGTCAGGCGACCAGGCGGGCGTCAGGTTTTGGCCCGCCGTGGTGAGTTGTTGCTTATTCGTCCCGTCGTTGTTCATCACCCAGATTTGGGAGCCGCTTTGGAAGGCAATCTTCATCCCGTCCGGCGAGAAGCATGGGTAGAGCCCAACGGCGGAGCTGTTACCCACGGCCCCATTCTCGCCGCCGTCAACGTTCATGACGCTGATCTGATTGGAGTGATTCACGAAGGCTATACGCGCCCCGTCGGGTACGCGCTCCTGAGTCTGCGTGATGATGCTGCGCGACTGAATGAGCGAGCCGCCGGGGGCGGGCACGAACGTCCCGTCAGGCCCGCTGTGCCCGGCCCTCAGCTCGAAGAGCTGGCTCGTGCCGCCGGTGACAGAGTTCTGGTGGCACTCGGCGCACGACTGCGCGTTGTAGACCGGCCCGAGGCCGTCAGCTTTCTCCTCGCGCTGCTCGAAGGCGGCGCGGTCCAGGTCGAATTGAGCCTGGGTGGTGAAGCCGTTGGTCACGTCGTTGAAGTTGACGGGCGCCTCGGTCGGGCCGGACTGGCTCCTGACCGCCGTCGTGAGCGTCAGCGAAGTGACAAGCAGTGAGGCGAAGACCGCGAGGGCGAACAGCTTGAGAGCTTTCATGTTTTCTCCTTAGATAGAAGTCGCTTTCGGCTTTACCGGAAGCGGTGGGGCGCCAGCAGCGACCCGCGGACGTGAAGCTTGAGAACCGGGTTGCGACCCTGGAGCGGCAGAAAGCTGCCTGGATTCAAGGTGGGCCGAGACGTGACCACGCCGACGAAGAGGCCCCCGCGTGCCGCCCGATGAGAAGCGGCGAGGGCGAGTGGCTTCGAATGAAAAACGTGCGGCCGTGCTTCGTGCCGCCGTTGCCGGTGAATAGGTGTACGTGAGGTTAGCGGAAGAGGAGCAGGCTCCTCCCGTTAACAGAGAAACGAGCGCGCTGTGACTACTCGGCTCAACGTCTGAGTGAAGTTAGAGCCGGTGAGGTTAAGGTCGCGCATCCTACTGATCGGGTCAAAGCTTGGGTGTAGCGCGGATAAATTTACCCGCATCGGATATCGGCGTCAATAGAATTATGCTAAAGCGCCAATACGGTCATAGTGTCTTGTTAATTTGTGCGACGTAAGGGAACGGCCTCTCCTTTGAGAGGCCGTTCGCGTCCTATAATCATTGTTACGTTGCATGGGCGGTTGAGCCTAGCCTCATCTCGCGCCATGTCCTCCGGCCAGGCCGTCGACGGAGGAGTGATGAGCGCGCGGCGCGGAGCCTCAGTCTGCGGCGCGGAGCCTCAGTCTACAGGCGCCGCGACGAGTGGGGCTCGCGAATTAAGGCGAAACAAATATTAGTTCCACCCGGGCGCGTCCTTGTGATTTAATATCAGGGTCGGGTGAGACGCCGAGCCGCGCGTCTCACCCGGCTTCCCTGTCCCAAACTAAGCGCGTCAGAGACGCCTAGCTCAAGAAACCTCATAGTTCCCTTCAACGAGCCGACCTTCATCTCACACCCTTCGAACAAAGGTTGTTAGTGAAGCACGTCACGCCGGCCTTTTCCTGTCTTCCAAGTCACTCATCAATCGCGCCCGCGGCGAAGAATTACTCTCAGTAATTCTTCGCTGGCAGGGCCTCACCCTCAACCTCCCTAATGAAGAACGGAGACTCACATGACCTACGACATCGTACAGACCACCTTCCTGCTGAGCATCGCCGCCAACGGAGCGGCCGGCATTAAGGACACACAGACCCAGCTACAGGGCTACCTCGAAGCCTCCCTGAACGGGGGCACCACCCCCATCGGGACGCAGTACGAAGGGTTCTTCCCCCTCATGAATTCCCAGCTGGCCGGCGGCGACTGGAAAGTGGTCTGGGGACCATGCCTGTATTCAGTCGATGGCAACAATCCCGGCGAGGCCACCAACGCCATGTACGTTGCCCGCAGCGAGGCGCTCTCCACCTACGTCGTCGCCATCGCGGCCACGAATTCCAAGTCATTCTATGACTGGGGCGCTGAAGACTTCGACATGTTACCGATTTACATGGCTCAGTGGCAGCCCCCGACGCTGCCCGAAATGCCCTTTACATTGAAGCCGCACGGTCGCTGGCCAGTTGACAACCCCCCACCCGCCATCTCGGCCGCCACCGCTCAGGGCTTAAGCAATCTGCTGAAGAAATTAACCGACCCGTCTCAAGGCCCTGTGGACAAGTTCCTGAGCAAGATCGTGAGCAACAAACAGAGTGAGAAACAGACCCTCATCTTCTGCGGCCACAGCCTCGCGGGCGCGCTCTCGCCCGCGCTGGCGTTATGGCTCTACAGCCAGCCGGACAAGAGCGGCTGGAAGGAGGTGTTAGTGATGCCCACGGCCGGCGCGACCCCCGGAAACTCGGGGTTCGCCGATCTCTTTAATGCGGCCTTCCGGCAGAGCAAGTCCCCTCGTGGCAACTGGAATACCAACTGCGCCAACGCGCGCGACGCTGTGCCTCACGCGTGGAACCGCGTCGACGAGATTGTCATGCCGGCCGACTCGAAAGGATTTTACCCGTCCCTGTACGGTTTGATATGCCCGCAGATGGGCAGGAAACTGTACGACAAGATGCGGTTGATCGGGGGGGCAGCAGCGAGCGGCCAGTACACGAATATCAGGCAGAGCGAGTTCACGCCAGATTGGGGCTATTGGGCTTGGACGCAGAATAAGGACGGCAGCTGGCAACCGCCTGTGTGGCGGTCCGCGCCGAACTACGACGACTACAACACGGCGCTCTGCGATGACTCCCAGCTAAGGGATATCGCACAGAGCGCACACGTTGACCAGTACAGTAGGTTCTTCGGCGTGACACCGCCACCGCGGATGCCGACGAGCCTCCCCGTCCCTCCTCCGAAGAGTTAGCTGCCGGCTGCTACGACAGGGCAGACCGTGGTTATGACAACCCGGTCTGCCCTACCCATGTACCTGATGGGGAAATGGTGGCGGCGTGAAGTGGTAAGATGCGCGGCGCCCACCCGAGAGAGCGGCGACCACCCTCGCCGCTTCTTTCTTTTGTAGCCGTTGACACTACCCACCCCCGGCGCATCGCTCCCGCGTTCCCAAGTGCGTTATGGCCCCTCAGCCTCACCGGCTCTCACGCTACTCACGACGAAGAAGAACACCATGCAGAAACATCACGTGCCGACTCACCCGCCGTCTCCTCATCCCGTCAGTGCTCGTCGTCGCCTTGCTGGCGGCCTCCGCAGAGCGGAAGTCCCTAGCCAACTACTGCGGGGACTGCGACTGGCAGTATGAAGTCTGCGATTCCTGGTGCGCCCAGATGGGCTACCCCAACTGGCGCGTCATGCGGTGCTACCAGGACCGTTTCACCTGCTACACGACTTGTGAAGACCCGGGCTGAAGCGGCGGGCGCGACACTGAGAAGTGGTGTCGCCCCAAAAGTCTACCCGCTCGCTGCCTCGAAAGTGCTTAAGGTCAGGGGGATGCGGCAAGGTCCCTCGGACGAGTAGAAATATTTCGGGTCGAAATTCCATTAGCCCATCAGGGGCTTCAGGAGGTCGCGCGGCCTGCCCGGTTCCTCGCCTAAGTAAAAGACCCTTGAATAGGGCGCGGCGGATAAGTGTTGTTACATCCGCGTGTCATTGCCGGAGATGTGTCCCGGCTCCCGCATAGTGTTTGCCGCTCTACGCGAGTCGGGTCGGCCGTGCCCCTTCGGCCTTAGCCATACTGATTGCTGTATTTGGCTCCTGTGAGGCCCAGCTCGTAGAACTCTTCAGTGACCACCCCGTTAGAATCGATGGTCAGTAGGGCGAACCCGTTCAAGACTCGCGGGGGCGCCGGCGCGGGGGTGTGCGCGTAGTAATCTACCCGCCCGGAACCTGCCGTGCCGAATTGGTCTCCGTAAGGGATGGCTCCGTGCCCTACGCACCGAGCAAGCGTCTTACGGTCGGTGACCGTCGGCGACTTGTAAGCCACGCCGTTATGGACGTGGCCCCAATACCACGCCGCGGGGTCGCCGTTCAGCGCCTCGTTGATCTGATCCCAGAAGGGTGTGAATTCCACGGAGCCGTCGTAACTCAGGCCGTTATGGTGTGTCAGGACGATCACTCTATCCGGGTCGAGATTCAGTCCTCTGATCCAGTCGGATTGAACGCCATTCGTGCCCAGGTCACCCGCCATGAACAGCGCCGACGGTGAGTAGTAGGCGGAGTCCAGCCCCAGTATGGTCCACCCGGCATACTGTAGCGCGAAATAACTGGTTCCCTGCTGCCGGTTAAACCGTTCATCCGCGAGCCCTACGTCGAAGTAGCCTTTAGCCCCACTGTACATCTCGTGATTAGAGTTAAGCATGAAGCTGTTGCCCGCCGGCAGTTGTGAGGTGTCGGGCCAGTCGTTCAGAAAGTTATTCATCTCTTCGTTCAGCGGTAAGAAGTCGCCCGCCGTGCCGGCGTAGTAGACGTCGCCCAGATGAATCAGGTAATCAGGCTTAAGGCTCATGATCTGTTGCATGACGCCGACGGCCTCGCCGTTCTTAAACGCGCCCGTGCCCCAGTCGCCGACCAGCGCAATCTTCACTCGCCCTTGAACACCCTCCAGCGGGACCGGGGCGACCTGCTTGTTACTGAACGGGGCGACGTCGCCGGATGTGACCACGATCAGGTAATTAACCAGCGAAAACAGCCATCTGAGATCGATTTGTTCGTACTGACCCGTCCCGAAGATCGTGCCGTCGGTGGCGACCAGTCCCGCCTGCTCGACCCGCTTCAACAGGGCGTCGTAGTTCGCGCTGTCTATACGCGCCGGGAGGATGGCTTCCAAACCTTTCCACGCGAGGTTTAAGGTCTCGTGGCTCTGAATGTAATCCAGAATGAACGCCGGGGGGTGATGCACCCAGTACGGGAGTAGCCCCCATTCGACGTCGCCGGAACCCCCAGGGTTCTCCGGGACCGGCCCGATCCAGATCTCGTTATCAACCATTAACTGTATGAGCGCGTACTCACTGGCTTCGAGGAACTTGATCGCCCCCAGGAACGAGAGCTTTAGCGTCAGTTCGTTATCGAGTTGCCGCCTGGGGTCGGTAGTTTGAGGCACTCCGGATTCCATACTCTCTCCTTACTCGTCGAAGAAGCCGGGCCGGGCTGGCTGCTGGAAGTTGTGAGGCTGACGGTGCGAGATTCTCGTCAGCAGTAAAGTAAGCAGTGAACGGCGCGGACGATATTACTATCAGCTGTAAATGTCAACGCCGAGGCTGATAAGACTAATTACGTCCACCGATGATGCCCTGAACGTCTCGTTAATGCCGACCTTCGCCTCACTATGAACATACAAACGGTCGGCAAAAATTTCGGTTGACACTCATGTAAAAGGATGTATCATCCACCGGTCCGCAAACAGTATCGACGCGACTCACTTCTCCGCATCACACTTTCTGCACCAGCAGTAAATTGTGATGCGAGCTACTACTCGGTACTGTGCGAGCATCCTTAGCACTAAGGTTCGGGTGTTGTTCTGCGGCACGATAGTGAATATGATCCTTGACCTCACTCGCGATTCATAATTAACCCATCTGATCTGCGGTTGCCGGTCTGCAATCGCCGTCAGATTTATGCGTTTAAGCGCCTTGGTTTGATGCCACGAGTGGGCACGCCGGCGTGATGGGATTGGTGTGCCTTCATTCCGCGCGGACGCTCTTTGAAATTTTGTCCTGCTTTTCCAGCAGCCTCAACTACGAACCTCTTGGCTGCTTTCGCGTCCTATGCCGTCTCACGCTGATCTCGCTGACTGATAGTTTCAGTCAGTCGCATGCGTAGGTGACCTCTACACTCAACTTCACATTCCAGGAGGAGCTACACGATGAGAAAAGTCCTTACCCTTTTGTTTGCCCTCACTTTGGGCGCCTTGGCGCTGTCGCGGCCATTCGGCGTGGCCGGTCAGGGGAACGAGTCAAAGTCTCCGGAGAGACCGACAGGCAAGATCACCAGAAGTTACCGTCACGGTGAGGGGGCGCGTCCCGCGTGGGTCGAAGACTCCCTCCGCCGCAGCATGGCTCACCTCAAACGCCACGGCGAAGCGGCGGGGGTGCGCGACCCCGAAGCCGAACTCACGCTGCTGACGGCGAAGCAGGACGACCTCGGCCTCACCCACGTGCGACTGGATCAGGTTCACAAGGGAGTGCCCGTCTTCGGCGGCCAGATCATCACCCACCTCGACGGCACCGGCGTGCGCGGCGTGACGGGACGCGCCTTCGAGGGCGTCCGTGGGTTAGATACGACGCCCGCGCTGACGGCGTCGCAGGCCGTCGAGGCCGCCAGGGCAGCCCTCGGCGACGGCGGCGGCGTCGCCAGGGAGCCACAGGCCAAGCTCGTCATTCTGCCCGCCCGCGACGGCTCACCCGGCGCGACGTTGACCTATCAGGTGCAGATTTTCGTCGAGCACACGGACAAAGTCCCGGAGCGCCACGAGTACTTCGTGGACGCCAGGGACGGCGGCATCGTCTGGCACTACGACAGCCTGCCGACAGGCACCGGCTACAGCCTGTTCAGCGGAAACCAGTACATCCCCACGACGGGGTCGTGGGGGAACTACTACATGCAGTCCCCGACGCACAGCTACAGCTACACGTATGACTACCCGTACGGCGCGATCTTCACGGATTACGATGACGTGTGGGGCAACAACACGGTCTATAACCGCCAGACGGTGGGCGTCGACGCGCACTTCGCCATGGCGCGCACCTGGGACTACTACCAGACCAGGCACGCGCGCTGCGGGATGAATAACGGCTGCGGGCAGACCTTCAGCGCCGTCCACTACGGGACCAACGTGGCCAACGCCTTCTACACGGGCGGCGGGATGTACTTCGGCGACGGCGACGGCTCCACCTCGCCGTGGGTCTCGCTAGACGTCGTGGCGCACGAGTTCACGCACGGAGTCACCGAATACGCAGCGGGGCTTCAGTACTTCGACGAGTCGGGGGCGGCTAACGAATCCTTCTCCGACATCTTCGGCACGGCGGTCGAGTATACCGTGGGCATCAGCCCCGATTACCTGGTCGCCGAAGACATAAACTGGAGCGGCATCCGCAGCCTGTCTAACCCGCCGCAGTTCGGCCACCCCGACCACTACTCGGAGAGGGTCTATATCGGCTCTGGTTATGACAATGGGGGCGTCCACTTCAACAGCGGCATCCAGAACAAAGCCTTCTACCTGCTGGCAGAAGGTGGCACGCACCCCAACAACGGCATCTTCGTGACGGGAATCGGGCGGGAGGCGGCCGAGAGGATTTTCTACCGGGCTTTAGAAGTCTACGTCACGCCCTCGTCGCAGTTCATCGACGTGCGGAGCGCGTGCGAATCGGCGGCCAGTGACATGTACGGGTTCGACAGCGCACAACACAACTCGACCAAGCAGGCATGGTGCGCCGTCGGCGTCGGGGCCTGCTCGGGTGGCCCCGCCCCGGAAACTCCTAACGCGACCTTCGTATCTCAGTCGGTCCCGACCTCGATGACGGCCGGAAGAAGCTACAGCGTCTCGGTGACGATGAGGAATTCGGGTAGTACAACGTGGACCTCGGACGTTTACCGGCTCGGCTCACAGAACCCGCAGGACAATACCGTGTGGGGCTTCAATCGTGTCTACCTGCCTACCGGTACTACCGTCCCGCAGGGTTCCGATTACACCTTCTACTTCACCGTCACGGCGCCTTCCACAGCGGGCAGCTACAACTTTCAGTGGCGCATGGTGCAGGAGGGGGTTGGACCGTTCGGCGACTTCGCGCCTAACGTTCTGGTTAACGTGACGGCCCCTCCCACCACGGGGTGCGATCCTTACCAACGGGACGCGTGCCGGGCTGATGGCGGAAGGTGGAACAGCACCTACTGCTTTTGCAGTTGCGGATCAACCCCCTGCCCATAAGAAACTAAGTAATCAACGCAGCTTCCGCCCAAGGTTATCTGTCAACTCGGGCGTTCAACTTCGGGGAGCCGACTTAACAAAAGCCGGCTCCCCGATTTGCTCACCGTGGAGGGACCCGCCGGGCATCGGCCTACGTCGAATGACAGCCCCAACGGCAGCACGCCGTCAAAAATATCCCGCGGCTTCGTAGGACGAAGGACCGCCCGGTAAGCCACACCAAGCGGGACTTCCCTTCTTCAGGCTCAAAAAAACGTAATGAACATTATCGGGAGTGATAGTGAAAAGGGGGCTCGATTCGAGCCCCCTTCCACAAGATGTTGTACGGCGCGTTCGCTGTACAGAGCAGACGTCTGCACTCGCGTGTCGCCTGCGGTGGCGACTTTTCAAAATCACCCGATTCCGCGTCCGACCACAATTCCTTGTGCCGCAATGATTGACGCCCGCCGCATCCATCATCGCTTCCGGAGACTCCCCTGTACTCGCTCGGCGACGGCCGAGATGAGCCGCTCGTCTTCGACGAGCAAAGCGTAGGGGTCGCCGGCACCGCGCTCCATCACCGCGCGCAGCTCGCCGTTGATCTACGTCTGGTAGAGCGCGGCGTTGGCCTGCGCCGCGCGCGCCTTGAAGTACTTGAGCACGTCCGCGTCCAGGCACATCGTCACCCTCACCTTGCCGTCGGAGAGTTTAACCTCGCCGGGCTCGGCCGCGTGGCGCCGCGGGATGCGCCTCAACCCGGCGGCCCGCGCCCGCTCGCTCGTCACCACCTCACCGCTTCCGCCTGTTCTCTTCATACTCTTCCACCATCCATGGCTCGGCGCGTCGCGCCGTGATGAAACGCAGCTCCAACTCGACGCCGGCTTCGACCTCGGTGAAGACCAGGTAGACGAGTCCGTACCGGGCGGTCAGCCCCCACGATGGCGTAGCGAGTCTCGTCCGCCGTCGAGTGAGCCTCGACGACGAACTCCACCGCGTAAGGGTCGCTGAAAACGTCGATAAGGCCGCGAAGGCCACGCCGTGCTCTTCTCCGACCGCCGCGGCCTTCTCCTCATCCTAGATGAGCCTCACACGCCCCGTTATACATATATATGCAGATGAGACGCGAGCCACCGGCAGGACTTCTTTGATTTGGGCACCGACACGGAAGCGCGGGAGGGGTGGGGAGATCATCGCGTTATAGGACGCGGCTGCCTGACACGGCGCTACCGGATTCTGGTTCCACGGCGCTTACCTCAAACTTCAACCACCGACATTCAATCTCCCTCCCCATCATACTGGATTCATCCGAAATCATTCCCCCCAATCGGCGTCGAAAATTCGGGCGGACGAGGCTCTGGAAATAGCGGCACCCCACTGATTCTTATGCTTCTGACAACCTGCCGGCCTCTTTCGCATTCGACCGTCCCTCTTAAATCATAGTCCTCCCCACCCCTGATGACTTGCCCGCCCGCCTCCATTTCACGTCGTAAACCTATCCACAATCTCCTTCGCGCCCCCTCAAACGAACTGTTATACAATTAAAATAAAGGGCGTGTACTTTCGGAGATGTCATCCGAGAACTCTTCCGCCGCGCCCTCTACTCGCGCCGCTACCGCTAAGCCTCCACCGACCCCGCCTTCAAAGAGATCCTCAAAGCTTTCGACGACCGGATGGGCGTGCGCGTCCACCACCTGGAGGAGCGTCTCTCGCGCAGGATGGAGGCCGACTTCGACCTGATGCGCTCTTTCGTGAGCTATCTCTACCTGGCGGCGGATTTCGGGGTCGAGGAGTTGAAGCAGGTGCGGCTGCTGGTGACGCCCGAGTCGGTGAGCGAGAAGGAGTTCCTCGAGGCCTGGGCCGGGCGCTTCGAGGCGACGAGGGAGAGTGTCGCCGCCGCCATCCGCGGGCGGTGTGAGAAGCGAAGGAAGCGGCTCGGGGCGGCGGATGACGGGCAAGACGGGGGACGGGATTCCGACGGCGAGGACGACTAATCCTCCCCGTAGTCGAGGAAGTTCACCGCATTCTGCTCGAGGTTCTCCCGCCCGTGGTCGTACCTCATCACGGTCTTGGGGTCCCTATGCCCCGACATCATCTGCACCTGCCGGTAAGAGAGCCCCTGGTCGAGCGCCCTGGTGATGGCCGTCCTCCTCAGATCGTGCGGCGAGGTCTTCCCGAGGCGGCCGTAGTCGGCCCACCGCTGGACGATGTTCCATGCCATCCTGGTCGAGAGCGGCTTGCTGAACTCCAGCGTGCGGTAATTGACCGTGGGCTGGAAGAGGTAGGCCTTGCTGCCGCCCGAATGCAGCGCTTCCCTCCTGCCCCGGTCGAGCCGCAGGTACTCGTCGAAGGCCTGCCTGACCTCCTGCGGCAGCGGCAGCGTCCGCTCCCTGCCGCCCTTGACCTTTAACCTGACCGTCCAGCGGCCGTGGCTCCAGTGCACCGAGGAGGCGCGTAAGGAGCAGGCCTCGGAAACCCGCAGCCCGAGCCGCAGCATGACGAGCATCAGCGCGTAGTCCCTCGCCCCTTCCGGCTTCGATCTGTCCGGACCGGAGAGCAGGTACCTGACCTCCTTCGCGGTCAGCGCCCTGCCTTTCATCTCGTCGGAGACGGCTGGCGGAGAGACGAGCCTCGTCGAGGCGGGGTTGAGTTGCACGTACCCGCCCGCCCTCAGGTACTCGAAGAAGGAGCGGACGACCGTCAGCTTGAAAGAGATCGTCGCGGACTTCCTGCCCTCCTTCAGCGACTCGCGCCAGGCGAGGACGTCGGCGGGCGTGACCTGCGACGGGTGGATGCCTTTGACGAAGTTGAAGAACTCCTTGATCACCCTGCGGTAGGCGCGCCTAGTCTCCTCCGAGAGCGACTTCTCGCAGAAGGGCGCGGCCAGACGAGGGTCGAAGCGTAAGGTCTGGAGAGTCTCTTCGACCGGAGACGCGCTGGAGGATATCTGCTCTGACACTGGGTCTGGGTGTCTCTTGCGTCGGGATTCGACGCGAAAGCGGTGACGGCGCCTATTGAACTTCAGTTACCTACTCTCACGTTTCTTCAGAAAACTTTCATTACCGGAAATGCGTGAGAGTGGTTTCACGCGCGGGCGTTTATAGGCTCAACCTTTCAAACCCTTGGGCTTTGCGGGTGTGCCCGCGAGTTTCGCTTGCGTCAGCGCCACGCTCCGGATCATGTGCCACTGGGCGGGGCGGAAGTTGCCGGCCAAGAACTGCTCGACCTCCTCGATCGAGGAGCCGTGCTGGAGCATCGAGGCGGCGATGTTGGCCTGCTCCTGGACCTGCTCCGCACTCAATGCCGGCTTCTCTTCCCTCGCGCCCTCCTGCCGCGCGAGGAAGGCCTCGACCCGGTCGTCGGCCTCGCCGCTTCTGTGGATGGCCGTGGCGTAGCCGCCCGGGTTTTGAATGCCCTCGGCGCGGAGACTTTCGGCGAAGCGGCGGCATTCTTCGAGCGTGTACCTCGAACCCACACCCACACGCGAGCCTACCTCCTGCTCGGCCGGGGCCGAAGCGCGCGCGGCTGTTTGTGTGTTTTCTTTAATTGCTTTTATTTTATTGGGGGCCACATTGGGCTGGCTGCTCGTATTGGGCTGGCTGCTCTTTGTGGGCTGCCAGTCCAGTCTGGGCACCCTGTACTCGACGCCTTGATCCTTACCATAGCCATTCGTCTGGCCCGTCTTCTCGACCAAGCCTTTGGAGACGAGACCGGCCACAGCCCTCTTCATCGATGAGAGCGGAACGTTCGACCTTTCAGATAGCTTCGGATTACTGATGAAACAGGCGTCTTTACCCCACCCCCAAGACAGCCTGTAGAGCTGCCAGTAGACCGCCTGTTCGTCCGGCTTGAGCATCCGGCAAAGATAGTCTGAGTAGCGGTGCGGAATCCGGGCCTCCCCTTTGATGTCAGGTACGGAGGCGAGCAGATTTAAGGGGGCGGGAAGTTTCTGGCTGCCCACATTGGGCTGGCTGCTCGTTGCGGGCTGGCTGCCCACATTGGGCTGGTTGCTCACTGGGCCGGCAGGTGGTTGCTCACTGAGCTGGCTGCTCAATATGAGCTGGCTGCTCATATTGGGCTGGCTGCCCATTTTGGGCTCGCTTATGGTCTCCGACGCTTCTTCCTCCCGTATGCGCTTTCTTTCGAGGGCAATCGCCAGGGGGTCCAGGTGGAGGAGTTTGCTGCTCTTGCTCGTCACGCGGCCTCCTCTTCCATCACCGCCTGCTCGTGCTCGATGGAGGCCTCGGCGAGTTCACGCGAGACGGTCTTCTCGCCGGCGATGCGGGCCGTCTCAAAGGCGTAGCCGCAGATGCGTAGGATGTCTCGGGGGACGCCGCCCGTCGCCGAGTAGATCAGGTCGATGACGTCATCGGGGAAGGGGAGCGTGATCTCGGCTAGGGAGCAGCGGTGTTCGAGCATGGCCCTGGCCTCGGCGAGCGTCAGCGCGCTCAGCAGTGAGTACATCACGATCCGCGACCTGAGCGCCTTGTTCCGGGGCAGCTTCAGCCGCTCGCGCAGTTCGATCTGGCCGGCCATGACGATCTGCAGGAGCTTGGCTGTGTTGCTCTCGAAGTTGAGGAAGGAGCGCAGCACCTCCATAACCTCGGAGTTCATGCCCTGAGACTCGTCGAGCAGCAGGACGACGTTCTTGCCCTGCGACGCCTGGGCGAAGATGAAGTCTTTAAATTCCGTCTTCTGTGCTTGGAGCGAGCGGCGCATGGGCACCTCGAAGCCCTGACAGATGCTGCGCACGAAGGCGTTCGGCGTGTGGAAGTCAGGATCGGTGAGGAAGGCGACGGTGACGTCCTCCTCGCGGCTCTCGTACTCGAGGTGCAGGAGGCGCATCAGGCTGGACTTGCCCATGCCGGCGTCGCCGAGCACACAGGTCAGCCCCTGCCGGTTGTCGACCGTGTAGCGCACCTTGTGGAGGGCCGACCGCAGCGACGGTGTGATGTAGAGGGCGGCCGGGTTCGGGGAGACTGAGAACGGGGTCGTGGTCATCATACTTGCCCCTTATACACCCGCCTTACATCTGAGTAAAGATAATTTCGGGGTCTGAGGGGTAAAGTTAGATTAATTATGGGCTGTGTGGGGAGTTTGAGCGGAGCCAGTCGGCCATGTGATTCAAGAGCCGCAGTGAGTCGGGCGGGTCCGACGGGAAGAGTCTCAGCGCCGCAGTCACCCGGGCCACCAGATTCTCCCGCGCGCTTGTCTCGACGAAAGCTACACGCGCGGCGTCGGCCTCACGCAGCTCGTCGAAGTAGCGCAGCAGCGGCCCGGCCAGCAGAAGGTGCTTCTCGAAATTGCGGCGTGAGCGCGAGGCGTCCCCGTCCCTGCGCCGGCGCAGCTCTTTCTCTGGGGCCGTGAGCACCGCGTAGAGATCGGGGAAGGCGAGCGAGCGCGCCTCGACCTGCGCGCGGTAGAGCGGGGCGACCGCCTCGACGCCGTCCCACCCCTCGCCAGAGTAGACCCAGTTGTACCAGAGCCCTTTGAAGGGGTCGCCGTCGAGGACGGCGAAGGGCGCGCCGGCGGCCAGCTCCCGCGCGCGCCGCCACTGCGCGGCGTGGCGCTCGACGAACCAGGCGGCGGAGTGGCCGGGGGGCGGCGCGCCCGAGGCGTCGAGTTCAGGCACGACGACCGCGCCGCACTCGCGGGCTAGGGCCGCGGCCAGCGTGGTCTTGCCGACGGCGCTGGGGCCTTCGAGGCAGACAACGAGCGGGGTGGTGCTGGTGGGAGGAATAGGCATAGGCGTACGGCCGCGGGCGGTTAAGGCGCGCGCGCTGAAGGCGAAGAGGCAAATGAAGGGACTTCACGCCCCCGCCCTCAGGTCGCGCAGCCTGTCGAAGGCCTGCCGGTAGGAGTCGTGTTCTTTCCGGCGGGTGAAGTCACCGACGCGGCGCGAATGTCAGACTTTTACCGCATCGGTTGACCTGATCACTCCTGAATCTGGCTCTTACCGTCACCTTTCAGGCTCATGACGCCGAGTGGCGGTGTTGGCCTCAAAGAACAGTCAACACCGCCACTCGGAAACCACTTCAGGTCAGGTGCTTATGACTGAGCACCCATCAAGTTTCATTGAATCTGACGGCCCGAGCATAGGGCCTTACAGGCACACTTATCAGGGTTCCAGGCGCCGCCATTGACGCCGTACTGCCGCTCGGCGGTCGCGGAGCAGACGACGGGCTGGGGCGGGAGCGCCTAGTAAGCGGTCCGGTCGTCGAAGAGTTGCACCCAGCGCCCGTCGAAGCCGCCGCTGGCCGCCGTGTACCATGGGCCGACGAGCCACATTCCGGCTTCGTAGTTCGTCTGGTCGCTGGTGATGACGCCCGAATGTACGAAGTAGTCGTGTTGCCATAGGTACGAGTTGTGCGAGTCGTAGTAGCCGCTGGCGGCGCCGCGGGTTCGCCCGAAGTCGTCGTACCCGAGACCCTCGAAGCCGCCGAACTGGTCCCCGCCCCAGGGGGCCTCCCAGTTCAGTTCAGCCGAGTAGCCACCGATGAACCATTTTTTCGACAGATAGCCCTCGCGCCCGTCGGTGTAATCCGATTTCCCGATGTCACGGGACCTCATAAAGAAGCGCTGGAAGCCCGCGGGGACCTCCACCTGCCCGGCCTCGTTGATGACGGGGCTCTCCAGCAGCACGTATCTATCCAAGTCCGACAGCCAGTGGATGTACCACGCGCCGGACTGCCAGTGAGTCGGGATGATGTCGGCGAGGTCTTGCAGCTCGTAGGTCATGCGCTTCACCGTCGTCCATTTCACCGTGTTGCCGTTATCCACTCGGCTGGCGAGTCCCGACGCGTTTGAGTAATTCAGAGGCTTGGCCTGCCACGTGTCAACGGCCGCCTGCGACCCTTCGGGCGCGAACACGTAATGCACGTTCTTACTGTCCGACCCGGTGACGGCGACCTTGGCGTCCGCCGTGGACGAGTTCATCTTACTGGCGATCGTGCTGTAGGGAGTTCTGACGTGTTGCAGCGCGTGCCCGTGGTAACCGTAATCGGAGCCGGCGTACCAATCCCAATCGCTCTCGTCGGCCTGCCAGAGCATCACGTGCCTGCCCGTCGCCGTCTGCATGAAGGTCATCCCGGTGTCGTAGTAACGCCGCATGATCTGCTCTTCATGCATCGTGACCGTGACGTGGTTGACGTATTCGCCGCCGCCCGGCGTGCCTGTGACGCCGTGGACCACGATCTCGACGCGCTCCCAGTCGTGAATCTGGCTGCCGTCCTTGTCGGCCGCGTTGTAGACGTGGTAGAGCAGCACCAGGGACTTGCTGCCCCCGTTCATGTATTCGATGAGGGCGGTGTAGAGCGTCGGACGGATGCGCCAGTGGCTGTATGCGCCCGTCCCGGCCTGCGCCGCGGCGATGTACTGATTGATGTTGCGCCAGTTGAGGCGGTTGTTGGAGAAGTCGCCGTCGCGGTCGAAATCGTAGTTGGTCAGCCAGTCGCGCCCCTGCTTGCCGTCGTTCTCGTCGCCGCGTTTGAGGATGACCGGCGCGTAGTAATTCAGGTACGCCTGGCGCTGCGCTTTGGTCAGGCTCCACGCCTGCGCGTGCGCCTGGCCGGCGCCGAAACCGAGCCCGGCGAAGACGAGCGCGGCGAGCACGAGCGCACGCTTCACGGCCTTCGGAAGGGCGCTCGTCATTGATGTGTGTAGACCCGAGTCGGTGTCTACCACTGTCTGCGCGTCACGGCGGAGTGATAAGTTCATTCGGTATTTCTCCCTGCTGGCATGTGTCGTTGAAGTGAGATTCTTCGGGGCGCACGTGTAGATAGATTTTGCCGCTCCCAGCACTTACTTATATTAAGTTAGTGTGATGTGAGATTAACGAAGTACCGCCGGCAGAAGAATGCGATGACGTTAACATACGCAAGATATCCCGGCGCGGAGGAGGGTGTCAAATGCGCCCCGGGAAGGCTTGAGGCCGCAATGAGTGTCCGGGGTCTGGTGAGCGCCCCGCCTGTCCTGCGCTAGCCCTGATCAGTCAACGCGAGGGCGAGAGATGCGCGGGGAAGGGTATTGCCGGAGGGGCGGGTGTAAATGATTTGTCAGGGCATGTTCGGCTCACGCGAGAGCGGGAAGAGCGCGGGGAAGGGTATTAGGGGGGCGAGTGTCAACGGTTCCTCAGAAAGGTTTAAGAGTCGGCGTGTCGGCCGTGACTGTCGTGCGCGGTTCAGGACAGGCGGGGAGTCTTCAATCTATCCTCAGTCTCGGGCGTATGAACCGGCTGAGGCGTCCCACCCTCGGCTCCGGGAACTGCCTCGCCGCGTGGCGCGGGGAGGGGTGGCTGACCTTCGACACCTTTCCCTCCGTCGTCATGCGCCGGTGGAGTTCCGGCCAGCCCGGCAGTTCCGCACTCTCCTGTCCCCAGTGGACGACCGTGGCCTCGTCGCACCACCTGAGCAGCTTCGGCATCACCTCGCGGTGCGCGCCCGTGTTGCGGTAGGAGCGCATGGCGGCCTCGTCCTCCCACGCCGTCACCGTCCAGAAGGCGCGGCCGCGGTCGACGAGCAGCCCGCCGCCGAGGAAGCCGGGCGAGCGTGCGAGTTGGCGCGCGGACATCTCGTTGCCCCAGAGGAACTGGGGCAGGTAGAGCGGCGAGCGAATCCGGAGCCGTGTCCCGGAAATCAGCGGCATAAGACGAACATCCCCTCCTCAAATCGTAACTGCGTGTCAAGAATATACAACCTGCACGGCCGCGGGCGCCCGGCGCCCGGCGTCATCCACCCACCGGCGCCGGCCCGCTTAACTAACGTGAGAGCCAGGTTTGCACGTGGAAGGGTATTAGGGGCGGGGCGGGGTGTCAACGTTAGTGGTAAGCATCGCGTCCGGCGCGCCCCGTTCTCAGATTCAGCGGCCCGAGGTGGGCGGCCGTATCCTCTATGACGCTTCGCGGCCGGTGAGTCGCCCGGTCGCGGCGTTTAGCCGCGACGCCCGACACCTTTGACAAGCGATTCTGACCACAAGGCCAACTTGTCGTGTGACCGATGGTTAAATTTTACGGCCGCGCGGTTGTAAGTTCGGAGCAGCTCGCGGACGTCGCACATGCATTTGATCAGCTTGCGGCGGCCATAAGTCTTTTCGATCAACACCGCCATCTTCCACCCGACCGTGTACCAAGGCCCCTGGGCGCCGTAGAACGTGCGGGCTTTCTCCTCCGCCTCATCTCCAGTCAGGCGGTTGTCTAAAACGTCGAGGAAGAACCTTTCGAGGCTCTTCAAGTCGTCGTTAAAGTTCTGGACGTCTTTGTCCCACCTCGCGCGCTCCTCGGCGGGACTGGCGGCGTGCGGATTAACGTCAGGCCCTCCGGCCGCCGCCAGCATCGCGAAGCCTTCGCCGAACGCCTGGAGCCATTTCAAAACCATCTGCACGTTCTGCGGCCGGCGGGCGATTTCGTCCGCGGCCTTCTTCGTGGGGCAGGCCGTCCCGTAGCCGATGTGGTGCATCTCGTGCGCGACGTGGTTTTCAAACTCCCCCCTCGTCTTCTTCGGGTCGAGGTAAAGGAAGATCGCCGGGTCGGTGTCTATGTCATAGACGAAGCTGTTCTCCCGCGGCTTGATTTCGGGATAAATTTTGGCGCCGATGCGGGCGCCTTTCGGCAGGTAAGCCAGCGCCAGGCGGGCGGCGTTACTCACGTCGGCGTCCTTCCACCTTCGGAGTGTCTCCGCCAGTGCCGGCGCGCGTTCGAGCAGCGCGTCGGAGAGGACGAAGGTCTTAAAATCCTCGTCCTCGAACGGACGTTGCATCCCCAACTCGCGCCGCTTGAGCCGCGCGTAGCCTTCGCTCTGAAATAAGCGGCCCCAATCATCTTCGTCAATCTGCCGCCCGGCTTTCCTCTTATCGAGAATAGAAAGCACGGCCTCGGGCTCGTCCGTAACCAGCCTCACACTCACCGCCGGCGGCACAGTTTGCGCCGCGTAGATAGGGGCGACAACGGAGACGCAAAACGCCAGGGTCAGGAAGGCGGAACAATTAAGTCGGCGGGCTTTCACTTGAATCTTACTCCGGCATAAGTCTGGCCCTCAGCCGTGTGAACACCGCCCGTCGAGGGCATGCCCGGCTAACGCGAGAACGAGAAGCACGGGGAAAGGTATTAGGGGCGGGGCGGGGTGTCAACGGCCAGTGTGCGGGTCGGGCGCATGCCGTCGGTAGGCGGCGCCGCCGTGTCCCGACCTTTCATAATGCGGCGCCTCCCTTATTGCTCCAGATTAAAGGAAAACATTACCGTCTCGCCCTCTGCCTCCTCACCCCTACAAGAGCGGTACAAGCGCATCGCCGGCGTGTTCTCCCGTTCGGTCAGCACCCACGCCGCAGAACACCCTTCTTGCCGGCCGATGCTGAAGAGGAGTTCGAGCAGGGCCCGCGCGACGCCGCGGCCGCGGTGCGCCGGCGTGACGCCCACCTCGTTAATCCACAGCTCGGCGGGCTTATCCGGGTGGATGTAGTGTACGGCGGAGGCGAAACCGACGACCACATCCTCATCAATAGCGACCGCGAGGTGGTGTCGCGGGTCTCGGAGGAATTCCGCCGTCAAGCGCTCGTCGATTTGGGAGTCGAACACGTCGGGGGCGACCCGTGACAAGACCTGCTCATCTCCAGCTTTCAGAACTTTGAATTTAATTGTCATGCTCGATTTCTGGCGCAAGCCTCCGGACGCCGAGTAGGCGTGCTGCAAGCCGCCGGTAAAGGCGTCCGAAGAGACTACCAGAGTGTGGGGAAGGGTATTAGGGGCGGGGCGGGGTGTCAACGGCGATTTTGTCAGCAGGAGGCGTACGGTGATATACGAAGGCATACCGATCTCTTCTGGAAGATGCCCCCGCCGCGAGTCTCTTGCGAGGATGCGGTTTCGGCTGTCAGGTGTGAGTGCGGCGGAGACCGATTTAGTGTAAAGAGCCGCCCGCCGGCGGCCCTTCGTCTGCTATATAATTCACTGGCCGTCTAACCGACCGGATGAAGGAGGGGTTCTCGTTGGCGCGCATAACCGGATTGGACAAGGGGCAAGCGCCGTGGCACCTGCGCTGGTTCTACGGCCTGATGCGGAGGATGTTCGGCAAAGATTTGACGCCGGTAAAAATTCAGATGCGGGCGCCCGGCATCGTCTGGGGCGGCGTCGCGATGGAGGCCGGCTTAGGGCGCAGGCGGCGGGTGTCTCTGCGTTACATCCAGCTGGCGAAGGTGCGGACCGCGGCCCGTATAGGCTGCCCCTTTTGAGTGGACATTAACTCTGCCGTGGGCAGAAAGGCGGGGCTGACGGATGAGAAGCTGCTCGGGCTGAAGGGCAATGACCTGTCGGCGTTCACCGATGCGGAGCGGCTGGTCATCGAGCTGGCTGACGCGATGGCGGACACGCCGGCGGACGTTACCGACGAACTGTACGCGCGTCTGCGCGGGAAATTTTCCGAAGAACAGTTGCTGCAGTTAAGCGCGCAGATCGCGTTCGAGAATTACCGGGCGCGCCTGAACCGCGTCTTCGACGTCGAGAGCGACGGGCTGTATAAACCCGGGGACTAATATCTATTTAGAGGGAGGGTTAACCCCTCAGGACGGCGCCGCCACGCCCGCCCTCCCCGGTGGGGTGACCGGGCCTTGAGCCGCCCGCGGGGTAGTCGGCCGAGGGTGCGCGGGGGCGGGGCGGACGCGCGCCGTTGTTAGCTCCGCCGGGGCGAGGCCGTACTTGAAAAGTAACAGATTGTTTCCCCCCGTATTCTTGTAACTCAGTCGCAAAGTCAACAGCATGCCGCCAGCGGAGCAATACTTTTGCTCCGCGATGCTAGTCGTAAGTTCGAGCGCGCTTCCGACGTCGGTGGAACCGGCGGCGGCGCGGCCGCCGGTCTGCGAGGCGGCCGAACCACAGAGCGATAGCAGTAATATCGCTACGAGCAATAATCTCGTGACCTTCCTCCCAAATTTAGCCTAGCTGCCTGCCGCGGCGGGCGCAACGTCCGCGCGCGGCTGCGTAAGCGGCGCTGTATTTCCTGCAACACTACCGGAACGGCTGTGCGGGAGGAGCTAACATGGACTTTGATAAAGTCAGTTTCCTGCCCTGAAAATCCACGACGATTAACTCGTCGCCCACCCACCAACAACTCGAGAGCACCTCGTCATGTTCAAATTTGAACACCACATTGTGCGAGCCGTCCAGGGTGACCACGGAGGTTTCACAAACCAAGCACCACTTATCTTCCACAAAGTACGCGGCCAACACCTCGTCTTCCAGTTCCGACGTGCGGAGGCCGTTGTCCTTCAGTGAGACGGTGTGGAGACGGGTCCCGCCCCACACGGCCAAATGGTCATCACTGACCGCCACCGCGGGCGCGTAGTGCCTTGACAGGGGCAGGTCGGCGAGTCGGTTCCCGTCAACGGTAAGCGCGACCTGACGCACGTCCGATGAGGCGTCCTGCTCCACAAGCCCGACCGTGCGCCGGCCGCTGATAAATGTGGCCGAGTATCTCATGGCGACTCTTTTCGTGAAGTGGCCTGAGAACGCCACGCCGCTTCCGGGAAGCGTTCTCAGGCCCGGCGACAAGGTCAACGGCGCGCGGCGCCCCTGGTCGAAGGACGGGTTCGGTGGTCCGACCCTGAGCGCCGCGCGCGTGGTCACATGGCGCGCCCGCCGCGGGGCTCACTTGGGCATGGCCGTGACGAACTTCACCGCGCCGTCCTTAACCTGCCAGACGGACGTGACGTTGGCGACTCTACCGCCCGGGCCGGTCATCGTGCCGGTCACTCTGATCTTCGTCCCGTCTATCACGGCCGTGCTGAAGTTCTCCGTGAGGTGGGAGCGCAGCGCCGCGTCGAGCGACTCGTCGGTGAACTTCATCACCCCTTTGAAGAACCCGCCCTTGCCGATGCTCTTCGCGCTGTCCGGCACGCGGCCCAGCAGGTAGTCTAATTTACCGTACGCGGAGTTCAAGGGGCCGGGTATTTCGACCGACGCGGCGTCGAGGATCGCCCCGCTCTCGCTGGCGATGAACCTTGCCCCCGCGCGGCTGGCGACGCCCGCGCCGCCCCCCTTCAGCCCCAGGGAGGTCAGCCCGCCCATCTCCCCGGTGGGGCCGGTGAAGAAGGACATGTACATGAACATGTACTCGGCCGATTGCTTGAGCGCCGGCCCCCAGCGCCCTCCCAACTCCGCGGCCAACGCGCGCGAATTCGGGGAGGCGCTCCACCAGGTATCGACCAACCCCTGCGCGGCCTCTCTGGAGGCGAAGTCCGCCCTCCAGTTGGCGCTGTACGGGTCGAGCGCCACCCAGCCCCTGTCCTTCGACTGGTAGACGAACCCGTTGCCGACCACCTGCGTCCAGCCCTTTTCCGTCGGCGAGCCGTCGAACCACTTATAGAGGTCCTGATCCTTGTTGTAGTACCAGTCCAGGCCCGTCGGGTCGCTACAGATGAGCGGGTTGTTGCCGCAGTAGCTGTAGCGGTTCCACGTTTGCGGGTTGCCGGGCCTGCCGCTCGTCAACAGCGGGTCGGGCGACGTGAACCTGCCCTGCGCGGGCGAGTAGTACCGCGCCTTCGCGTAGTCGAGCCCCGTCTCATAGTCCCGCTCGTGGCCGGTGAACTTCTGCCTCACGTTGTCGCCGACGTACCCCCTCGCGGGGACGCGCCAGTTGGCGTCGCCGGGCGCCTCATCGCCGAAGGGGAAGTAGTCGTGCCGCTTCACGCCCGCCAGAGAGCCCGTCCGGTCTATCACCATCCTCGGCGTCCCCAGTTGGTCGGTGACCAGCCACTGGAGGTCCGCCTGCGCGTTGGCGGCCGTCGTCGGGTAGAGCTGGCTCTGCGGCACCACGGCCTTCGGCTGGCTCGGCGAAGACCACAGCAGCTTCGCCGTCGCGCCGCCGCCGTTCTCGTAGAACTCCATGCGGATGTCGTAGCGCTGGCCGGCCGTGAGGGCGATCTGCCCCGACCACTCGGTCGGCCCCTGGTCTATCCACTTGTCAATGACCAGTTGGCCGTTGACCCACAGCCGCACGCCGTCGTCCGAGACGGTGTAGAAGGTGTAGGTCTGCGTGTAGAGCGGCTCGACCTTGCCCGTCCACCTGGCGCTGAAGGTGTCCACCCCGACGGTCCCGTGCGGGCTGCCGCCGCCCCAGTCGAAGTTGACGGTGGCGTCGGTGCGCGTCACCTTCAGGTTGGTGAAGTTGATGTTGTCGAAGTACTGCGCCGTCAGCCCCGTGCCGGTCGAGACGGGCGCCGTGGCCTGCACGAGCAGTTCCCCGCCGCGGTAGCCGTACTCCTTCTGCGGCGCCGCGGGCGCGGCGTTCGCGGCGTACTCGGCCAGCAGCTCGCCGCCGGCCCCGTAGACCTGCCACACCTCCGCCCCGCCGGCCACGCCGCGGCGCACGCGCTTGCCGTCGGCGTCGTACCCGTAGACCGTGGTCTGACCGTAGTAGTCCTGCGCCGAGGTCATCCGGCCCTCCGCGTCGTAGGCGCGCGAGCCCGCCCCCGTGTAGTTGTCGTAGGTCAGGTTGCCGGCCGCGTCGTAGTTCATCGTGTAGCCGGCGGGCGGCGCCAGCCGGTTCGTCGCCGGGTTGACCGTGAACGGCGGGGCCGGGGCGTTCCAGGTGCCGCCGGCGTTGACGGTGCGGTTGCCCCAGCGGTCGTAGCTGTAAGCCTGGTAGAAGTCGGGCGGGCCGTTGAAGGGCTTGTCCTCGACGGACGCGAGGCGGTTCAGCGCGTCATAGCCGTAGTACTGCACGACGTTGAAGTAGCCGCTGATCTGGTCGTCGTTCGGGACGTAGACCTCCTGCCGCCGCAGGTGCCCGTTGTTGTCGGCCCCGCCGCCGGTCGCGCCCCACGCGCCCGCCGCGTTGCTGTAGTGGTTGATGATGGCGCCGCGGTTCCAGTTCGTGCCCTGCGACGGGTCCGTGATGGGGTAGGTGCTGACGCGTATCTCCGCGAGCTGCCCGCGGGAGTTGTAGAGCGCCTTGTTGTAGACGGGCGTGTCGGAGCCGAACCGCTCCTGCTCCACCCCGCCGAACTGGTGGTAGCGCACCTGCGAAGAGTAGGAGCGCGCCACCCCGTCGCCGAGGTTGCCGCCGAAGGCCGCCTGCCCCGCGTTGTCGCCGGGCCTGCCGGCCGCGTCGTAGGCGTAGCTGACGGAGCGCCCCGACGGGTAGGTGATACCCGTGACGGCGCCTCCCAGGTTGTAAGAGTAAGAGGTCGTGTACGCCTGGCTCCAGTTGCCCCCCACCCAGAAGTGCTGGTTCCTGACGGCGACCCGCCCCGCCGCGTCGTAGCTGTAGGAGTTGTGCGAGCCGCAGTCCGCGGAGCTGCGGCACGTCCAGTCCCAGGAGAGGCGCCCGCGCCCGTTGGCCGTCTTGTCGTAGGCGCGCCCCACGCTCATCGTCCCGTCGGTGTACGAGATGGAGGTGTTGCGGTTCAGCGCGTCGTAGCCGAAGCTGGCCGTCACGCCGCGGGCGTCCGTCCTCGCCGCGAGGTTGCCGTTCGGGTCGTAGGCGTAGGCCATTGACCACTGCGAGTTACCCGTCACCGGGTCGGTCACGCCGAGCCCCGCGTTGGCGTCCTGCTCCGGGTTCTTCGCGCGCACGAGCCGCCCCAGAGAGTCGTACATGAAGAAGCGGAGTTGCCCGCCCTGGTCCACGCGCCGGAGGTTGTCCAGCGCGTCATACGTGTAGAAGGTCGGCTGCACGGGGTTGCCGCCGCCGTCGTCGAGCGCCCCGGTCGCCGCGTCCGGCTCGTCGACGCGCACGAGCCGCCCGAGCGCGTCCGTCACGCTGCGCCTCTTCTTCCCCACCGCGTCCGTCATGGTCACACTGCTGCCGCTGTACGAGGTGGTCACGGCGGCCCCGTCGGGAGTCGTCACCGACACGACCCTGCCGAGCGCGTCGTACTGTGTGGTCGTCCAGAACCCCTGCGGGTTGACCGCGCCGGCCGAGCCGGCCGAGCGGTATTGGCTGGAGACGCGCAACGCCCTGCCCATCCCGTCGTACTGCGTGTCGGAGGTGAGGTAGTCGGCGCCCCCCTCCCAGACGAAGGTGCGGGAGGGGCGCCCGAGGCCGTCGAAGAACTGCACGCTGTAGACCGAGCGGGAGGCGTCGAGCCCCGTGCGCGTCTCGATGTAGACGCCGGCGGCGTTGGCGCCGTAGCCGTAGGTCTTCCACCCGCCGTCGGGCAGGTCCACCCGCGTCAGGCGGTCGAGCGGGTCGCCGTGCTGGTAGGAGGTGGTCCTGGAGTTGGCGTCCGTCTCCGAGACCACGAGCCCTGTGGAGAAGTCGTAGACGTTCGTGGTCACGAGCGGCGTGTTCGACCCGTTCACCCCCGAGGGGTCAGGCACGGCGGACGTGACGCTCGTCGGGTAAGCGTAGGTGTTGCGGTAGTTGATCCCGTCGGAGTAGCTGTCCGAGAAGCCGGCCGAGGTGGAGTTGCCGCGCGGGTCTGTCGTTTGGACGACGTTGCCGGCGATGTCGTAGGCGCGCGAGGTGGTGCGCGGCGTCCCCCAGTTCACGGGGTCCTCGTAGACGGTGCTGCCGGTCAGGTTGCCGCGCGCCGTGTAGCCGGTCGAGAAGGCGGGGTCGTGGCCGGTGATGCCGGGGCGGTCGAGGAGCGCCCCGCCGTCATAACTGAAGCTGGAGCGCGCCGCCAGCGTCTCGGCCCCGCTCTGCGGGTCTACGGCGTAGACCTCCCGGACGGCCGGCAGCGAGCGGAGGTGCGGGCCGTTGTGGCTCGTATAATCGACGCCGCCGCTCGTCGTCACGTAGCCGGTGTGGGTGCGCCGCGACGGGTACGGCCGGGGCGCGCCTTGCCCGAAGTCGTACTCCCACACGTCCGTCTGGTTGTGGAAGGCGTCGTAGGCGAAACGCTGCTTCGCCACCTGGCCCGTGTCGGCCAGCGTGGTGACCGTCTCCGTGACGTGCGCCCCCTCGACCTGCGCGGAGCCGGACTGCCAGGCGTGCTCCACCTTTCGCAGCAGCGCGCCGTTCGGGTCGAAGGAGTCCGTGCGGCGCTCTCTGCCGGTGACCTCCGCGCCGGACGGCGGGTCGCTGAACGGGCTCTGCACGATGGTGGGGCGCGCGCTGCCGTGGAAGTAGTGGCGCGCGAAAGAGTCGAGCGCCAGGGCGCCGCCCGCGTTGGCCGCGTACTGCTTCACCTCTACGTACCCGAGGTCCTGGCCGTTGGCGGCCTCCGGCTTCCCGATGGTCATCCTGGAGCGCAGCGTCACGCCGTCGGGGTAGACCCGCCGCTCGACCACGCGCCGGTAGATGTGGACGGAGAAGCCGCCTACGCCGTCGTAGGCCCCCTCGAAGAACCCGTCCGGGTCGCCGCCCGCGAGCCCGCCCTCGTGGTCGTACTCGACGGCGCCGCCCGTCGGCAGTTCGACGCGCGCCATCTCGGCCCGGCTGTTATACAGGAGGCGGTAGCGCCTGCCGTCCGGGAGCCAGACCGACGACGGCACCGCGGGGTTGTAAAGCTCCGCCGAGTTCCCGCCGCCGAGAGCCGCATAGGTTTGCAGGCTGTAACCCTGCCGCAGCGACGCGCCGAGGCTCGCCGTCGAGATGCGGACGACGCGCGGCGCCCCGCCCCACCCCGCGTAGGTGATTCTGGTGCAGACGCCGTAAGGCTGCGGCTCCTGCACGCCGTACTCGATTGTCACCACCCTGCCGAGCGAGTCGGTCACGGAGCCGACGCGCCCGTTCTGGTCGTAGCCGAACGTGACGAGGTTGCCGTTGCGGTCGCGCGACTGTGTGACCTGCCCGTTCACTACGCGGTACCGCGTGCCGTCGGGCTGGTAGAGGTAACCCGAGACGGCGAACTCGTCCGGGTAGTCCACGTAGATGCGGTCTACGACGTCGGCGTCGGAGACGAAGGTGACCGCCGAGCCATCAACGGACCTGAACAGGCGCCCGCGGTTGAGGCCGGTGCTGGCGCAGACGCCGACGCTGCCGCGCCCGTGCGGGCTGTAGAGGTTGTACTGCGTGCCGTCCTGGGCGGTGAAGGTCAGGTAGGCGAGCGTCTGCGGGTAGGTCGGCAGGCTCCCGGAGTTGCACCGCTGCGGCTCGAAGAAGCCGGCGTGGTAGCCCTGTATCGCGCCGGGGCTGAAGCCCGGGTCGGGGCCGCGCTCCCACGCGTCGGTCGCGTAGTAGACGTTCGCCTGCATGCCGGGGTCGTAGTAGTGCTGCGTCACCCACTTCTGCTCGTACTTGAAGAGCAGGGTGTGTGAGCCTCCCCGCCCGCCGATGTTGACCAGCGGGAGGCGGAAGTTAAGGTTCCCGTTGAAGAGGTTGATGTTGTCGAAACCGCTGACCGGGTAGGCCCCGGCCGGCGCGCCCGGCGCCTGGCCGAGCGGCATTGCCCCGCCCGACCCCTGCGCGGCGGCGCCGGGGCAGAGAAGGAGAATGATAGTAAGAGCCCGCGCGAGCAGGGTGAAGAGGCCCAGCGTTGAAGTGTGAGTATTCATAATCTTAGTTCGTTCGCGTGTTGATGAAGTCCTCCGGGGCTCGCCCGGACTGGGCGCCGGCCGTGCGAGGGCGGCCGGCGGTGACAAGGCGCCTGACTTTAACGGGGCTTGACCATCAGGCGGCGCGACAACTCCGGACGCGCGGCCACACCGGGCACGCGGCGGCCCGGCGGCAGGCAGGGCGCTTCAGGCCGCCGCCTCCCCGCCGACCCGCGCCAGGTGCGCGCGCCGACCGGCTTAGTGGTCTATGCTCGGCGAGATTGTTCCGGCCCCGCCCTGTTGCACGCGGTCCGGAAGGCGGCGAGGTTGAGGGGACCGGCGGCTGAGGTCGAGAGCTTCGGCGTCACAGGGCGATGGTCTGACATACCACGGCTCCACGAAGATGCATTAGGGCTTCAGCCCGGAAGCGGGAAACTTCGGGGCTCTCCACACAAGCGGGGCGAGCTGAGACGCAATCCCTGCCGCCGGGCACGAGCCCCGCGCACAGGACTACCGCCTGACGTGAATGATAAGGTTCGGGCGCGCCCGCGCGCGTCACGTAGAACTCTCTTCAGTTCGCGTTAGACTGACGACACAACCAGACTAAACGGAAGCCCGCTCGACTTGAGGTAAGTTTGGGGAGCGGGCCAAAATCTACAACACGACCTCCGGCCTGTCAAGACCTTGCGCAAGTGGCTCAGACGTTGGGAGGGCTGTGTTTCAAAAACCGCTACCGGGACATAATCCGTCCTTCCCGACCATCCTACACCCTGCTGACTGTTGATTCATGAGACGTAACTCCTCCCCCTTCAAGTGGCGCCATTATGCGCCCGACGTCATCCCCCTCTGCCTCCGCCGGTATTGCCACTACTCTCTCGGCCACAGAGATATCGAAGAGATGACGCGTGAGCGCGGGCTGACCGCCGACCACGTCAACGCCTTCAGGCGGGTACAAAGGTGCGCGCCGGAAATCAACAAGAGGATGCGCCCGCATCTGAAGATGAGCGGCGCCTCGCACCGCCCCGACGAGACGTACGTGAAGGTCGGCGGGAGTTGGAAATACCTGCGCCGCGCGGCGGACAAGGACGGAGCTGCAATCGAGTCCACGCCGAGCGCGAAACGCGACGTTCCCGCGGCGAAACGTTTCTTTAAGGAGTTGATGAGGGCCGGGCGGAGGAGGCCGCCGTTCGCCGTCGGCGCTGACAGGCGCGCCTCTCACCCCGAGGCGTTCGCCACCCCAGTGAAGGGGGAAGTCTTACCCGCTGACTGCGAACTGCGCGGGGTGGAATACCTGAATAATGTGATTGAACAAGGCCACCGAACTATGCGGAGGAGGTGGAGGGCGAAGCAATGGTTTCGCCCCCTCCACACGGCGGGGCGAACGCCGGAAGGAGTCGAGTCACTTCACATGATAGGTAAGGGACGGGTGAAAAGGTTGGACGGAAGGGACGCGGCAGGGCGGGCGAAGTCCGTCGCAAGCTCTCCGGTGTAGTTGCACAGGCTCAGAGGACTTCACGACCTTCCCTGCCTCTCGTCAATCTTTGAGACACAACCACATCGGGCGCCTGGTGGCGCCACTTGAAGGGCGAGGAATCGCGTTTCATATATTGACCTGAGGAGGCTCGTTAGAAGAACGTGGGGGAGGATTATAAACAGGAAGTAGGTAGTGCAACAGAGCCGTTTCTGCAACACAGCCCTCCGATGAAACCTTGCAAGTCCTCACCCGTAATAGGCTGTAAATATCGGGCCAGAATGCTTCCTAAGAGGTGGATTAAATCTGACGAGAAGAATATTAACGACATTCTTACTGTGGGTCTTGCTCACATCCGCTCAGTGAGTTTTCCCGACGGCTGCCCGAAGCGCAGATGACACAAAGAAGCAGACGGCCGACGCGGTCTATTCAAAGGACGCGGAGGCGAACGGACTATTCTTAAAGGCGCGTGTTGCTAATCAACGCGATCTCACACCCCATCGAACCGGACTCGTAATTAGATGACCTTGTATTGAGGAACAATTCAAGCGTCCGCTTCAGCGCGTCTCGACATTTCGGCGGCCGAATCGAAGCCAGGAGATTGATATGGGCAGAGTCAACCGACGAGAATTCATCAAACAGGCCGCGTCCTGCGGCGCGGCTTTGGTGTGGTGCTCGATGGGGGCGCACGCCTCTAGCGTTCGCCGGCGCGAACGGCGCGATCTTTACCCGGAGGGCGTCGCTTCGGGCGACCCGGACTCCGGCAGCGTGATTCTGTGGACCCGCAGGCCCTTCGATAAAGGCGGGCGCCAGAGACTGACGGTCGAAGTCGCCGAAGACGAGGGGTTCCGCCGGGTCGTGGCGCGGGCGCGCGTTCCGGTTTCGCCGGCGACCGACTGGACGGCCCGGGTGCTCGTCGGCGGCCTCAAGCCGGCGAGGGCCTACTGGTACCGCTTTACCGACCGAGACGGAAACGGCAGCCGCATCGGCCGCACCATCACCGCGCCGCGGCCGAACGACGCGCGACCGGTGAACTTCGCCTTCGTCAGTTGTCAGAGCGTCAACGAAGGCAAACTGAACGCCTATCGCCGCATGATCTTCGAAGATGAACGCGCCGCCCCGGGCGACCAGCTCGATTTCGTGCTGCACCTTGGCGACTTCATCTACGAGGTCGTTCAATATCCCGAAGAGGGAAACACCCGCTTCGACCGGACCATCTATGAGGTCGCGCGCATTCCCGACGGGGGGAAGAACGGCAAGCTCCACTACCCGCTGACCGTCGCCGGCTATCGCGCCGTGTACAAGGGCTATCTCGCCGACCCCGACCTACAGGACGCCCGCGCGCGCTGGCCGTTCGTCGCCATCTGGGACAATCACGAATTCTCTTGGCAGGGCCGACAAAGCATCGTCCAGGCGGGCGGCGAGCCGCAGCCCGGCCAGACCGTCAAGGTCGCCGCCAACCAAGCCTGGTTCGAATATGTCCCGGCTCGCGTGTCGCCGCCGAGCGGCTCGCTCGCCGAATTCGGGGCGGTCGCGGTCAAGAACGTCAAGATAGACAAGTGGGACGGGAACGGGCTCGGGCTAGAGCCGAACAATCTGACCGCCATCCGCAGCCTCATCGCCTACCGGGCGCTCCGCTACGGCAAGCACCTCGACCTACTCATTACCGACCAGCACAGCTTCTGCGGCGACGACCCGACTGACGCCGAGGGGGTCGGAAAAATTTATGACCCCGCCTTCAACGGAATGTTTTCCGAGGAGGCGATGATCGCGCTCGACGCGGGACGCGCCTTCGACGGCGGGAGGCCGCCCGCCGAACTCCACTTCCGCGATGTGCGCATTCCGAATCCGCGCAAGGAGACGCCGCCGCGGACCATCCTCGGCGCCGACCAGAAGGCCTGGTTCAAGGACCGGCTGCGCAAATCGAAGGCGACGTGGAAAATCTGGGGCAATTCGTACGGCGCGCTCGACTGGCGCTCGGACCCGCAAAACCTCCCCGCCGGAATGGTCGAGAAGCCGTGGCCCGCGGACACCTATGCACAGTTCGGCAGTAACGACTACGGCTCGGCCTACGCCGAGCGCAGGGAAATCTACGACCTCGTGCGCGATGCGAAGATTACCGGCTTCGCCATCGTTTCGGGGGACCGTCACAGCTTCTGGGCCGGATATGCCGCAGCCCATCTCCCGCCGCGGAAATTCGAACCCGTGGGATTGAGCTTCGTCGGCGCGTCGCTGGCAAGCCCGGGCGCGATGGAAGCCTTTGAGCATCGCTTACCCAAAAATCTGCCAATCCGCGCCCTGTTCCTCGCCGACCGGCCGGACGGCCGTAAGCCGGACTGGACCTACAATATGCTGCTACGGCATGGCGTCCGCTCCTGCCTTGAGTATGCGAAAAGCTTCGACCTCAAGCGCGCACGCGCGCTCTCGAACCCGCAGCTTGCGCCGCACCTCGAGTTCGTCGACATGGGCGGCCACGGCTACGCGAAGGTGCGCCTCACCGGCGATGAGATGCGAACCGAGTTCGTGTGCATCCCGCGGCCGATCAGCCGCAGCGCGAGCCCGGACGGCGGGCCGATACGCTACCGCGTCGCGCATGTCGCCAAGCTGTGGGGGCCGGGCGAGCGGCCGCGCCTAGAGCAACAGGTTCTGGAAGGCGAAGTCGGACTGTCTATCTGACGGCGCCCCTGCGGCGACGGGTCGCCCGCCCAGAGTCGCACGCTTCGGAGTGGTGTGTTCGCACTCGTCGTGTTCGGCCAGCCTGCGGATTGCGCTTCACTGACCGAGCCCTCTGCTCGCAGGAACAGCTCCTGCCCGGACTGCGACAGTGTGGCGCAGGTCATCAGGCCGCGCGCGTCGGTCGTCGCCCCGCCCGTGCTTTTGGTCACGACCTCGAACCAGCCGTATGTCAACTCGTGTGGCTCGCGTTTTCATCACCGCCCCCTCCCGGCGGCCGCACAATCAGCCGTCTACTTTGTCACTTTGAATTTCACCGAATACTTGCCGGGGGATGGCCCGTGACTTACGACGAAAAGGTAATCGCCGCTCTGCGTCAAGCGGTCGGGGCTGAAGGTGTCAATCGCCGGCTCTTCGCCCTCTCTTTTGTCCGGGTAATAAAATGAGATGGCGCATCCGGCGGCTTCGACTTCCACCCGCTGGCCCGCCTTCATGTTCAGCAGAAAGGTTTTGCTTTCGCTCTTCGTGCTAAACCCCAACGGGAAGCTCGCCGAGTTCGCGCCCCTCGCGAAGCGGACTCTTTGCGCCTTCTTCACCAGAGCCGCGTAGCTTTCGTTGCAAGCCTCGAAGTCGGCGAAGCTATCCTCGTACTTATTCGTCTGGTAGTTCTTGCCGCGAAATTTGATTCGCAGCGACTCCTTATCGCCCGACCTCACCAACGTCCAAATCAAACTCTTCATCTCGGAGGGCGAGACGTCGGGCAGCTTGCCGTCGGCAAACTCGACGGCCAAAGTGTCGCCTTTGAGCGTCCCCGTAAACTCGTACGTCGCGTCGGGGGGAGTGTCGCCACCGCCCGCCACCGTGAACGTCCCCGTCACCTTGCCCCCGTCAACCCTTAAGTTGACGACGCGCTCACCTTGTAGCCAATCGGCGCGGAAACACTTAGAGACGCCTTGCGCGTTCGCCGACGAGCCCGCGCCCGCAAGGATGCAAACCAGCATGAGTACAACATTCGCCGCCAGGATTTTCACGAGTGTCTCCTTGAGATTTTTTTACTTCCGCGTGGCCGGAATCGGCGTGAGAATGCGCCTGCCTCATCCGGGCAAAAGGGCGTCACTTTATTCTGACGTTCAACGTGTAATTGAAGACAGGCTTTTTCTTCCGCAGTTCGCCCGCCGTGAACCCCTCCAGGCAGCTCATGTAGACTTTGATTTTATAGCCCCCTGTTTTTTCCACTTCGCCATCCCAATCGTCAATGCCGACCATGTCATCGCCGATGAAGACGGCCGCGCCGCCGCCGTCGAACAACTGAAAAAACACGGAGCACTCGTTCTCTTTGTTCAGGAAGAGCCCCTTCGCTAGAAGCTTTATCCCGACCGTCTGGCCTTTGCGAAGGTTGAGAGAATAAAAATGCGCGTCGGACTCCCTTAACGGCCGGATGACGGTCTTCACCGTCGCCCGGCCGTTTTTAAAAGTCAGCCTGGACGTTTGGGCGTGTGCGCAAATCAAAAGGCCGCACGTCAAAAAACAGACGGCCAGACCCTTTCGGACGGCGCGTGCGATTCTCATGTTCATTCTATTTACCGGGTGGCTGGCGGACTGGAGGCGGATGGTCGTGAACAAGATTTTTATACCAT
>DASVUF010000360.1:0-27855 GCA_036387195.1 Pyrinomonadaceae bacterium | reverse complement strand
TTGGTATAGACCACAGGGGTCTGCCCCGCCCGCAGCATGGCGAGCGCCACGTCGCGGACATACAACTCCGTGCCGCCCCGCCCGTCTAACGTCTCACATGTGATAAGAATCCGTAACTTCTTCATATCTCTGAGGCGCAGCCGCGCCGCCCGTCACCCAAGTTATACCGCTAGCCGGATTTGTCAAATACCTGCCCCGCACGGCGCGGGCCAAACAACAGTCATAACTCCCGACGGGGACTTCTCCGGCTACAACATCCGACCCGGCAGGCTCGACGGGCGCGAGCTTCTCAATGCTTCAAGTCATCTCATACTGCCGAGCGAACAGTTGAAGGCATTGGAGCGGCGAACAGGATGAGGAAGGGGCAGGTCAAGAGGTTAGCAGGAAACGACGTGCGAGGGCGGGCGACGCTCGTCACTTCGCACTTTAGGGTCACCGCCGGCGTCAGGATAGCTTGTGACTCCGAAGCCCGCCGCCTGCCCAACCTCCGGACGCGCCGTATCACCGCAACACGGCCCGCGCCCTTCAGGGCGAATTTCGTTGACAGGCGAATTGGCCTGCATTAATCTCTGCGCGTTTCCCGGGTCAACTCACGACGTTACCTGTCACCGCTTCGTAGAAGCCCCATTGACGCAGCCGGCGCTCGCGGCCTCAACGCGGTCGGCTTTCTCGACACCACGGCGCGCGCTTACCGCCACCCGGCCGGCGCGGCGTATCACACAACCCTACCACCTCAAGGAAAGGCACCCACATGAAGGCCCAAAAGCTGGCAGTCGCGCTCACGTTTATCTTCTGCCTCTCCGCCTCTGCGCGGGCGACAGACCACTACTGCACGACCTCATCTCAGTTGACGACCGCGCTGGCCAACGCCGTCGGCGGCGACACCATCACCTTGCAGGCCGGCAACACCTTCGTCGGCCCCTTCACGCTCCGCTCCGGCCTCGCCTCCACCGTCACTGTGCGCTCGTCGGCGCACGCCTCGATACCCGGGGCGGACGTGCGCGTCTCCAACTCGGACCGTGCCAACATGCCCATCATCCACTGCGGCAACTTCACCAACGAAAACTGCTTCATCACCTCCGGCTCCGACGCCGACAACTGGCGCCTGACCGGCCTCGAGGTGCGCCCCAAGCCGGGCGTCACCGTCAGCCAGCTCATACAGCTCGGCGCCGGCTCCGACTCCGTGGTCGCCGACACGCCCAACAACATCGAGATTGACCACTGCTACATCCACGCGCCCGAGGCCGGGTCCGTGCGCGGCCTCTACATCGGCGGGCGCAACATCAACGTCCACGACAACTACATCACGGGCTTCCGCAAGCACGGCCAGGAGTGTCAGGCCGTCCTCTTCGCCGCGGCGCCGGGGCCCACCACCCTGCGGAACAACTACCTCTCGGCGGCCGGGGAGGTCGTGCTGACGGGCGGGATAGGGATACCTTCGGCCACGATGCCCGGCAGCCTCACCATGACGCGCAACTACCTCGAAGCGCCGCAGAAGTACAACCCCTGGAACCCTTCCGCCTTCGACGACGCGGACGCGCCCTGGTCCACCGCCCTCTCCTGCTCGGTGACCAGTTCGGGGACGTCCGTCACCTGCAACGGCCACGGCCTCGACGTCAACACCGGGTGGGACCTCTACGTCATCAAGCTGACCTCGGGGCCGCAGGCCGGGCAGAAGCGCACGGTCTTCGGCGTGCCGACGGCCAACACCATGACGCTCACAGAGGCGTTCTCGGCCAGCCAGGCGGGCGCTTCGGCGACCATCTACGGCTACTACCCGCACAAGAACAACTTCGAGCTGAAGATGCTGACGGGGACGAGCAACCTCATCGAGGGGAACGTCTTCGACGGCTCGTGGCCGGCCGGGCAGGTGGGCTTCGGCCTCGTCTTCACCATCCGCGCGCAGGAGTCCTCGGGCTCGCCGCACGCGGTCATCAAGAACGTGACGTTCCGCTACAACTACATCAAGCGCGTCTTCTCGGGCGTCAGCTTCCTGACCTCGGACTACCTGCTGCCGACCGACCACATGCAGAACTTCACGGTCTCCCACAACCTCTTCGAGGGGCTCGGGTCGTCGGCGTACGGCCCGGGCGCGCAACTGCGCACGGACGCGGTGCAGATAGGCAACGGCGGCGCGCACGGCGCGGACGACCTGACGGTGTCGCACAACACGTTCGTGCACGCGCAGACGACGCCCCAGTGGGGCACGGCCGTCCTCTTCACCGGGGACGACTCCAGCACCACCTACCGGCACAACAACCTCGTCATCAAGGACAACATCATCTCCTTCGAGACGAACGGCGTCCGCAACGAGGGCGGGCAGTCGGGGACGAACGCGTTCACGGGCTCGACCAACAGCTACACGTACCTGAACAACGTCCTCTACCGCGCGCCCTCGACCTCGCCCTCCGGCTACCCGACGACGAGCGCCTGGTACGAGACTTCCTCCTCTCCGCTCGGCTGGAACAACGCGGCCAACAGCGACTACAGCCTCTCGTCGGGCGACTACCGCGCGGGCCAGACGCGGCAGGCGTCGGACTCGACGAACGTCGGCGCCGACATCGCCGCCCTGTCGAGCAACATCGGCGCGAGCAGCAACGCCTACGCGACGGCCACCATCAGCGCCGTCACCGGCGTCTGGGGGCAGACGCCCTTCGGCGGGACGCCCATCGCCGTGCCGGGGACGATACCGGCCTCCGACTTCGACAACGGCGGCGAGGGCGTCGCCTACCACGACCTGACCTCCGGCAACATCGGGAGTTCGACCTACCGCGCCTCCGACGTTGACATGAACGACACGTCGGTCACGCGGCTGGAGAACGGGGAGTGGCTGGAGTACACGATCAACGTCGGCTCGACCGCCAGCACCTACGCCATCGTCGCGCAGGTCGCGCACCAGTCCACGGGCGGCTCGTTCCACGTCGAGGTGGACGGGACGGACGTGACCGGCGCGATGACGGTTCCGGACACGACCTACTGGAACTCCTGGAACTCGGCCGTCAAGACCGGCGTGAGTCTGACCGCGGGCCAGCACGTCCTGCGCCTCGCCGTGGACGGGGACTTCTACGGGTTCCACTCGCTCAGGATAGTCAACACGGCCGCGACGCAGTCGCCCTATGGCGGGACGGCGCACTCGCTGCCCGGGACCGTCTCCGCCCTCGACTTCGACAACGGCGGCGAGCAGGTCGCCTACCACGACAACACCGCCGGCTGTGAGGGCGACTGCTCTTACCGCGGCACGGACGTCGACATGTGGAGTTCCGTCCCCACCGTCTACCGCGTCTCTTCGGGCGAGTGGATGGAGTACACGGTCAACGTCACCTCGGCGGGGACGTACAATCTGACGGTGCAGGCCGCCTCGGACAGCGGCGGCGGCTCGTTCCACGTCGAGATGAACGGGGTGGACGTGACGGGGACGATGACGTTCCCCAACACGGGGAGCTGGTCTACGTTCCAGGCCGTCACGAAGACGGGCGTCAGCCTGACCTCCGGGCAGAAGGTGATGCGCGTCGTCGTCGACGGCGGCAACAGCCCGGCCAGCACCAACCTCGGCTCCATCAAGAGCATCACGGTCGGGCCCTGAGGCTTTCGGCGCGCGACGTGGCGTCGGCCCCCCCGGCTCTTCTCGCGGGCGGGGCTTCAAGGGCTCCACATAATTCACACAACTCCTTACACGGACGGCGAGGGGGCCAGGAAGATTTCTTCCCGGCCCCCTCGCGCCGCCTTACCTCCTGCTATCGAACGCGGCGGATGCCCCGGATGCGGCTTTGGGCGCGCCCTCGGCGGCGCCTCTTATTCGCGCCTCAGTGCGGTCAGCGGGTCGACGCGCGTGGCGCGACGCGCAGGGACGTAACAGGCCAACAGCGACACGGCCACGAGCAGCAGTGCGTTGGCGGCGAACGTGGGCGGGTCGGTCGCGGCCACGCCATAGAGTAGACCCGCCATCAGGCGCGTCAGCGCGAGCGCGCCTAACAGCCCGAGCGCGACCCCGGCCAGCACCAGCCTCATGCCCTGCCCGACCACCAGCCTCAGAACGTCGCGCGCCTGCGCGCCCAGCGCCATGCGGAGCCCGATTTCGTTCCTGCGCTGCGCCACAGAGTAGGAGATGACCCCGTAGATGCCCACGGCCGCCAGCAGGAGCGCCGCGCACGCGAAGGCGCCGAGCAGCAGCGTCCCGAACCTCGTCCGCGCCGTCGACTCCGCCAGCCAGCTCTCCATCGTCCTCACGTCCGACACGGGCTGGTCTTTGTCCACCGCACGTATCTCGCGGACCGCGGCCGGGCCGAGCGCCCCCGGGTCGCCGACGGTGCGCACGACAATCGTCATCGAGGGGTATGTGAACCGCGGCGGCGTCCAGTAGACCATCGGCCGCAACTCGCCTTCGAGCCTGTCGTACCTGGCGTCGCCGACGACGCCGATGATTTCGGTCGGGGCCGGCTCGCTCCCCATGCTGACGAGGATGCGCTTGCCGACGGGGTCTTCGCCGGGGAAATATTTTCGCGCCATCGTCTCGTTGACCACGGCCACCTTCCGGTCTTCGACCGCCTCCTGCTCCGTAAAGGCGCGGCCGGAGACGAGGGGGATGTTCATGACGCGGAAATAGTTCTCGTCCGCGACGCGCAGGTCTGTGGTCAGCTTGTCGCCCGGCGGCGGCGCCGGCCGGCCCTCTACGGTGAAGCTGGTGGCGGCGCCTAAGTCCGCGAAGGGGAGCGCGCTGACGGCGCTGGCCGACTGTACGCCGGGCAGCGTGCGGATGCGCGCGGTGGCCTGCCGGAAGAACTCTATCTGCCTGCCGGCCTCCGGGTATTTAGTCTCGGGCAGCATCACGCGCATCGTGAGCAGGTTGCTCGCGTCGAAGCCCGGGTTAACGGCCTGTAGCCGCAGGAAGCTCCTGACCATCAGCCCCGCGCCGACCAGCAGCACGAGCGCGAGCCCGACCTCGGCCACGACGAGCGCGCCGCGCACGCGCCCGGCGCGCCCGCCGCCGACGTCGCCCCGTCCCGACTCCTTCAGCGACTCGCTCAGGCTCAGACGCGACGTCTCGATGGCCGGCGCCACGCCGAACGTCACCCCGGTCAAAAGCGAGACGGCCAGTGTGAACAAGAGCACCGTCGGGTTGACGCCGGCCTGCCCGGCGCCGATGAGGTTCGGCGGGCTGAGCGCGACGAGCGCCCCCGCGAGCCAGTGAGACAGCAGCAGGCCGAGCGCGCCGCCGATGACGGCGAGCAGCAGACTCTCGGTCAATAGCTGGCGGACGATGCGCATGCGCCCCGCGCCGAGCGCGGCGCGGAGCGCCATCTCCCTGCGCCTGCCGGCCGAGCGCGCCATCAGCAGGCTGGCGACGTTCACGCACGCGATGAGGAGCACGAAGCCGACCGCCCCGAGGATGACGAGGAGCGCGGGCCGAATCTCGCCCGCGAGCTGGTCGCGCAGCGGCACGACGGCGACGCCCCAGTTCTTAGCCCAGTCGGGGTACTCGGCCTCGATGCGCGACGCGACCGTGTCCATCTCGACCCGCGCCTGCTCGATTGAGACGCCCGGCTTGAGGCGCGCGACCGCCGACAGGTAACGCCCGCGCCGCGCCCCGCCCCGCTGCTCCGCGAGCGTCAGAGGCACCCAGACCTCGGCGGGCTTGCCGCTGAGCGAGTTCTCCTTGATGAACCATTTGAAGTCGGGCGGCATGACGCCGACGACCGTCACGCCCGTGCCGTCGAGGTTCACGACCTTGCCGACGACGTCTGGCGCGCCGCCGAAGCGCCGCCGCCACAGGTCGTGGCTGATGACGGCGACCTCCTCGCGCCCGGCCTCCTCGTCGCCGGGCAGCAGCGTGCGCCCGAGGAGGGGCAGCGCGCCGAGCACCTCGAAAAGGTTCGGCGTGGCCGCCTGCGCGGCGACCTCTTCCGGCTCGCCGCCCCCCGTGAGCCCGTACCGCTGGTCGGCGAAGGCCGCCATCCCCTCGAAGGACTTCGACTGTGCGCGCCAGTCGAGAAAGTTCCCCGGGTTGACGACGTTGTGGGGGCGGCCGCGCATGCGGTTGTTCTCCCACAACACCACCACCCTGTCGGCGTCGCGGTAAGGCAGCGGGCGCAGCAGCACCGCCTCGACGACGCTGAAGATGGCCGTGCTGGCGCCGATGCCGAGCGCGAGCGTGAGGACGGCGACCAGCGTAAAACCGGGGTTCTTCCTCAAAGTGCGCGCGCCGAACTTCAGGTCCTGTAGCAACACCTCCATCAAACCACCTCCTTTGAAGTCGCGGCAGTTCTCCTTGACCCGCGCCCACTGCCCGAAGCTCCTGAGCGCCGCGCGCTCGGCCTCGTCCGGCGTCATGCCGCGGCGCACGTTCTCCTCGGCGCGCATCCTGAGGTGGAAGCGCAGCTCCTCCTCCATCTCGCGCTCGACGCTCTTTTTACGCAGCAGCCCGCGCAGGCGTGTGCGCATGAGCCTGAGCCAGTACATCTGCCGCCGCCCCCTTCAGGTCGTCTGCATGACCTTGAACACGGCCGCCGCCAGCCGCTCCCAGTTCTCCACCTCGACCTGGAGCTGCCTGCGGCCGGCGCGCGTCAGGCTGTAGAACTTGGCGCGCTGGTTGTTGTCCGACACGCCCCACTCGGAGGTGATCCACCCCTGCTGCTCGATGCGGTACAGCGCGGGGTAGAGCGAGCCCTCCTCGACGCGCAGCGCGTCGGCCGACATCTGCATGATGCGCTGCCCGACGCCGAAGCCGTGGAGCGCCCCGAGCGAGAGCGCCTTGAGGATGAGCATGTCGAGCGTGCCCTGTAGAAGTTTCGCGTCCTGCTTCGGCATCCGAACCTCCTAGATGTTCTAGGGGCAGGGTGGCAGAAGAGCCCTAGACTGTCAAGGGGGTTCGGCCGGCGGCCACGTCCGGCTACGGGATGACCGCTATCATGGGTGATAACGTGTGACGTCGGCCGGGTGGGATTCTAACGACAAGACGCAGGCGTTCGTCGAGAGCCTGAAAGTCCCGGCCCCCGCCTGGAAGCACGCGCTCGAAGGGCCGCTCGCCGAAGACCACGGCGCGAGGCTCGGCCGCGAGCGACGCCCGGGCGACGCCTTTAATTTTTCCTTACGGTTGAGGGAAGTTGAGGTATATTGCTTTATCTTGCGCCTTTATGACACGCCTCGTTAATACGGAGGGCAGATGAACAGCAAAACACCGAACGATTTGATGGCCGTGGCGGAGGCCCAGCGACTCCTCGGCGTCAGCCACGCGAAGATAGCCCAGCTAATTAAAGAGGGCATGCTCCGCCACTTCCCTAACCCGCTGGATCGGCGCGTCAAGTTGGTGAGCCGGTCTGAAGTGCTGGCCCTCAAACCGAGGAGGGTGGACAAAGCGGCATGAAAACCATCGTTATCGCCAACCACAAGGGCGGGTGCGCCAAGACCACAACGGCGCTCAACCTGGCTATCGTGCTGGCCAAGCAGGGGTCCCGCGTGTTGTCGGTTGACCTCGACCCGCAGGGCAACCTCTCCGTCGCCCTCGGCGCGGACCTGCAGGAGTTGGAGTCGACGCGCTGCACCGCCCACCGGATGATGCTGGACACCAAGGGCGACATCGCGGCGTACCTGATGCGCGCCCGCCCGAGGCTCGACCTCATCCCGTCGTGTCTGGACCACGACGCCGAGACGCTCATTGAGGGTCAGCCCGTCTCCAGGGACTTGCTCCTGAAGAACAGGCTCACCAGCGCCCGTTCCGGCTACGACTACTGCGTCATCGACACGCCGCCCTCCCTGCGCGCGCCGACGCTCAACGCCCTGGCGATGAGCGACATGACGATCATCCCCATCGAGTCGAGCATGTTCGCCCTCGTCGGGCTGACGCAGCTCATGCGCATGGTGGCGGCCGTGCGGCGGGCTCACGCCCCGAAGATGATCATCATGGGGCTCTCGACGATGCACGTCGCCCGCCAGACCGTCGATAAAGAGGTCCGCTCCCAGATGGAGGCGATTTTCAAGACCAACGTCTTCGACACCAGGATTCCGCGCGCCGCCGCCGTCAACGCGGCGACCGGCATGGGCCGGTCGGTCTTTGAGACGGACATCGCCTCGCCGGCGGCGCTCTCATTCTTCAACTTAGCCAACGAGGTGCGTGAAAGGTTTGACGATGAAAAAGTCGGACTTGAAGCTCTTGCAGAAGAGGCTCCAGAAAGCATCCCAACCGCCCCCGCCGCCGAAGAAGAAGGATGACCTGAGCGACGAGTTGTCCAAGCTCTTCGACGACGGCACGGTGCTGGAGAGTGAAAAGACTTCTTCGGCGGCGCCACTCGCCGCCGCCGAAGAGAACACCCCTCAGCTCACCTCAGCTCAGCCCAGCTCGGCTCACCTCGGCTCACCTCAGCCCACGTCTGCCCCTGTGGCCGATTCGCCCGCGCCCGCGCGCACTCGAAAGAAAGCGCCGGTGGCTCCCGACCGGGATTTTAATCGCAGACCTAATTCGCTGGAGCGCGACGCGCTCCCCGCCGGCCTCTTCCCCGGGACTTCGAAGAAGCTTTATGACGCGCTCTTTCTGCGCACGAGGGGCGCACACAACCCCACTCGCACGATTAAGGCTACTCGAACTGAGTTAATGAAGTGGTCCGGCATTGGCAGTCGAAACACCTTCTTGGCGCATATGAGGCACCTGACCAGGGCCGGGCTGATCATACGTCACTTCGAGGTGGGTGATAATCATGGGGCAATATACGAGATATGTATTCCTGAAGAGATTGACCTAAGCAACATTAGCAACAGTCAATCCTCGGCCCATCTCGACCCGGGTCGGCTCACCTCAGCTCACCTCGGCTCACCTCAGCTCAGCTCGGCACAGAATTTGGGCCTAGGCTCAGCCCAGAAACTGGGTCGAGGTGAGCCGAGTCAAGCTGTTGAAAACAATGAGCTTTCCTTAGTCCCTAATACTTTTATTAAGACAAATACTGAGAGAGATGATGATGAGGCTCTCGCCGGGTTCGTGTCCGCGATTAAAAAAGCGGCAAAAGACATTTCGGGGAGGGAACTTTCAACGGCGGAAGCCGAGCGTTGGACGGAGCTGGCAAACGTGCTTGTCACCGAATTGAGAATCGCCGCGGGCCGGACGACCGTCTCAAGTGTGCCGGCGTTTCTGGCCGAACATCTCCGCCGACGCCTCTGGAAGAAAGAGAAACGGCAGATCGAGGCCGAGGCCACAGACTCTTTGACGGCCGCCCCCGCCCCGAAGGTTGACGCCTCGCAGTGTCCCGATTGCTTCGGCGCCGGCATGTGGTACCCGGACGGTTTCGAGAAGGGAGTCGCACGCTGCCGTCACGAGAGGTTAGAACCCGGGGAAGACAAACAAACTCAGTAACTTGGAAATACAACCTCTTGTAGCGCGCCCCCTTAATATTGACTTAGCTAACCCCTTAGTCTAGCATCATGAGCCATGATCGAAGTTAACGTCCACGAGGCCAAAACCAACCTCTCACGTCTCCTCCAGCGCGTCGCCGCCGGCGAGGAGGTCGTCATCGCCCGCGCAGGCGTTCCCGTGGCGCGCCTCGTTCCCGTCAAGCCGTCGGGCGGCAAGCGCACGCTTGGCGAGGACGAGGGGCGGGGCTGGATTGCCGATGATTTCGACGCCCCGCTGCCCGCCGACCTGGCGGAAGCCTTCGAAGGGGCGGCGGGGTGAAGATACTTGTCGACACACAATGCTTCCTTTGGTCCTTCCTCGACCCCTCCAGGTTAAGTGATATTGCCAAAGAGATACTTTCGGCGGGACGGGAGGACCTGTTCTTCTCGGCGGCCAGCTCCTGGGAGATTGCCATCAAGGTCGGAATAGGCAAGCTGCAACTACCGGAGCCGCCGGATGAATACGTGCCGCCGCGCATCATCCGGGCGGGGATGACCCCGCTCGACGTCTCGCATGCGCACGCCTTACGCGTCCACACGCTGCCGCCCACCCATAAAGACCCATTCGACCGCTTGCTGGTGGCGCAGGCTGAGACGGAGGGTTTAACCATCCTGACGCCAGACCCGCAAATCGGTAAATATTCCATCCAGACCCTCTGGTAGTCATCAGCGGGTTAGCTATTCGCCTTACATCGTTTCATATAAACAGCAAGATAAGGTTTATCTGAATAAACGCCTCCCCACACGTTTCACAGGCAGGGCTGTCTCACGCCATAGAGCCGGCGCGCCAAGAACATTCAGGTGAAACGGTTATAAATATCCGCGCCCCACGACACTCCTTTGCCGCTCGGAGCATAAACAGTAACTACTTCCGGCAAGAAGAGATAGCGCCGTAATGACTCTACAAGAGGGACCTCCGAACCGGTTCTATAGTGTAAGCCGTGCTGGAACTACCCCGACAAGATTTGTGACCCCAACCCGAGTTCAAAGCTCTCGACCTCTCCAGGACTAAAGACCGTCAGACGTGTGAAACGTGAGCACTGCACTTTGCTTGCCATATAATGGTATGAAAATGATCAATAGCTGAAGAAGAATACACAAACGCGTCAGTTGTGTCCCCTTAGTGATATAGCAGATTTATGGTGAGAAAGCCCCAGAAACTGCCCTCGTGCCGGCGCAAGGCGATTTACAGATAGCCCTGCGCAGCGCCGTCTCGCTCTGAGCTTCAGTCACAACTTCGGTAAGTGAGCGCCGGGCAGACCTGCTAAGGGACAAGCAAAGGATTGTCCCTTCCTTCTTCTGCCAGGTAGTGTTGCAAAAAATATTTTGGCTACAATTAGTTGTATCGCAGAGTTCGCGTCTGCCTCAATATATTGGGTAGTCAGAAATTTTTCGCAACACTACCGTTCCCGTCTTCCTGAGACTGAGTGGCCGCGTGCTGCGGTCGCCTTTAGTGCGGAGTGTAGCAGGGAGGGTGGGCGGCTCGGGAGGGAAGTGTTAACCGTTGACACCCGGTTCCTGCCGGGTATATCGTCCCCTCGTTCCTCTGTTGCGTCCGCAGCCCCTCAACCTCAACGGCTTCAACCTGCCCACAACGAAGGAGAACACCATGCGGAAAAGACTCACACGGGCGCGGAGGGCGCTTATTTTCGCGGCCGTGCTTTTGGCGCCGGTCCTGTCGGGCGTGTTTCTCACGCCGCGCAGCGCCAGCTCCAAACTCTACTACGCTAAAGAGTACACCTACTACAGTGACGCTTCTCACTCGCAGGTGGTCGGGTTCGGCTGGGAATATTGTAACGGGTCTTCGGGGCTCGACGGCGTCAGTTCGCCGTACAGGACGGTAACTGTCGTTGACGTCTGTTGCGGTGACGTTCCCTGCTAAGGCTTGTAAGCCGGCGGCGGCTCAGTTTCAAATTAGCCCTTTGAGAAACAGCGCGCCGCGGCGCAACGGGAGGGGGCGGCGCCCCCTCCCACTTACTTCTGTTCTAACGACGCCGAGCCAGGGAACCGGGGTCTGTGGTATCACCGCTTCCGGCTTTGCCGGTTTCATAAATCCTTTCATAAATCCTTTCAAGAAAATTTAATGTCGTTTCAGCCTGATTTTCAAGACTTTCAGCCACCCTTACGGCGACACTCCGCGCCGCGAGATGAAATTTCCCGCGCGCGCCTGCGGCCGCCCGGCCTCAAAGGTTTAAGTCACCAACAACGTAAGGAGAACATCATGCTGAAACACCGACTCGCCCGCCGCCTGTCCACCCTGCTCATGCTGGTCGCCATCCTCGTGGCGGGAGCGTCCGCCCCCGCCGCGTCTGCGAAAGTGGGTCCGTATTGCCAGCGGGAAGTGACGTGGGAGGGGGTTTGCGTTGAGATTTGCTGCACGGGCGCGGGTTGTATGACGACCGCCTGTTGACAGGGGATACGAAGGAAAGGATTCGGCGATGAGAGGGGCTGCGGCCTTGCCTCTCCTACTTTTCCGGCAGACGCCTTTTTCCGACGTGGGCGGGCGGCGCCGTAACGCCGCCGTCACACGCCGGGCGTGTCGTTCCCCGTCCCCGCGCGCGTCGTAACTCCGACGGCTTTAACCTGCTCACAACGTAAGGAGCATGTCATGTTGAAAGGACTCAAACGCAAACTCGTCATCCTGTCCGTAGTCGTCGCCGCCTTCGCAGCCGTTTCGTCCGCCCCCGCCGCGCACGCCAGGGGCGGGGTGTTCTGTCTCGATGACGGCATAGGAGCCTACGGCTGCTTTGGTGTGGTTTGCTGCAACGAGTGGGGTGGCTGTTGGTGTGGGTGAAGAGCCTGAAATAGAGGGCTCGAAGAGAAGATGCGGCGCCGGGAGGGGCTTCGGCCTTGCTATTAGTCGCCGACTTCCCCCCGGCGCCATCATCTCTTATTTTCGTTTTCTCGACGGGGAAGCCTCATGGACAATCTAACCAAAAGACTCGAACAGCTCGCCAACGTTGCAATCATTATTGTCGCCCTTTTACTCGGCGGCGTTTTGGTCAAGCGCTACCTGCTGCCGCAGGCCCCGTCCCCGCAGGCTGAGGCCCGGATACAGCCCGGGACCAAACTTTCAGTTCCGGGGGTCGAATGGGGTAAAAACGAGCGAACCTTACTGCTGGTGCTTTCGACGAGTTGCCACTTCTGCACGGAAAGCTCCCCGTTCTACCAAAGACTTGCTCAGGAGAAGGCTAAGAAGGGAGGGGTGGGCCTCGTCGCCGTCCTGCCCCAGAGCGTCAGCGAGTCACAGAAGTACTTAAGCGGCCTCGGCGTCTCCGTTGACGACATCAAGCAGGCCAGCCCCGACGCCGTACAGGTCAGGGGGACGCCCACGCTCATCATGGCCGACCGGGCGGGCGCGGTGGTCGAGTCATGGGTGGGCAAATTGCCGGCCGAGAAAGAGGCCGAAGTGTTGGACCGCTTCCTGGGGGGACGCCCCGGGGACTAGGAAGATTCGCGGCCGGGATACGTGAGATGAAGAAGGGGGCTCGGGTAATTTACCCGAGCCCCCTTCCGTATCACGGCTCTGCTTACTTGTGGCCTGCTACGGTCTTTCGCCCCGGCCGTCAAGTTTTATTTCGAGCCGACGCCTACTGACCCACCCCGCCCGGGCCACATGCCATGGCGGGACCCGCGTCCTTATACGCCTGTATTGCCTGTTCGCAGCATGTCTGAGCTGCCGCCATCACTTCAGCAGACGAAGTGCCGGGGTCGGGATTGCATTGACCTGAGCAGGAGGTGCAGGACGTGGCCGCGCAGGTACACCAAGAGCCCGCGCTCGCCGACTCCGAGGCGACGAACGCCAGCGAGCAAAGCATCACGGCTAACACTAAGAGTTTCTTGAGCATGTTTGTCTCCTTCGTGAAGTGGACGGGTAAAACGTTGAGGTTGAGGGCTTCGTGTCCGCAAGGGGAACAAGGGAACGATACGCCGGGAGGGGTGGGCTGTCAACGGGCAGGTGTAGCACATCGGCGGTCATGTGGCGCCTTCCTTTATCGGCACGCCGAGCGCGTAGCGGATACGGCTCGACAGTATCGGTGTCCAGTATTCTTATTAAGAAAAGAAAGAATATTGGACAAGAATCCTGCCGGCACGGCGCCGGCGAGCGGTGCGGCGCGCCACAATCCCCTCCGAGGGGTGCATTGTCGGGCGGGATTCTTAATTTTTGGCAGAGGGCTATTTTTAGGCAAGACCCCCGGAATTAAAAGACCGCGCTTTCTTTTCGTTATTCACCACTTAATAAATCCTTTCAAGAAAATTTGATGTCGTTTTAAGCTCGGTTTTCAAGACTTTCATCGACCCTTACGTCTACGCTCGCACGTCGCGAGATGAAATCTTCCCCTCGCGCCCGCGGCCCCTCAACCTTAACGGCTTAGGCTACTAACAACGAAGGAGAACATCATGTTGAAGAAACTCGCACTCAAACTCGTCACCCTGTCCGTGCTCTGCGCCACGCTCATGGTCGTCGCGTCCGCTCCCGCCTCGGCTGCCAATGGCAAACCTTCCCGCGGCGGGCCGTTCTGTTTGCGGGACCCCGATTCTGCCGACTGCCCTTCGGGGATAGTGTGCTGCACCAGCTTCGGTGATTGTGCGTGTATGCAATAGAAGGCTCGGAGAAAAAGGTTCGGAGACGGGAGGGGCAGGGCTGCGGCTCTGCCCCTCTTGAGTTTTTGGGCAGCAGGCTATGCTTAGGCAAAGCCGCGCTTCGGCGGTCATGCGGCGCCTTCCTTTATCGGCGCGCCGAGCGGGTAGCGGCTCGATCATACGACCTTCCTCCGCGGCCCGCCGGCGGACGCCCGACGCTCGCGCCTGAGCCATGCGACGTTCATCACGTCGGCGTCGCCGACGCTGAACGGGCACGCCTCGACTTCGTGCCCGGCCGACTCGCATCGCGGGCGGAAGCCGGGAGCGGCCTCGGGCAGGGAAGCCTTCACCAACCCGCGCCCGCATGGCAGCGGCGAGGCGTAGTCGAAGAACTCCACACAGCCGATTTCCGACAAGGACGCTCCCGGCCGCGTTCCTGTTCCTGCTCAACTCGCTCGTTTTCGAGGATGACCACCGGGAGCGTTTCGCCGTGTGGCTTGACGCGCGCAGCATGTTCGCGCTCGACATAGAGGGGCCGTACTACGCGCTCGAAAGGTCGCTCGGCGCCACGCTGGCCGGGATGCGGAATGGGGGTTGAACGTTAGGCGGGACAGTTAACGGGGCGGGCGCGTGCCGGTGTCACGCGCCCGCAATAAAGGAGGAGGGGCGGGGCCGAAGCCTGCCCCTCCTCCTTTATTGCTACCGGTACAGTTGTCGGCGCAGTCGTTGCTGCAAAGCCTATATGCGAGACTACACTCCCCGGGGCATAGCTCGCACAGTTGATGCTCAAGGTCCTGAACCAGGGACTGTCGGACTGGCAAAGTTCCCCCTCGTTGGGGTACGGGCGCCCCATGCCCCACTCATTACAGGCCGCGAGTTCTTGGTCGCGCGTTGGCGTGAGGGGGAAGAGAATTTCGTTGACAAGTTATTTGCAGGGGAGTAGAAGTATTGCGCGTCGTCTGAACCTGTTGCCACCTCTCACTCACGTGGCCGTCTAGCACCTCTCGCCCCGCGTTCCAGCAACACTTCCGCGTACGGCCGTCAGACCGAGGGTCGGAGGCAGCACGCCGGTTAGGCGCCGGGGCAGACCTCAACCGAAGGACTCCCGCTCAAACCGCCCGCGCCACACTTCTACCGCCAAGCCAGCAAAGGAGCATACCCATGTTCGACACCGGAACCTTACGTAGTGTCCGTAAACTCCTCATCTTAGGCGTCCTACTCTTCTGCCTGGGATTTGTCACCCTCAGCCGTTCCACCTCGCCGGTGAAGGCCGACGACTGCAACAGCGCCTACACTTACCTGGACGTGTGCTACGACGACTGCGCCTGGAATGGCGGGTCTACGACCTGTTACAACAACTGTGAGGTCGCGCACGCCGACTACGGGACCACCTGCAACTTGCCCCATTACTCGCCCATGCTGTCGTCGTCATATAGCTGCTCACGAAACTCCGATCAGCTCTTAGCCAACTGTATCGCGGGACAGTTGCCGCCGGTCTGGCAGCAGCGCTACATAGATCAGTTAGTGCTTCAGGGCGGCGACATGGACGCCGCCTGCACGCAACTGGTGTGGGACTACCAAAACCAAGAATGTTATTAGTGGGGCGCTTCGAAACACGGAAGCGCCTGCACAAAGCGTAGGCCGTTAGGCTTCGGGTGGCTTCCGGTGATACTCGCTGAACCGCCAACAGAGAAGGGAGGGGCGCCCGCGGCCCCCCTTCTACTGGAACACGTGAGCACAAAGCGAGGGGCTTGCGCCCACCCCTTCGTTTGTCACCGTGTGGCGAGGCCCCTCCAGGCTTTAGGGCTCACAAGACGAGAGGCATATTTCGCATGTGGCCCCGGTTCAACTACCACCGACGGCGCAAGCTGAAGCCGGGGCGGCGTGAAGAAGGGACAGGGGGCGGGCCTCTATCGGGTGCCCGCCCCTTCTCTTTTAGTCAGCTTCCCCTTAGCCGGGTGCGCCGCATTCGCGTCAAGGAGGCGTAAGTTCAATGTTTCCATGCGGGCGGGTGAACATTGCGTTGACAATTATTTTACACGGGAGTAGAAATTCTGCGCGCCTACGAAATTAGCGCCTCGAAAGCGGAGCCGAAACCCGACCAACAACAAATCGAAGAATTAGAAGCGCGAGATAAAAAGTACGGCCTGACTCTCCGTGAACGCGTCAAGCTGGCCAAGCTGCGTGACGAGCGAAAAATCACGATACAGAAGTCGTATAACACCAGCTCATATAGCGTCCCCAGAGACGTGGAAACGGCCGCGTCCCTTTACACCATCGTTGTGGCCAAGCGGTCGCGGTAGTTACCCGCCTGAACGGAGAGGAGCGAATCGTAAGCTCCTATAAGTTTCAGACCGTTGAAATCCTGTCGGAGCCCGGCGCGTCGAGGACGCCTGATGCGTTCTCAGGCGCACTGCCGCCCGAACTCGGCGCCTTCCGGGACGGTGAATTTTTAGTCACCACCTTGGGCGGCGCTAAAGAGATAGACGGGGTCGAGGTCACCTCGAAGTACGACGACTTTGAGCTTTTCTCTATCGGCAAAGAGTACCTTCTTTTTTTAGAGTTCGACACCACCGGCAGATTAGGCGCTTTAGGGATGGGACCGTTAGGCGCCCTCAAGATCGCCAACGACGGCACGCTAGATACGCTGGGCAGTAGTGAGTCTGAGCCCATCAAGCAAATGATAAATCCGCGTTTCGGAAACTCCTTCGAGTCTCTCAAGGCTTACCTCAAGAGCCTGCCCAAGCGTCAAAGCTAAGGCTTCGGGGACAACCCGGCATGTGCCGAGGGATAAGATGAAGACTTCACGGTGCGCCTTCCTGCTCATACTCATTTCGCTCTCCCCGACCGCCTACGCGGACTGCCCCAAATGTTATAAGGATCAGGAGCCGCTCGACGCCGCGCACGGCCTTTCGCCCGACGGCCGCATTAAAATTCTGGTTGGGATTTCGGTGGGCGGCTCCAGCGATTCTTGGGCTAACCCTCCGGGGACGACTACCCCTGACCAGAGGTTGGCGGCGGCGGCCGGGCAGGGGATGGGCATGTGGAACAACGCCACGGACGGGAGCTCGGCAACTACACCATTCAGCCGCCGTCGCCGAGGCCGAACGGCTTCGCGGCGCTGGCCGAATTCGACAGGGTTGAGAATGGTGGCGTCTCGGACGGCCTGATTGACGTCAACGACTCGATTTTTGCTTCCCTGCGGCTGTGGCAGGTCATCAACCACGACGGCGTTTCACAAGCTGAAGAGTTGCACACCCTACAGTCGCTCCACATCGAGTCGGTTTCTCTCAATTACAGGGAAGTGAGGCGGCGCGACCGGTACGGCAACGGTTCAGGTGCCAGGCTCAGGTCACGGGGACAAAGGGCCGGATCGCGCGGAGGCCGGCCTACGACGTATTCCTCATCTCCGGCCAGTAAGCAATAGCATTTAAGTTCAGCGCGGCTTGGCGGACGGCCGGGAGCCGCCGCGGTCACCCGAGGGGTGAGGACGCCGCGGCGGCTTTCCTTATAGATTTTATTACCGGACTCCGCCTGGATACCCTTAGAGCGGCGCTCACCTAGATGCATCCCTCTTCACCGAGGGCGCGGCAAGCCTTGCGCCTCTGTGTTCAGCGGCGGGACTCCTCTGACCTACATTCGGCTGAAAAAAGGGAGGGGAACAGGCTGCGCAGAAGGCTGTTTCGCCGGCGGCGTGGCTCACCGTCTGAGCAACCGCCGCGCACGTACGGTCATCGAAGGTTGGCTTACTGTCGCGCCAACGCGGACACTCCGGCCTCACGTGTCGGGATTGTCGCGTCCCGCCGGCGGTTCAGGGCGACCCTAAAAATTTTAGCGGGATAACACAAACAGTTTTCTACAGGACTATTCTCATGCGCACCCTTGCCTACATGTGCCTGCTGCTCGGGGCATCACTGTTTCTCACGAACGCCGTGCAGACCCGCGCACAGACGACAGCGCCGCGGGGCAAAATCGCTTTCCTCTCGCGCACGTCCGCAGGCGCCGACATCTTCGTGCTCGACCTTGACCGGAACGTCCGGACCAACGTGACGCAGGGGCGTCTGGCCGGCGTCGCCGACTCCGCCTGGTCGCCCGACGGCACGCGGCTCGTCATCTCGGCCGACCGCGGCAGCAACCTCTACGTCGTCGGCGTGGACGGCGCGGGGCTGCGCGCGCTGACGCAGAACACGGGCTTCGCCATCACGCAGACGCCCACCTGGTCGCCCGACGGCACGCAGATCGCGTTCGTCTGCGACGCGGCGCCGAACTACGACGTCTGCCTCGTGGGCGCCGACGGCGGCGGCCGGCGGCGGCTGACGAACACGAACTCCGTCTACCGCGACCTCGCCTGGTCGCCCGACGGCAAGCTGATAGCCTACGCGAGCGGCCCCGACTTCTTTAACACCAAGATTTTCGTGATGAACGCCGACGGCGCACAGCCCCGTCAACTTAGTTCCGGTCAGGGCGCCGACCTCGCGCCCGCCTGGTCGCCCGACGGCTCGCGCATCGCATACGAGAACGACTTCCAGTTCGGCCCGGCGGAAATCTTCTTGATGAACGCCGACGGCGGCGGGCAGTTGAGGCTGACCAGCGACTTCCGCGCCGACCGCCACCCGACCTGGTCGCCCGACGGCAAGACGATAGCCTTCACGAGCGACCGCGGCGGCGCCTACGCCATCTACTTGATGAGCCCCGACGGCACGGGGCAGGCGCGCGCCACCACGGGCACGGCCGAAGAGGTGAACCCCGCGTGGCAGCCCGACCCCACACTCGCGCAGCCGACGCCGACGCCTACGCCCGTCTACTCCGTCTCGGGTCGCGTGACGGACTACGCCGGCGCCCCGGTGGCCGGCGTCCTCGTCACCTTCGAGCTAAACTTTGAGGGCGCGGTCGAGACGCGCGCGGCGCAGACGGACGCTTCGGGGAACTACTCCTCGGGCGACCTTGGCTGCCGCAACGGTGTGAAGGTGACGCCGTCGAAGGTCGGGCTCAGCTTCACGCCGCAGGCGCTCAACTTCGTCAGCACGCGCTGCCTCGGCGGCGGCGCCACGGCTGACTTCGTCGCGACTTCGGACTCGGCGCCGCGCTACACCATCTCGGGGCGCGTCACGGACAATCGTGGCAACGTGATTCCCGACGTGACCGTGATGCTCAGCGGCTCGGCCGCGGCTGTCACCACGACCGACGCGGCCGGGAACTACTCCTTCGCGGGACTGCCTGCGGGCGGCGGCTACACCCTCTCGCCGTCGAAGGCGGGCCAGTACCTCAGATTCGCCGCGGGCGTGAATAACCTGAGCGGCAACCAGACCGTCAACCTCACCCTGATTCCGTACGTGACCGTCTTCGTGCGCGTCACGGATGCGGCCGGCGACGCCGTCCCGGGCGTGGCCGTGAGGTTGGGCGAACAGTCGCTCGGCGCGCCGCTGACGAACGCGGCCGGCGCCGTCACGGTCAACGTCACCTACCCGGCGAGCGGGGACGCGACCATCAAACTGATTCCCTCCAAGTACGGCTACGCCTTCACCCCGCCCGAGATATCCTTCAGCACGAGGGATGGCAACCAGTCGTTCAGCTTCAACGCGGCGCTCGTTAACCAGATTTATGACACGCAGTTCTTCGTCCGCCAGCACTACGCCGACTTCCTGGCGCGCGAGCCGGACGACGAGGGGCTCGCCTTCTGGACGCAGGGCGTCGAGACGTGCGGCTTGTTTGACGGTTGCCGCGAGGTCAAGCGCGTTGACACCTCGGCCGCCTTCTTCCTCTCGATAGAGTTTCAGGAGACGGGCTTCCTCGTCTACCGCACGTACCGCGCGGCCTACGGCAACCTGCCGGGCAAGCCCGCGCCGTTAGTGCTCGACGAGTTCCTGCCCGACACGCGGCGCCTCGGCGAGGGCGTAGTCGTCGGCCGGGACGGCTGGCAGGGGCGGCTGGCCGCCAACCAGACCGCATACTTCCTGCGTTTCGTCACGGCCGAGCGCTTTCTCTCGAAGTACCCCGAGGGCATGGACGGCGACGCCTTCACGCGCGCCCTCTACGCCACGGCCGGGGTCGAGTTGAGAAACGAGGACCTCGACAACGCGCTTCAAGCCTTCCGCATGCCGGACCCGACCGCGGCGCGAGCCAACGTCCTCCGGGCGCTCGTCGAGGGGGAGACCCTGCGGCGGCGCGAGACGAACCGCGCGTTCGTGCTGATGCAGTACTTCGGCTACCTGCGCCGCGACCCGGACGCCGCGCCCGACGCGGACTTCTCCGGCTACCAATTCTGGTTGTCGAAGCTCGAAGAGTTCGGCGGCGACTACCGCCGCGCCGAGATGGTCAAGGCGTTCCTCTCCTCGGACGAGTACCGGCGGCGGTTCGGGCAGTAGCCAGGCTATAGTGTGAAACCGAGTGGCCGGCCGGCGTCCAACGCCCGGCCGGCCATTTCCTTCATGAGAATGAGATTGATATTAACTGCCTTAACCAGAGGTGCTAATAGAAGCGAGGCTCCCGTTGGCTAAATAATTAGTCAAGGCGCCACTAGCGGACGGGGCGCAGTGGAGCGAGTTGGCTTAACATCCTATCGATGTATGAGCCCATACGCCGGGTTCAGAAGGCCCTCTGATCATAAGCCTAGCCTCAAACGCCAGATTACTCAGCAGCATCTAACGAAAAATCATGCGCTACAAGTACCAAAGAGCGCATGAAGGTCTCGTTCTCCCGACCGCCCGTCATCTCCAGTCTGAAGCTAACCAAGTCATGACCAACCATAGTGGCCTCAAAATCCACCACCGTGTTGTTCAAATAAAACTCGCCTTCCGGGCAGGTGATGGACTTTACGTCCTTAAAACTTAAACATGCTGGCTCGTATCGTTGTGCAGGATTGAAAATCTTCCCTTCTTCTTCTAGTAACGAAGCACCGCTCAGAAAGATTTTACACACGGCGGTGAAGAGATTCAGCTCTATGCGCTCGATCAAGCTGTCGCCTATGTAAACCTTCTCGAAGCGGCGCACCACATCTACTTCCACCATATCTAATCCTCTCTCCTATTTTTTCACTGGCCAGTGCGCAGCCGGTGAATTATATGGCACCGGATTGCCGAGGGTAGTGTTGCAGGAATTGCCTCCCAGCTATAATCCGCTCTTCAGTTCGGCCATTATTCTCCGGGATCATACCCTTGAAAAAAAGATAAGCCCTCGTTCAAGTGGCGTCACTTCGAGCCGTCGCTCATCCTTTTGTGTGTTCGCTGGTACTGTCGCTACCAGCTATCTTACCGCGATGTCGAAGAGATGATGCGCGAGCGCGGACTCGAAGTAGACCACTCGACGGTGTTTCGTTGGGTACAAAGGTATGCTCCCGAAATCAATAAACGCATTCGTCAACATCTGCGGATGAGCGGCGCCTCATACCGTGTGGATGAGACCTACATCAAAGTCGGAAAGTCATGTAAGTATCTGTACCGCGCAGTAGACAAGGAGGGGCAGACCATAGAATTCATGCTCAGCACGAAACGTGATGTTTCCGCGGCGAAACGCTTCTTTAAGAAGATGATGAGGGCGGGGCGCCGCCGCCTGCCATTCCCGATCAGCGTCGATAAAAATGCGGCTTACCCTGAGGCTTTCAGCGCTTCACAGGAGGAGAAGGTTGTGCCGAAGGACTGCAAGCTCAGGCGCGTGAAATACCTGAACAATGTGATATCGATTTTTGCAACGAAACCTGACGACGTACTTGAAGTTGCCGGTCTGCCGGATGCCGGGCAGGGCGTCGCGGTCGTCGTGGAGAGCGGCGATTGTCAGAATAGAAGACTTAATATGTCGTGGTACAATCTCCCGAAATGTCACATTCGCCCGGTCCGTCAGGCCGTCTCGCCGATGCATAAGGTAAGCGTCATCATTGCCACCTACAACCGCCCACACCTCCTCCCGCGCGCGGTGGAGAGCGCGCGCGGGGCCGGGAAGGACGTCGAGATCGTCGTGGTTGACGATGCTTCGACGAAGGCGACATCCGAAGTGTGTCGCGCCTTCGACGGCATCCGCTACGTGCGCGCCGAACGGAATCAGAGGCTGGGCGGGGCGCGCAATCTGGGCATCCTTGCCAGCAGCGGCGAGTACATCTCCTTTCTCGACGACGACGACGTGCGGCTGCCCGGCTCCCTGGACGCGCAGGCCGAGGCGCTGGCGGCCGCCCCGGAGGCGGGGATGGTCTACGGGCAGGCGCTCCTCGGCGATCAGAATGGCGCCCCGACGGGCGAGATGTACCCCACAACCTGCCCGCAGGGCGACATCTTCTGGGAGCTGCTGGAGAGAAACTTCATCCCGTGCCCTTCCGCGCTCTTCCGCCGGTCGTGTCTTTTTCGCATCGGCCTCCCCAGCGCCACGCTCCCCGGCATTGAAGATTGGGACTTGTGGATTCGCCTCGCCGAACTCTACCCCGTGATAGCGGTCGAGCGGCCGGTGGCTATCTACCGAAAGGCGACGGCCGCTTCAGGACAGTTCACCTCCGACGCCGTCGGGATGATGCGCCGCATCACGCGCGCCCACCGCGAGCGTTGGCTCAAGCTCCCCCGCGCCCTCGGCGCCCCGCGCGCGAGGCGGCAGACCGCCCGCCGACGGTTTTCGCGCAACATGGCGAACCACCTGATCTGGGAGACCGGCCGCTGTCTCAAGGGCGGCCACCTCCTGACCGCGCATAGGAACATGTTGGCGGCGCTGCGCCTGCACCCGCTCGGCGTCGTACACCGGGCGACACGCCCTTCGAACGTTCGCTTCGTGCTGGCCCGCGCCGCGGCGGGGCGGCGCAAAGCAGAACCACCAGCAGACCAGCGCGCGCGCTCGCAGGGACGAGCGGAGCGTGGAAGATGAAGGTAGTCCTCTGCAAGGGGCAGTTCTTTGGCCCCATCAGCGGCGCCGACGAAACGCTCGTCACCTACGCGACTCACCTGCGGGCCGCGGGCCATTGCCCGTCGGTGCTGCTCATGTATCCGCACGCGGCGGACGACCCTTACTATCAGCGGCTGAAGGCGGCGGGGGCGCCGGTCAACACCATCGCCCCGGCCGGCGTGCAGACCTCGCTCCGCGCGGGGCGTAAACTCGCCGCGCGCCTCTTAGACGCCTTCCCCCCCTCGCAACGTCTCATCCGCCGAAAGGTGCAGAAGCTCAGCACCCGCATCGCCGAGAGTTACTACGGGAAGTGCCGCGACTATTTCGCGCGGAGCCGCGCGGACCTCGTCCACGTCGTGACCCCGGACCCCAGCGCGGCGGTGATGATAAAGGCGGCCCGGGAGGCGGGCCTCCCCGTGCTCTATCAGGAGTTGGGCATCCCTTACCACCCTCCCGCCTTCGCGGCCTACTACGAACAGTTCGTCGCGGCGCTCCCCCTCTGCTCGGAGGTGGCCGCCCTGTCGCCGGCCCTCAGCCGCCGGTGCCTTGAAGAGCTGCCCCGCGCCATCCCCATCACGGTGCTCCCAGTGATGGGGGAAGATTTACTGCAAGGGCATGCGCCACGCCTGCCCGCGCGCCGCGGGGGGACTTTCGGCTTCGCCGCGCGCCTCGAACATCTGAAGGGGCCGCTGGTTCTGGTCGAAGCGTTCGCGGCGGTCGGCCGCCGTTTTGAAGATAGTCTCCTGAAGGTCGCGGGCGCAGGGTCTCAGCGGCAGAGGGCCGTCAGACTTGCCGAGGCCGCGGGCGTCTCTCGGCGCTGTGAGTTCCTGGAACCCTATTCGGGGGTGGTGGAAAAAAGCGACTTCATGCGCAGCCTTGACGTCTTCGTCCTCCCTTCCCTGACCGAGGGCACCCCTAACAGCATCGTGGAAGCGATGTCGTGCGGGTTGCCGGTCATCGCCTCGGCCGTCGGCGGCGTGACCGACATGGTCACGCCGGAGACGGGCATGCTCGTCCCCCCCGGAGAGCCGGCGGCGTTGGCCGACGCGATGAGCCGCCTCGCCGCCGACTCGGGTCTGCGCGAGCGCATGGGACGCGCCGCGCGCAGGCGCTACGAGGAAGTCTTCTCGCCCGGGGCGGTGTCGCCGCTGATGTTGAATACGTACCGGAGGGTCGCGCAGAGCCGACGCGAAAAAGACTTGAGCGCGGAGCCCGACCTCGGCGGCCACCGACACCCCTGGCTCTCTCACGCCGTGGCGCCTATACGGAACGGCCCCGCCGACCTCCGCCCACGCGCCGGCGCCTCCCCCGCCGAGCCGACGTGAAGACCATAATCCAGACAGGCGCGGGGAGGGTCTTGCTCCCTTAACTTTCCGCTGCCTTCCGCCGTCGCGCCGGGAGTTCCGAGCCATGAGCACGTTGTCGGTTAAGAGTCCACTCAAAAAAATCTTCCTCACGCTGCTCGCCTTCCCGTTCGCGTTCCTGATCGCGGAGACGGCTCTCCGCGTCTTCTCGCCGCGGCGCTACCCCGTCATCCCCGCCGCGTACGAGTACGACCCGGAGACGGCTTTCCGCCTCCGGCCCGACGCGCACCTTTTCGCCACGACCGACCACCAGCAGGAAAGCATCTCCAACGGTCTGGGCACGGCCAACTTTCAGCGGGGCTTCGAGGGCTACGGCTCGCTCGTCTTCGCCGTCGGCGACTCGTACACGCAGGGGACCGGGACGCCGGCCGACGCCTCTTACCCGGCGCAGCTCGACCTCCTCCTCAACCGCGACGACGAGGGGTTTTACGCGAGGCGCTTCGGCGTGGTCAATCTGGGCGTCGCAGGTTTCGGAGGGGAGCAATCCCTGCTCCGCCTCCGCAGTTACGGGGCGCGGCTCGGGCCCCCCGCGGTAATTTTATACCTCGGGTGTGACAACGATTTTGAGGACGATTTGGCGTTCCGGAGCGGCGACAGGCACGGGATAGTTATCGCGGGCAGCCCGGCGTGGGGAAGCCTGACGGGACCTCTGCGCTTTCTCCTGGAGGACACGCACGTCGGCCTTCTCGCGCGCGCGGCCTACCGGCAGCGCGTCAGGGGCCGGATGATGCGCGAAGCCGCGAAGCAGCCGGGCGCGAAACGGTCGGTCGCCGAGTTAGAGGCGTCGGTCATCGAGGGGATAAAGGCCTACGCCGAGGAGCATCACTCGACGCTCATCGTGAGCTGGAGCGACGAGACGGATTCTTACCACTGGTTGAAGTCCTGGGCGGCCCGACACGGCGTCGCGTTCGCGGACTGGGCGCCGAGGGTGAGGTCGGTCAGCGAGGCGATGCCGGGGCTGACGACAGACAATCAACATTCGGGCGGGCACCACCGCGGCTGGGTCAATCAGTCCATCGCCGGGGAGTTCGCACGGCACATCCGCGCGCGCCGTTAACCGGCCCCGTCCGCCGCGCAAGGGGCTGTCCGCGCCCGATAAATTTTGTCGGCGTACGCCCGGACATTCGTGACATTTATGAACACCCTATACCCGCCGGGGCCGAAGAGCCAGTTCTTCGGCGCCGGGCTACACCTCGACAGCCAGCGCGACCCGCTCGGGTTCATGGAGCGGATGGCGCGCGACTACGGGGATGTCGTCCACTTCAGGATAGGCCGCCGTCACGTCTACCTGCTGAACCACCCGGACCTCGTTCAAGGCGTGCTCCAGACTCACTACGCCAACTTCCTCAAAGGCCGCGGCATCGTTCGGCGCGATAACTTTCTCGGCGAAGGGCTGCTCACGAGCGAGGGCGTCTTCCACCGCCGCCAGCGCAGGCTGACGCAGCCCGCCTTTCACCACCAGCGCTTCGCGGGCTACGGCGAGACGATGGTGAGACTGACGGAGGAGGTCACGCGGCGCTGGCGCGACGGCGACACGCTCGACGTCCTTGAGGCGATGCGGCTAATCACACTGCCCATCGCCAGCCGGACTCTCTTCGGCACGAGCGTTGACGCCGAGCACGAACAAATCATCTCGGCGTTCCGCATGGGGCTGAGCGGGTTCAAATCGTTCGGGCCCGCCGCCGGTCTAGCCGGCCGCCTCTCCCCCGCGCGCCGCCGTCGGCTGAAGGGGGCGCGCGTGACGCTCGAAACCCTCATCTCCCAAATCATCGCGGGGCGGCGGCGCGCGGGCGGCGACGAGGGTGACCTGCTGTCGCTGCTGCTGTCGCGCGACGGCGAAGAAGACGACGGCCTTACGAGCGACCGGCAAATCCTCGACGAGGCGGTGACGCTCTTCATCGGCGGCTTTGAGAACGCGGCGACGACGCTCACGTGGACCTGGCACCTGCTGGCGCAGCACCCGGAGGTCGAAGAGAGGCTACACCGCGAATTGGAAAGCGTGCTCGGCGGGCTTCCGCCGACCTTCGACGATTTCCCGCGGCTCGTCTACACGCGCATGGTGTTCGAGGAGGCGATGCGCGTCTACCCGCCCGTCCCGCGTCTGGTGCGGACGGCCGTGCGAGATTACCGGGCCGGCGCATACACCATCCCCGCCGGGGCGCTCGTGGTCGTCAGCCAGTACCTGATGCACCGCGACCCGCGCTACTACCCGCGGCCCGAGCGCTTCGACCCGGAGCGATGGACGCCCGAGGCGAAGCGCGCGCGGCCCGCCTTCTCTTACTTCCCGTTCGGCGGCGGGCCGCGCCGCTGCATCGGCGAGGGCTTCGCGTACATGGAAGGCGTGCTCATGCTCGCGACGCTCGCCTCCCGCTGGAAGCTCTCGCACGCCTCCCCCGGCCGCGTCGAGTTGAAGGCCACGCACTTTCTCCACCCTAAAAGCCCTCTGCTAATGACCCTGAAGGGGCGGGGCGTTCCGGGTCGTGGCTAACGTCGTGAAAAGCGGGGCGCTCGTCAGCGCACGAGGGCGCGAGCGAGCGGGCGGAGGACTCCGGCGAGACGCGGGTAGCGTTCGAGGCGGCTGCTGAGTCTCGCGGCGGCGGAGCCCTGCACGCTTTGGCGCTGCGCCCTCAGTTGTTCGCCAAGGCGCTCCAGATAAGCCGCGGCGGCCGTCCCTTCGCCGCGAGGGTCGCGTCCACCCCCTGCCTGCTCGTATTCGGCCACCACCTCTTCGCACATCTCCAGAATGGCGCTCGTGGCCGCCGCCTGGCCCGCGCGCGCCCTTACCAGCGCGCTGGCCTCGGCCGCGTCCTCGGGGTGGTAACGGCCGAGTTCTTTCTCGACGCGCGCCGACAACTCCTCCGGCGTGAGCGCGTCTCCCATAGCGCGGATTCCGAAATTCAGGGGGAGCAAACGCTCGACGTCTTCCGCCCGAACCATCGGCCCGAGGTAACGAACCCCCGAATAGACGATGACCGCCGCGCCCACCGCGAGCGCCTCGAGCGCGGCGCGCCCCTTGGCGAAGACGATGTCGTAATTCTTAAGAACAGCCTCCGGGTCGGCGACGGCGTTGTTCATCTTCTCCCCGATCACGTCGAGTTGGACGCCGTGCCTAGCGCACGCCGCGCGCAGCGCCGTCGCGTGCGGACTCTCCCCCGTGTAATTGCCGAAGACCAGCGCGCGACGCGGCCGCGCGGGGAGCGGAGGCCGCCGCTCGAACCGTGCGAGGTCCACGGAGTTTGTATGCACGCGGACGCGCGACTCCTCGACGCCGTCCTCGCAGACGAGACGGTCGCGGCACGCGTCGTCAACCGCCACGAAGCGCAGAATGCGGGGGAAGTTCGGGGCGAAGGCGTTCACCCCGTACCAGTCGTGGCAGACGTAGACGGCCGGCGCGTCCGGGAAACGCAGGAGCGCCGCCATCGTCGGCAGGTGATGCTGACCGTAAATGAGGTCGGGGGTGAAGCCGACCGCGTCGAGGCGTTCCACGACCGGGATGGTCATGTTGCGAATTTCGGCCGCGACGGCGCCGGGACGGTTGGTATAGACCACAGGGGTCTGCCCCGCCCGCAGCATGGCGAGCGCCACGTCGCGGACATACAACTCCGTGCCGCCCCGCCCGTCTAACGTCTCACATGTGATAAGAATCCGTAACTTCTTCATATCTCTGAGGCGCAGC
>DASVUF010000359.1:0-10025 GCA_036387195.1 Pyrinomonadaceae bacterium | reverse complement strand
GTCCTCCGCGCGCTTCAGGAATTGAAGTAGTCGCAGGAATTGAAGCGGCCGGCCGCCGGTGGCTCCGCCCGGCGGGGGCCGGCTGCGGCGACGACGGCGGCGGCCCGGCCGGCGAAGAGTTCTCTACCGTCTACCGGCCGCCGCTCTCACCCGCCTATTTTCCCGATGAGCACAGTCGCAGCAGTTCTCCTCGCCGCGGGGCGTTCGCGGCGGATGGGGGCTTTCAAGCCGTTGCTGCCGTTCGGCGGCGTGACGGTCGTGGAGGCGTGCGTCCGCGCCCTGCGCGAGGGCGGGGCCGGAGAGGTGGTGGTCGTCGTGGGGCGGCGCGGCGAGGAGGTGCGCGCGGCGCTGGCTCACCTGCCGTCCGTGCGGTTCGCCTTCAACGAAGTCGAAGGGAGCGAGATGGGCGTGTCGGTGGCGCGCGGCGTGGCGGCATTGCCGGCGGGGGCGGGGGCGGCGCTCGTCGCGCTCGTTGACCAGCCGGCCGTGCCGCCCGCTGAGGTCGGCAGGCTGATCGGGGAGTGGCGGCGCGCGGGGGCGCGGCTCGTCGCGCCGGAGTGGCGCGGCCGCGGCGGGCACCCCGTCCTCGTTGACCTCGCCCTGCGCGCGGAGCTTCTGACCCTCGTCCCCGAGCGCGGCCTGCGCGCCCTCTTCGACGCGCGACGCGCCGACCTGCTGCGCGTCCCCGCCGCCTCGCCCTACGTCGCGCGCGACATGGACACCTGGGACGAGTACGTCGCGCTCCACACGGAGGTCTTCGGCGCGCCGCCCGAAGAAAAGCGGCCGGAAGCCGGCGGCCGGTAGAAAAAAACAGAGGCGGCGCGTCCCGGCCGACAATTGACCGGACGCGCCGCCCGTTTTTTTATCTGCCGGCTGCTTACTGTCCGCCCGCGGCCTTCTGCGCGCGGTGCGCGCCTTCGGCGAACTCTTCGAGCATCTTCTCGTTGAAGGCGGGGATGTCGTCGGGCTTGCGGCTCGTCACGAGGCCGTTGTCAACGACGACTTCCCGGTCAACCCAGTTCGCGCCGGCGTTGACGAGGTCGGTCTTGACCGACGGCCAGGAGGTCATCGTGCGCCCCTTGACGACGCCGGCCTCGATGAGCGTCCAGGGCGCGTGGCAGATGGCCGCGACCGGCTTGCCCGCGTCGAAGAAGGCGCGGACGAAGGCGACCGCCTCGGGCGTCATGCGCAGTTGGTCGGGGTTGGCGACGCCGCCCGGCAGCAGCAGCGCGTCGAAGTCCGCCGCGTCCGCCTCCGCCAGCGGCACGTTCACCTCGTAGAGGTCGCCGAGGTCGAAGTGCTTCCAGCCCTGCACCCAGCCCTCCTCCGCCGGCGAGACGATGAGCGTCTCGGCGCCCGCCCCTTCGAGCGCCTGCTGCGGCCCGTCCAACTCCGACTGCTCGAACCCCTCGGCGACGAGGATGGCGACCCGCCTCCCCGTAAGACTCTTGTCCATAAATTCTCCTCCCCTGATGACCCAGGATTAACGATGTACGGGCGAGTCTAGCGGCCCGGCTTCGCGGTTCGCGTGCGCGGAGTTCACAAAAGGTTGGAGCTGTGGCGGACTGAGCGCGCGCCCGCGTGGGTTGTAGAATCGGCGTACGAAAACCGGGTCTTGCGCCGTCCGTTTTTGAAGGGGGCGGCGGTGTTTCGAATCCAACCATTCGATTTGACCGCACATCAAATGTCCGGCATGATTGCCCGCGTTCTCGCACGAAGCGCCCGCGGAAGAGGCCGAATCACTCGGCCCCCGGGGCGGCCGGCGCAGGACGCAAGGAGATGAAAATGTTTCGCACAATGGGCCGCCCGGCGGCCGCGCTCACGTTGGCTTTGCTGCTCGCGGCCGCGTCGGTCACGCAGACGGCCGGGGCGCAGTCGGCGCTCGACTTCAAGCTGAAGACGACCGACGGCGGCGAGATAACTTCGCAGATGTTGCGGGGCGACGTGGTGGTGCTGGCCTTCGGCTCGTCGCTGCTGGGGCCGCTCTCGCGGCAGCAGGCGCAGGGCGTTCAGGAGTTGGCCGAACAGTTCGGCGAGCGCGACGTGCGCGTCTACTGGGTGACGACCGACTCGGACAAGCCGCAGTCGAAGACCTACGCCAGCGACGAGCAGTTGCGCGCCTTCGCGCGCAAGGCGGGGCTGAAGGCGGCCGTGCTGCGCGACCCCGAGGGCGCGCTCTTCAAGCGGACGGGCGCCGACCAGATTCCCGCGGTCGTCATCCTCGACCGCCGCGGCGCGGTCACAACCCCCGTCGTCGGCGGCTACGACCCGAACCCCAAGAACAGCCTCGTCGAGGCGCTCTCCGGCCGCCTCAACAAGATGCTCGGCGCGCAGTAAAGGTTTAAGGCCGACGCCCGACCGCCGGGGAGGGCGTCACGGTCACGAAGGGGGCTGGGACGGGAGGCGGCGCGCCCCCGTCCCAACCCCCTTTTTACTTCCGGCTCCCGCGCTCCGCTCAACGGCGCGCTTCCGCCTCAAGGCCGCGCGCCAGTTCGTAGACGAGGCGGACGGGCAGGCCGACGACGTTCCAGTAATCGCCTTCGATGGCCTCGATGAAGAGCGCGGCGCGCCCCTGGATGGCGTAGGCCCCGGCCTTGTCGAGCACGTCGCCCGTCTCGACGTGCCACGCTATCTCCTCCTCGCCCGTCTCTGCGAAGCGCACGCGCGTCCGCTCGACGCCGACGACGGCGCGCCCCGCCTCGGCGCGCACCAGCGCGACGCCGGTCAGGACTTCGTGCCAGCGCCCGCTCAGGCGGCGGAGCATGCGGCGCGCGTCCGCCGCGTCGCGCGGCTTCTCAAGGATTTCGCCGTCCACGACGACCGTCGTGTCGGCGCCGAGCACGAGCCCGAAGAGGCGGCTTCCGGCGACCGCCTCGGCCTTCTCGCGCGCCAGCCGGCGGACGAAGTCTTCGGCCTGCTCGCCCGCGCGCCGCGTCTCGTCCACGTTCGCCGGGTGCTTCTCGAAGGGCCAGCCCACGGCCGTCAGAATCTCCGAGCGGCGCGGGCTCGCCGACGCGAGAATCAGCGGCGTCATCGCGTCGAGGCGCGGGGACTCCTTCGCGGGCGCCGCTTGTGACAGTCGTTCGTTTTCCATTACACTCCCCGCAATAGCTGACGGCTCATGGCTCTTAGCCGTTAGCTTAATGCAGGAAGGCCGACAAAAAAAGTCGCCGTCTGAAAGCCGACGCGCGACGGCCACAAGCCGAAGGCCGACAGCCGACAATGGACGAACTGTTTCAGGCGCTCCCCAAGCTGCTGCGCGCGGCCGGCGAGAGCGAGGAGGTGATGGAGGCCGCGAGCTTCGCCGCGTGGCGGCGCGTGGCGGGCGAGGCGCTGCGCGGCTGCGCCGTCCCGTTCCGCCTCTACCGCAAGACGCTGGTCGTCTCGGTGCCGGACACGACCTGGCGCAGGCAGTTGGAGCAGGTCGCCCCGCAGCTCGTCTTCCGCCTCAACTCGCTGCTCGGGCAGGCGGTCGTCACCTACGTCGAGTTCCGCGTAGACCCGCAGACCGTCCGCGCCGAGCGCGCGCGCCTGCGCGACTCGCCCTACGAGCAGCTCACGCGCGAAGAGGCCGCGCTCGGCCGCGCCGTCGAGCTGGACGACGCCGCCTCGGCCATCCACGACGACGAGCTGCGCCGCCGCTTCCTGCTCGCCGCCGGGAGCTGCATGAACCGCGCGGGGGTCAGGAAGTGAGCGGCCCGGGGCAATTGATTCCGACGGCCGGCGAATTGTCCCGCACGGGCGGGGCGCGTGCGCCGGCCGCGGCGTGCGCGTCGAGCCCGCTGCTGTTCGTACTGCCCTTCGCGTTCCCGCTCGCGGCCGCCACCCCCTTCAGACTCTTCGGCTCGCGGACTAAAACTTTTCGGTAGCGACATGCCCATCACAGAAGCAGACATCAAGAAAATCGCCGCGCTCGCGCACCTCGAAATCACGGACGAGGAGTTGCGCACGCTCGCGCCGCAGGTGGCGTCCATCGTGGCCTACGTCGAGCAGTTGAACGAGCTGGACACGAGCAGCGTCGAGCCGGCCATCGGCGGCCTGACGCCCGAGGGCGAGCGCACCGACGCCGCGCGCGAAGACCGCGCGCGCCCGTCGCTCGGCCAGGCGCTCGCGCTCGAACAGGCGCCCGAGCCCTCGCACGGACATTTCCGCGTGCCCAAGGTCATCGGCGGCTCGGAAGAGAAAGAGAACCTCTGACGCGCGCCCGTTGAGGGGGCCCGCCGTCATCCCGGCCACGACAGGCGCCCGGGCTTAGGGGCGCGCCTGCGGCCGCTTATGATGACGCCGCTTCCCGCGTCGCGCCGCATTACGCGGACGCGCAAGCGCGTGACCGGGGCTTTCGGTTCCCGGCGTCCGCCACCTTCCGGCTCCCCTTCCGGGTCGCGGGGCCGTTCGTAACCGTCCACGCGAAACTCCTGGTGTTAGGACTCACGCCCCGAAAGCTAAGGTAGAAGACTCGTCCGGCTAGTTCACAGTGCGCCCCATGACCTCTCCCGACAGAACCATCGAAATCATCACGTCAGAAATCTCCGGCGGCCGGACGAGCGCGCGCGCCGAGGCCGCCCGCTCGACCGCCGCGGCCGAGCGGCTCAACGGCGCGCTCAACGCCTTCCTCCAGATAGACCGCGCGGGCGCGATGAGCCGCGCCGAGCGGCTGGACGCGGACGGGGGCGCGGTCGGCGCTCTGCGCGGCGTGCCCGTCGCCCTCAAGGACAACATCTGCGTGCGCGGGATGCAGGCGACGTGCGGCTCGCGAATACTCGCCGGCTACCACCCGCCCTACGACGCGACCGTCGTCGAGCGCCTGAACGCGGCGGGCTGCGTCATCGTCGGCAAGACCAACTGCGACGAGTTCGCGATGGGCTCGTCGAACGAGAACTCGGCCTACGGGCCGGTCAGGAACCCTTGGGACACGGGGCGCGTCCCGGGCGGCTCTTCGGGCGGGTCGGCGGCGGCCGTGGCGGCGCGCGTCGTCCCCGCCGCGCTCGGCTCCGAGACGGGAGGGAGCGTGCGACAGCCCGCCGCGTTCTGCGGCGTCGTCGGGGTCAAGCCGACCTACGGCCGCGTCTCGCGCTACGGGCTGGCCGCCTTCGGCTCGTCGCTCGACCAGGTGAGCGTCTTCGGCCTGACGGTCGGGGACGCCGCCGCCGTGCTCCGGGCCATCGCCGGCCGCGACGAGCGCGACGCGACGACCGCCGACGTGGCCGTGCCCGACTACGCCGCGGGGCTCGGCGGTGACTTGAAGGGGGCGCGCCTCGGCGTCCCGCGCGCTCTCTTCGGCGAGGGGCTGGACGCGGACGTGCGCGCGCGCGTCGAGGAGGCCGTCGAGGTCTACCGCGGGCTGGGCGCGGAGGTCATGGACATAGAGCTGCCGCACGCCGGCTACAGCATCGCCGTCTACTACATCATCGCGACCGCCGAGGCGTCGTCGAACCTCGCGCGCTACGACGGCGTGCGCTACGGCTTCCGCGCCGAAGACCCGAAGGACCTGCGCGAGATGTACCTCCGCACGCGCGAGGGGGGCTTCGGCGCCGAGGTCAAGCGGCGCGTCATGCTCGGCACTTACGTCCTCTCCTCGGGCTACTACGACGCCTACTACTCCAAGGCGCAGCGCGTGCGCACGCTCATCGAGCGCGACTTCCTGAACGCCTTCGAGCGCTGCGACGCCGTGCTGACGCCGACGACGCCGACGCCCGCCTTCCGCCTCGGCGAGAAGACCGACGACCCGCTGGCGATGTACCTCTCGGACGTCTACACCTGCATGGCGAACCTCGCCGGCCTGCCCGGCGTCAGCGTCCCCTGCGGCCTCTCGTCGGCGGGGCTGCCCGTCGGCCTCCAGCTCGTCGGCCGCCACTGGGGCGAGCCCGACATCTTGCGCCTCGCGCACGCCTACGAGCAGGCGCGCCCGCTCGGCGCCCGCCCGCGGGTCATAGCCGAAGGGTGAAGGACGAAGGGTGAAGGAATGAGGGACGGGCGAGGCGCCGCGCGGCCGCCCCTTCGTCCTTCACCCTCCCGCCTTCCGCCTTCCGCCCGTATCCTTCCCGGCTCCCCGGGTAATCACTTTGCAGCAAGGCGAGTTCCCAAGGAGGGGGCGCGGGGCGCGCCCCGTCGGATGACGGACGAAAAGCTTTTGCAGAAAGCGGGACGCGGCGACGAAGCCGCCTTCCTCGTGCTCTACGAGCGCCACCGCGCGACGGTCTTCCGCTTCGCCTACCGCATGCTCGGCTCGGCCGCGCTGGCCGAGGAGGTGACGCACGACTGCTTCCTCTCGCTCGTGCGCCGCCCCGACGCCTTCGACCCCGCGCGCGCCGCCCTGCGCACGTACCTCTACGCCGCCGTGCGCAACCTCTCGGCCAAGCACCTGCGCCGCCACGGCGGCGAGTTCTCGCTCGCCGACCTCGAAGACGAGCCCGAGGCCGAGGAGCGCGAGAGCCCGCTGCGCCGCCTGCTCGACGCCGAGCTGTCCGAGGAGGTGCGCAAGGCCGTCGCCGCGCTGCCCGACTTGCAGCGCGAGGTCGTCATCCTCGTCGAGTTCGAGGAGCTTTCGCTCGCCGAGACGGCGGCGGTCGTCGGCGCCGACCTGGGCGCGGTCAAGTCGCGGCTGCACCGCGCGCGCAGGCGGCTGCGCCGCGCGCTCCACTGCTACTTTAAAAGTCACTGCGGGGTCGCCTCCGCGGGGAAGGTCGGGAGATGAGTGACGAGAAGAGACAGACGCGGCTGCTGCCGTTCCGGCTCGGGCGCGCGGGCCGGCGCGCGGGCGCGCGAGGCCCCCTGGACGGCGCGGAGGACTCCTCCGCAGACCCCGAGCTGACCGCGCTGCTGCGCGCGTGGGAGGCCCCGCCGCAGTCGGACGCGGCGACGGGGCGGCTGCTCGCGGACTTCCGCGCGGAGTTCGGCCGCGCGCCCCTCTGGCGGCGCGCGCTCGCGGCGCGCGTGCGCGTCCCCGCGCCGGTCGCGGCCTGCGCGGCGGCGGCGCTGCTGCTCTCGCTCGCGGCGCACGGCGCGCGCCGGCCTACGGGGCCGGACGCGGCGGGAACGGCGCCCGCGGCGGCGGCTTCGGAGGCGCAGGCGGCGGGCGTCCGCGTCGTCGAGGTTCCGGTCTACATGGAGCGCGTCGTGACGCGCACGGTCTACGTAGAGAAAAAGGAACGCGGCGCCGCGCGCGGCGTGTCGTCACGGGCGGCCGGACGCGAGCAGATGGCGTCGGCGGGGGCGGAGGCGGAAGCGCGGGGCGCGGGGGCGGAGGCGCGCGGCGCGAGCCGGGACGCCGCGCCGGAACGGGACGGGCCGGCCGCCGCCGCCGCGGCGCAGGCGGCGCAGGGCGGTTACTTCACGAACGTGGACATGAACGACTTTCAGCCCGCCGACGAGGTGAAGATTAGAATCGTGAAGAAAGGGAGCGTTGATGAGAAGTAGGCTGACGGCCGTGACGAGAAGAAGGCTGAAGGCCGTCGCGCTCCTGCTCGTCTGCCTCGCGTCGCCCGCGCGCGCCTTCGCCGCGGACGGCGCGGGAGTCGGCGCGGGCGCGGCCGCCGCGCAGGACGGCAAGTCGCAACTCATCGTGCCGATGCGGAGCGGCGCCTTCGTCGTCATCCGCACGGAGGCCGCGCCGCCCTCGGCCGGCGAGGCGGCCAGCAACCTCGTCGAGTCCGAGGACAAGCCGAACCTGCTCCACCGCGTCTTCGTGGACAGCGGGAACGACCTGTTCTTCGGCTACGAGCTGCTGGTCGAGCGCGCCGCCGAGGCGCGTTACTTCTGGGTCACGGTGCGCGCGCTCGGCGAAGACTACCTGCGCGAATTGCGCGGGCGGCCGTCGCTCCGCGGCCGGCGGCTGCACCCCGGCTACGGCGCGACGGCCTTCCCCGCCGCGCCGCAGTTCCTGCGCGACGGCGACACCTTCGCGCTCGACGTCTTCCGCAACCCGCGAACGGGGGCGAAGATCGTGGACTACGTGCAGGTCTCGCTCTCGGACCCGACGCTGCGGCAGGCGGCGGCCGAGCGGCCGCGCGACTTCGCGCCCGAGGACGTGCAGCTCAAGGTCTCGAACTACCGCCTGCGCGTCAACGGCGAGACGGTCTACCGCGGCGCGGGCGGGTGCGCCGGCGCGCTCGTCTGGTTCTCGCTCGGCGACCGCGGCCGCTTCGTCTTCTCGCTCGTCCCGCGCCCCGGCCACGACTTCAGGAAGGTCGGCTCCGTGCGCGACAACACCATCTCCTTCGAGTGGGGTGGCGAGACGTACGAGTGGGAGTCGGCGCTCCCGGTGGTGGGCGCGGGCGGCGCCTGGAACCTTTGGGTGCTGCACGACCCGGACTACAGGCTCGACCTCTTCGACGCCTCGCCCGCGCCGCCGCCGGGCGACAAGACCTTCGCGCAGCAGGCCGACGAGGCCGCGCGCCGCATCAGGCGGCCGCCCGCGCAGGCCGAGTTCGGCTCGCCCGCCGCCGCGCGCGCGGGCGAGGCGGACAAGCCCCGCCCCAGGGCGCGCGTCGTCATCGGCGCGGCCGACGGCGTTGACTACCTTTTCCCCAGACAGCAGAAGTAGCCGACAGACATAAACGCCCCCGGCCCGCAGAAGCGTCCGGCCGCCCTCGAAGTCGTTCGAGGTGGCGGCCGGCCGGGCCGCCGTGCGCCCGCCGGCCGGGGCGCTAGGGGGCCCCTGACGACGAAAGGAGACACGCGATGACAACACGGGCGCCCTTCACCCTCGCCGCCCTGGCCCTCGTCCTGCTCGCCTGCGCGAACGCGGCGCGCGCGCAGGAGCGCGACGCGCCGAAGGCGGAGGTCGGCGTGCAGTACTCTTCGCTCTCGGTCAACCTGCCGGGCTTCCGCGGCACGGAGCACGTCGCCGGCTTCGGCGGCCGCGTGACCTACAACTTCAACGACTACTTCGCGGTCGAGGCCGAGGGGAACCTTCACCCCTCGCGCGCGCAGCGCGACTACGTGACGGGCGGCGCCTCGCAGCAGATGCAGTTCGGCGTGAAGGCCGGGAAGCGCTGGCGCACGTTCGGCGTCTTCGCCAAGGCGCGCCCCGGCTTCGTCAGCTTCGGCGAGACGCTGACGCCCTTCCAGGTCGTGTCGGGCGCGGCCACCTCCGTCGTGTTCGACCGCGAGCGCAAGACGCACTTCTCGATGGACGTGGGCGGCGTCGTGGAGTTCTACCCTTCGCGTCGCGTGCTCGTGCGCTTCGACGTGGGCGACACCCTCATCCGCTTCGGCGAGCACCCGGAGCTTCAGCCCTTCTTCGGGCCGGGCGGGCCGGTCGTCGTGACGGAGCCTTCGCAGACGACGCACAACTTCCAGTTCACGGGCGGCGTGGGCTTCCGCTTCGGCGGCGGCGGCGACGACGACCCCGGCGGCGGGGGCGCGGCGACCGGCGGCGGGCTGGAGCGCCGCTTCGAGGTCGGCGCGCAGTTCTCGTCGCTGGTGCTGCGGCTGTCGCCGGAGCTGCTGAACTTCCCGTTCACGGGCGGCACGGGCGCGGGCTCGCGCGCGGAGGCGGGCTTCGGCGGGCGCGTCGGCTTCAACGCGACCGACTCGCTGGCCTTCGAGGCCGAGGGGAACTTCTACCCGCGGCGGCGTTTCGGGTTCGACGCGACGACCGGCGGCTACCCGGCGCAGATGCAGTTCGGCGTCAAGTACGGCCGCCGCCACGAGCGCTTCGGCCTCTTCGCCAAGGCGCGGCCGGGCTTCGTCACCTTCAGCAGCGTCACCACGCTGACCGGCGTGGACGTGGTGACCTTCGAGGGGCAGCAGTTCGCCCTCCCGAACTTCGAGCAGCGGCGGCAGACCTACTTCTCGATGGACCTGGGCGGCGTGCTGGAGTTCTACCCTTCGAGCCGCGTCCTCACGCGCTTCGACTTCGGCGACACGATGATTCGCTACCCGGAGCGCGAGCTGCCGGGCTCGTTCACGGGCGGCCTCATCGCGCGCGTCCCTTCCGAGCTACGCCACAACTTCCAGTTCACAGGCGGCGTCGGTTTCAGGTTTTAGGCCGAAGGCGAAAAGGGGAGGGGCGAGGGAGAGGG
>DASVUF010000358.1:0-17939 GCA_036387195.1 Pyrinomonadaceae bacterium | reverse complement strand
GCGGGCGCGCGCACGCACGCGCGCCGCGGCCGGGTGGCTTTAGTCAGCCACCGGCCGCGCGCGTCGTTTGAAGCTTTAGTCTGGCGTGAGCGCTTCCGGTTTGCGAGAGCCCTTGAGGGGGGAGCCGGGAAGCGTCCGGCGGGCCTAAGCCTTGCTGGTCTGCGGCGTCGTGTCGGCGAAGAGGGTCTTGATGGCCTGCGCCGTCTCGGAGCGGCGCTTCTGCTGAAACTCGCTGACCCACTGCGAGACGGTCGCTACCATGTCGCGCGCGGCCTCCTTGGCCGACGTGCGCTCGGCGACTTCGACGACGGGCTGTTGCTGTTGCTGGCGGCTCCTCTCGCCGCGCTTGATGACTTTGATCGGGATTTTCTTCTGCATGATGATTATTCCGTCTAACGTATCCTTGGATTCGTTCAGTTAAGACGACCGGGCGGGGTAAAAAGTTCCCTTTTGTTCGATTACCGTCTGCCCGCCCGGGCTCGCGCAAAACAAAAAGCAAATCGAAGGCCACAGCTTCGCGCCCCGCGGGCGAAAGCTACGCCACCCCCTTGTCGTGAGACCGCCGCAATAAAACTTTGACATCTCAGGCCGGACGGCCACCCCTGCGCGAGGTTTTGCAGGAAGGTTTCGCGGGAACAATGTTAAGGATGCGACGCGCGACGCGGATGTTGCCCGACCGATTTAGAGCGCCGCGGCCCACCTTTTCGTCAGCGCGCCGCAACGACGCCGAACAGTCCACGCGCCGCCGCGCTCTCTTTGCGAACAGCGCCGCGGCGCCGCAGCGCTTTCGCAGAATGCCAAGCCGACCCGACCGCGCGGGCGCTCCGCCAAAAACCACCTGAGGCGCCGGGGACGACCCCGGCCCTCGGCCCGCCGGCCGAACCCGCCAAAAACCACGCGGCGGCGCGAGCGGGCGAAGCCCTTTCGCCCGCCCTCCGGCGGCGCGCAGGGCTGGCATGTGCGTTGCCCTTCGGCAGCGCGATGATAGTCAGCGAACTCTTCATCATCTACCTCGCGGCGGCGGCGCCCTTCGGCGTCTCGCGCTTCCTGTCGGAGCGCGCGCGCGGCGCGGGCGCGTGGGCCGCGCTGGCGAAGGCTTCGGGCGCGGCGCTCGGCTGGCCGGTCGCCGCGCTGCCGCGCCTGCTCGGCCGCGCGGCCTCTCGACGCGGCGGCGGCGAGAAGAGTTTCGAGGGGCGCGAGCGCGAGGAGCAGCGCGTCGAGCAGTCGAGGCGCGCGGCCGTCAACGCCCTGCGCCTCGTCGAAGACCTGCTCGAAGACTCGCGCGCGCCCGGCGACGGCGACTGGCGGCACGCGCTCTACGCGGCGCGCGAGGGCGTCGAGCGTTACGCCGGGCTGTCGCTCGCCGCGGCGCACGCCGAGCCCGAGGCGCGGCCGACGGCGCGCGAGATGGAGTTGTGCCGCATCGCGGGGCGCGGCGGCGACGACCTGCTCACGGCCGGCCGCTGCGTCCACCGGCGCAACGTCACGCGCCTCGTCGCGCACCGCGAGCGCGCCGGCTCCGAGTTGGTGCAGGCGCTCGCGGCCGCGTGCGCGCTCGTGCGCGGGGGCCGGCCCGGCGGGTTCGAGGGACAGTTACGCGCCGCGGACGTTGAACGGATTTCCGAGGCGCTGCTGCGCGCGCTCGCGCGCGTGGCCGAGTTGCCCGCGCAGTTCGGCGACGGCGCGACGGCCGACGGCCTCGCGCGCCTGCTCGACGCCGGATGGGGCCGGCCCGCGCGCGAAGGCGAAGGAGAAGCATCATGTACGACACAGGCGGTTCCTACAGCGTTTGCCAGCTCGCCGCTCCGGACGCGGACGTCGCACGGCGGCTGAGCTGGCTCAGGTTCGAGCTGGCGCCCGACACCGGCCGGCGCAGGCTCGTCTTCGAGGAGGAGCAGCGCCGCGCGCTCTCGATGCTCAACCCGCTCTCGACCGAGGAGGCGTACCGCTGGTTCGGGACGTTCCTCGGCCTCTTCCCGCCCTGCGCGCTCTTCTCGCGCATCGTCGGCGGGGCCATCGCCGACAGCGTGCTGCGGGGGCAGCCGCCGCCGCACGCGGTCTTCTTCTGGGCGCTGCTCTTCCTTTTGATGAACGCGGTCTGCTGCCTCGTCGGGCGCAACCTCGGCGGCTTCCTCGGGCGCAAGTTCGGCGACCCGCGGGCGCGGGCGCTGCCGGCGATGCTTCTCGTCTCGGGGTTGATGGCGCTCTTCTGGGGCGTGTTGACGGGCGCGGCGGGCGGCGCGGTGGGGTTCATCATCGGCGCGGTCGTCGGCGTCTTCGTCGCCGTCCCGGTGGCGCTGGCGGCCTTCCCCGTCTTCGCGCTGCTTCACCGGCTGCTCTCGCACGGTGGTATGATTGAGGAGCGCCACGTCTGGCCGCTCGCCTTCGGCGTACCTTTGACCGCGGCCGCGTTCATCATGAGCCCCTGGCTCACGTAAGAGGTGGGCGGCGCGCGGCGGGCGGCGGGCGGCGGGGCCCGTCCCGGCGCGCTCTGACGCGGGGACGACGGAGGCCCGGCCGTTGAAGATTTCCTGCCGGCCGCCGTCAGCCGTCCGGCCTCCGCCTTGCTGCTTCCCCAGATGCTGCTCGCGCTGCTGCTGCTCTCGCTCTTCACGCTCGTCCTGCTCGGCTTCTACGTCTTCGTGGCCGCGCCGCGCAGCCGCGGCCACCAGACGTTCGCGGCCTTCATCGCGTGCCTGGCGCTGTGGACGGTCAACGACATCGTGATGTGGGGCTTCGGCGGCGGCCGGCAGCTCGCGGCGTGGTGGGCGGGGACGAGCTTCGCGCTGGCGCTCGTGATACAGCTCGCGTTCGTCGTCTTCGCGTGGGTCTTTCCCGAGAACGCCGAAGTCCCCGTCAGGCGCGCGGCCGTGCTGTTCGCGCCGGGGCTGGTGCTCGTGCCGGCGGGGCTGGCCGGGATGATGTGGAGCGGCGTGGAGTTCGACGGCGCGGAGTTCCGCATCCGCCTGACGCCGCTCGCCTACGCCTTCGGGCTCTACATCTACGGGCTGTTCGGCTACGGGTTCGCGCTGCTGCTGCGCAAGTGGCGGCGCTACCGCGGCGGGCTGTGGGGCAAGCAGCTCGGCGCCATCCTGTGGGCGCTGGTCATCACGGCGACGCTGAAGACGGCGGCCAACATCGTCCTGCCGCTCGCGGGCGTCTACACGCTGCTGCCCGTGGGCTCGGTCTTCGTCCTCGTCGGCGCGGTCATCTACGCCTACGCCATCACGAACTTCAAGCTCTTCTCCATCCAGTCGGCGCTCGACCAGTTCCGCCTCTTTCCCATCGCCTACAAGGTCGCCTTCTCCATCGCGGCGGTCGCCGTGCTGAGCTTCGCGCTCTTCCAGGTGCCCATCGTCTGGTGGAGCTTCCCCGGGCAGCCGCCCGAGGCGTGGAAGCGCTACGTCGTCTTCAGCGTCATCACGGCGCTGGTCCCGAACCTGCTGCTGGTGGCGCTCGTCATCCGCGTCATCTCGCGCCCGCTGCGGCGGCTGGCCGAGGCGGCCGTGGACGTGGCCGGCGGCGCCTACGGCGCGCAGGTCGAGCTGAAGAGCAACGACGAGGTGGGCCTTTTGGCCGACTCGTTCAACGAGATGAGCCGCAAGATGGCCGAGGACATCGAGCGCCTGCGCGCGCTCAACGAGCACCTCGTCCGCGCCGAGAAGCTGGCGGCCGCCGGCGCGCTGGCCGCCGGCGTCGCGCACGAGGTCAACAACCCGCTCGCCTCCATCTCGTCGCTCATCCAGATTCTACAGTCGCGCCCCCCCGCCCCCGGGAACGAGGCCGAGACGCGCGAGATGCTGCGGCTGGCCTCGACGCAGATAGCGCGCATCTCGCAGGTGCTGCGCGACATGATGGACTTCGCGCGGCAGCGAGCGCCCGAGCGCGCGCCGCTCGACCTCGCGCGCGTCGTCGAGTCGGCGCTGCGCCTCGCCGCCTTCGACAAGGGCTTCAAGCGGCTGCGCGTCTCGACCGACTTCGACCCGCTCGCCCCGGCCGTCGCGGCCGACGCCGACCAGTTGCAGCAGGTCTTCCTCAACCTCTTCCTCAACGCCCGCGACGCGATGCCCGAGGGCGGCGAGCTGGGCGTCCGCCTCTCGCACGACGCGCAGGCCGGCGAGGTCGTCGTCGAGGTCACGGACACCGGCCACGGCATCCCCGAGGACGTGCTGCCGCGCGTCTTCGACCCCTTCTTCACGACCAAGGGCGCGGGGCGCGGGACGGGGCTGGGGCTCGCCGTCTGCTACGGCATCGTGACGGCGCACGGCGGCGGCATCGCGGTCGGGCCCGGCCGCGGCGGACGCGGCGCGTCGGTGCGCGTGGCGCTGCCGTCGGGCGAGCCGCCGCAGAAAGCGCTTGCGCCGCGGGCCGCGTCCGTGCAGACTGCCACGGCGGGCGAGGCGGCGGCCGCGGCGCGGCCGGCCCGCGCCACCCACCCCGACGGAGTGTGAGCGGATGTTCTCACGACGCATAGACGAAGAGCTTGAGCTGCGCCCCGTTGACGAGCGCTACGCCGAGGAGCTGGCGGCGCTGGTGCGGCGCGACCTGGCGCACCTGTCGCCGTGGATGCCGTGGGCCAGCGCGCGCTACTCGGTCGAGGACGCGCGCGAGTTCATCCGCCGCCAGGCGCGGCAGTACGCCGAAGACCAGGGCTTCGCCACGCTCATCTTCTTCCGCGGGCGCGCGGCCGGCAGCATCGGCTACAACAACATAGACTGGGCGAACCGCAAGACCGACATCGGCTACTGGCTCGGGGCCGGCTACCAGGGGCGCGGGCTGATGACGCGCTCGTGCCGCGCGCTCGTCGGCCACGCCTTCGGCGAACTCCGCCTCAACCGCGTCGAAATCTACTGCGCCGTCGAGAACCTGCGCAGCCGCGCCATCCCCGAGCGCCTCGGCTTCACGCAGGAGGGCACGCACCGCCAGGCCGAGTGGGTCCACGACCACTTCAAAGACCTCGTCTCCTACTCGATGCTCGCCGCGGAATGGAGGGAGTGAGATGAGCACACAGCCGCTCGTCCTCGTCGCCGAGGACGAAGACCTGATGCGCGCCATCGTCGCGCGCCTGCTCGAAGAGTCGGGCTACCGCGTCGCCGCGGCGTCGAGCGCCGAGGAGGCGCTCGAAGTCTTCGCCGCCGAGGACGTCTCGGTCACGCTCACGGACATCCGCATGTCCGGCATGGACGGCCTCGCGCTGCTCGACCGCGTCAAGGACATCGACCCCGAGGCGCTGGTCGTCGTGATGACCGCCTACTCGTCGGTGGACTCGGCCGTCTCCGCCTTGCGCAAGGGCGCGTACGACTACGTCACCAAGCCCTTCGTCAACGAAGACCTGCTCCAGTCGGTCAAGAACGCCCTGCGGCAGCGCGAGCTGTTCCGCGAGAACCGCGCGCTCCGCCGCGAGCTGGACAGGCGCTACAGCTTCTCGGAGATCATCGGCGCGTCCGAGTCTTTGCAGCGCGTCTTCCGCCTCGTCGAGAAGGTGGCGGCGACGAACACGCACATCCTCGTCTACGGCGAGTCGGGCACGGGCAAGGAGCTGGTCGCGCGCGCCATCCACCACAACAGCCCGCGCGCCGACCGCCCCTTCGTCGCCATCAACTGCGGCGCGCTCCCCGAGACGCTGCTCGAATCCGAGCTGTTCGGCCACACCAAAGGCGCCTTCACCGGCGCCACGCAGGCGCGCCCCGGCCTCTTCCGCTCGGCCGAGGGCGGCACGGTCTTCCTCGACGAGATAGGCGAGATAAGCCAGGCTTTGCAGGTGCGGCTGCTGCGCGCCGTGCAGGAGCACGAGGTGACGCCGCTCGGCTCCTCCGCGCCGGCGCGCTTCGACGCGCGCATCATCTGCGCCACCAACCGCGACCTCGAACGCGAGGTCGCCGAAGGCCGCTTCCGCGAAGACCTCTTCTACCGCCTCAACGTCATCGAGGTTCACCTGCCCCCCCTGCGCGAGCGCCGCGAAGACATCCCGCTGCTCGCGCGCCACTTCGTCAAGCGCACCGCGCGCGAGCAGGGGCAGGACGAGAAGCCCATCGAGCCGGCGGCCATGACCGCCCTCATCAACTACAACTGGCCCGGCAACGTCCGCGAGCTGCAGAACGCCATCGAGCGCGCCTTCACCCTCAGCGCCGAGCGGCTCGACCTCGACAGCCTCCCGCCCCGCGTCCGCGACGCCGCCGGCCCGCACCCGGCCGTCCTCGACCCCGACGGCCTGCGCCCCACGCTCGACGAGGTCGAGCGCCGCTACATCCTCGACACCCTCGCCCACGCCAACCAGGACAAGGCGCGCGCCGCCAACATCCTCGGCATAGACCTCTCGACCCTGTACAGGAAATTAAAGAGATACGACGCGGTCTGAAGCCCCGGCCTGAAGCCCGGCCGGCGCGGGGGAGAAAAAAAACGCGACGCGGGGGGCCCGCCCTGTCGCAAGCCCCCCGCGTCGCGTCGCGTTTTATACGAAGCTATTCCTTCTTGCCGCCGAACATGCCGCCGAGGCCGCCGAGGACGTCGCCGGCCGAGCCCGCCAGCCCGCCGGCGAGTCCGCCCGCGGCGCCGGCCGCGCCGCCGAGCAGGCCGTCGAGCTGCCCGGCGATGGGCTCGGGCAGGCGGTTTTTGAGGAAGCCGAGCACGGTGGTGACGGCCGTCTGCGCCTGCGTCTCGCTGATGCCCGTGCGCTCGACGACCTGCTTGATTAACTCGTCCATGGGTTGTTCCTCCTCCGGTCTTTAGTTGAAGGCCGCGCCGCTCAGATGAAGACGACGGTCTGGAAGTTGGGGATGTCGAAGCGGCGGCGGCAGCGCGCGCAGGTCAGCAGGTCGTCAACGCGCACCATGTAGTCGCGCGCCTTGCCGAACTGCGCCTTCTGCTGCTCGTTCATGCCGCGCGGCGGCTGACTCTTCTTGGTGCGCCGCAGCCAGCGCACCTCGTAGTCGGCGCGCTCGCGGCAGTGCGGGCAGGAGTAGGTGGCGCGCTTGGTCTCGGGCCGCTCGTCGAAGAAGTCTCTCTCGTTCATGCCGACATGATAGCAGACGCGCCGCCGAAGTCAGTCACCCGCCCGGCCCGCGCCCGCCGCGCGCTCGCGCCGCCGGTGGTGGAGCACGATGAGCAGCCCGAGCAGCCCGTTGACCAGCATCACGGCGTTGGTGACGACGAAGACCCAGTTCTCGACCATCCAACTGTAGACGGTGAAGCCGAGCGACGCCGAAATCTGGCCGACGAAGAGCCACTTCGAGACGCCCTCGCTCGAACCCTCGCGCCACTGCTTGTAGACCTGCTTGCCGATAGTCAGCACCAGTATGAACGAGCTGACCCAGCCGACCGCCTCCTGCAAAGCCTTAACCCTCCCCCCTTGTCTTCCGGCCGCCCCGCCGCCCGTTCAGCCGAGCAGCCTGCGGACGCTCTCGCGCAGCGCGTCCGGGTCGAGCGGCTTGGGCTCGTAGGCGTCCGCGCCCTGCGTGAGCGTGTAGGTGGCGCCGCCCGTCCCGAAGCCCGTCGTGACGAGGATGGGCGTCGCCGCTATCTCGGCCGCCGCGCGCACGCTGCGCACGAGTTGGACGCCGTCGGCCGCCGGCATCGCCACGTCCGTGATGATTAAGTCCGGGCGCTCGGCCAGCGCCAGCTCGAAGCCGCGCGCGCCGTCCTCGGCCGTGAAGACGCGGTAGCCGTCGCGCTCCAGCGTCATCCGCACCAGCTCGCGCCCGACCTCGTCATCCTCGACGACCAGAATCTTTTTCATAGTTGAAAGGCCGCGGGCCGTCAACCGCGGCGGGACAAAAATCTCCCGCCCCCGTCACGGTTGAAGTCCCGCGGCTCACCCTCGCTCACAAATCTCGCGCAGGTAGCGGAAGCTGTAGATGCCCGTGTCGTGGCCGTCGCTCCAGCGGAAGGTGAGCGCGTAGCGGCCGACGAGGCCGAGGTCCTCGATGGTCAGCTCGTCCGGGACGGCCTCGGGCTTGAGCACGCGCTCGCCGGTGAACTCGTTGACGCACTGCGCGCACGGGCAGAGGCGGCGCAGCAGCGGCGCGGCGTAGCGGCACTCGCGCCCGTCGCCCCACGCGACGCGCAGCTCGGCGTCCGACTCCTGCATGATTTCGCGCGGCTCCACGGCGGGCCCGCGCCTCGGCGGTTCGCTCATGCGGCGGCTCGACCTTCGGGGCTCACCCGGCCGCGCTCTTGACGGCCTGCTCGACGACGTCGGACGTGATGTCGAAGTGCGAGGCGTTCCAGACGACGCGGCCGTTGCGCAGGATGAGCGCCTGCGGCGTCTCGTGGCGGACGCCCGTGCGCTCCTCGACCTCGCGCGAGACGCCGCGGCTGTCCTGCACGACGACGATTGAGACGGGCGTGCTCACCTCCTGCATCTGCTTGTAGGCGCGCGCGCTGATGGGGCACGCGTTGCTGTGCTTGAAGAGGAGCACGGGCTCCGTGTGCGAGCGCGCGAACAGCTCTTCGAGAGCGCCGGCGTCTGAAACAGGGCTGAAGTTAGTCTCCATCTCGTCCACCCTCTGCACGTCTGAATTTTGTCGGAAAACTGTGACCCGATATTAGCCCACCCCGTTCTTTCAGCGCCAGTCGCCGGCGGGCGCGAATGGCGCCCGGCCGGAACGCGGCGCCGAAATTCCTGCCTTCCATCATCGCGGGGCGGGCGGCGCGCGCGGCCGCCGCGGGCTCGGCGGGACGCTCGCCGCGGAGGCGGCGGCGCAAGTCCGCCGTCGGGTCGGCCGCCGCGCGGTCGGCCGCCCGACGCCCTCCACGGCGGCGGGGACGCCGCCCGGGACTATTTGTGCGCGAGGATGATTTCGGTGACGAGGATGTCCGCGTCGGGCGAGTTGTTGACGCGAACGACCCCCGGCCTGGGGTCTTCGCGTTTGACCTTGAGGCCGCGCTGGAGCGTGAGCGGCGCGACGGGCGGCGCGGAGGCTTTGGCGAGTTGCGTGTTGCGCGCCTCGGTGACGCCGCGCCCCTTCACGCCGCCGCCGCCGCGGATGCGCTCCCACTGCGCGGCCGTCGGCTTCCAGGCGCAGTCCTCGACGTTGGCGCCGCAGAACTCGGCGAGCGCCTCGCCCGTGGGCACGCCCGGCAGCGGCTCGCGCGAGAAGATGACGAAGAGGTGCTCGCGCGCCGGCGGGTCTGTGAAGCGGAAGTCGAGCGAGGGGTCCGCGGGGAAGGTCGCGCGCGCGTGCGCCGCCAGCGAGTTGGCGCCGCCGTCGAGCTGCACGTTCGGGAAGAGCATCTCGGGGTTCTTCCCGTCCGAGGCGTTGAACATGTAGAGGTAGCCGTCGGCGTTGGCTTCGAGCGCGATGGCGATGTTGTCGCCCGTCCTGAACTCGCGCGCGGCGTCCACGACCGAGAGCCGCCCCGCGGCGTCCTTCGTCAGAATCGTGTAGCCGAGCGCGAGCGCGCGCCGCGCGCCGCCGGCGCTCGCCTTGAGCAACTGCGCGCCCGCCTCGTCCGACGCCTGAACGCCGGCGTCGGCCGTCACGCCCGCCGCGGGGCGCTGCGCCGACGCCTTGTTAGACTTGCCCTGCGCGCCCGCCCTGCCCCCGCCCTTGCCGCCCTTGTTCGAGGCGACGCCGCCCGGCGCCGCGCCCGCCGAAGAATGCTTGCCCGCGGCGCCGCTCTTGCGCGAAGACGCCGCGGAAGCCTGCCCCGACTGCTTCGAGGACTTCTTCGCAGACGTGTCGAAGATCACGCCGCGCGTGGTGACGAACTCCTCGATGACCTGCTCGTCCTTCTGCGGCCCGCTCTGCTGCTGCTGCGCGCGCGTCGCGGCCGCGCACGTCAACATCGCGGCGGCGGCGGCGAGCGCCAAAGGCGTTCTCAAGCGCATCTGCGTCTCTCCTCAGTGTAAGGCGGAAGGGCGAAGGAACTTGGATGAAGGAAAGGCTGCAAGACTCTCGACACGGCCTTCGCCCATCATCCCTCGCCTTCGCCCTTTCAACGGTGGTCTACCCTGACGTCAAAGATGAGGGGCCTGCCGGCGGCGGCGGCCGGCTCGGGCGCGAGCACGATGACGCGGCGGTCGGCTCCCTCGCCCCTGACGGAGATTTCGGGCGCGTCCGCCCTGTGCCGCGCGCGCAAGTCCTCAAGCTCCCTGACCTCGGCCGGCGTCAACTCATGCAGGTATTTGCCCGCGAGGAAGGCGGGCGACGTCAGCGGCGTCGGCGAGAAGATGAAGGTGAAGTCGTCTGCGCCGGGGTTGTCGTCGAGCCTGAACTTCGTCGCGCCGAAGGGGAACGAGAAGTCGGCCACCGCGCCGACGAGGTTCGACTTGAGGCCGACCGCGCCCTGCGCCGTCAGCAGCGTCGTCTGCGCGTTGCCGCCCGCCCCCGGCCCGACGATGTACAGGTAGCCGCGCTGCCGCGGGACGAAGTGGAACTTGAACCACTTGCCCGACCTGAGCGTGGCCGCGGCGTCGGCGATGCGCGCGCCTGACGTGTCCTCCTTCCTGTCGAACGCCTCGAACCAGTAGCCGGCGGCCTCGACCTTCGGGACGGAGGGCTGGCCCGCAGGCCGCGGCGTCTCCTGCGCGGGCGCCGGCGCCGGCTCCGCGCGCCCGAAGCCGCGCCACGCGAGCCAGCCGCCCACGCCCGCCAACAGCAGGAGCGCGAGCGCCCCGCCCGCCACCAGCGGCGCGAGCGTCCGGCGCGTCTCGGGCGCCGTGACGGACACGCCCGCATCCTGCGTGACGTCACGCCCGCGCGCGAAGTCCGAGGCGTCGCCCCGGCGCGCGTCGGCGGCCGCCTCGGAAGAGTCGGAGGCGGCGGGGGCGCCGGGCGCGGAAGTCTCGCGCACGCCTTCGCGGCGTCGGGCCGCGCCGCCGACGCCGCTCGTGTCGCGCCGCCGCTGCGCGTCCGTCTCGCGCCCCGCGGCGGGCGCGTCGAACTCGTTGGTCAGGATGGTGTCGGCGCGGCTGACGTCGCCGAGGCCGGCCGCGGTGTCGGGCGTGAGGCGGGCGGTCACGGCCTCGTTACCGCCGGCGCGGCGCGCGGCGTCGAGCGTGACGACCGAGTCGGCGGCGGGCGTGCGCGGGCCGCGCGCGCGCTCCCGCGGCGCGAGCCCGAGCGCGGCGCGCAACTCTTCCACGAAGGCGCCGGCGGTCGGCGGCCGGTCGGCGCGGTCCTTCGCCATGGCGCGCGCCACGGCGCGGCCGAACTCTTCCGGCGTCCCGGGCGCGGCCTCGCTCAAGCTGGGCAGCGGCTCGGCGACGTGCTTCTGCCGCAGCTCGGAGAGCGTGCGCCCGCCCAGGGGCTTACGCCCCGCGACCAGCTCGAAGAAGATGACGCCGAGGCTGTAGACGTCCGTGCGGCCGTCAATCTCGGGGACGCCGTCGCGCGGCGTCTCGCCCCACTGCTCGGGCGACATGTAGTAGGGCGTCCCCAGAATCTGCCCGGCCATCGTCAGCGACGTGGTGACGCGCGTCGAGTTCACGTCGCCCGCGCCGGTCAGCTTGGCGATGCCGAGGTCCAGCACCTTGACGACCGCGCCGCCGCGGCCGTCCGGGCCGAGCATGATGTTCTCGGGCTTGAGGTCGCGGTGGACGACGCCGCGCGCGTGGGCGGCGTCGAGCACGTCGGCGACCGGCTCCAGAACCTCCAGCGCCTCGGACGGCGTGAAGCGCCCGCGGCCCCTCAGCTCCTTGTCGAGCGTGTGCCCCTCGACGTACTCCATGACCATGTAGAGCATGCCGTCGCTGCCCGCCGAGAGGTCGTAGACGGTGACGGAGTTCGGGTGGCGGAAGGCGCGCGCCGCCTTGCCCTCGCGCTGGAAGCGCTTGAGCCACTCGGCGTTGTTGCGCATCTCGGAGCGGAGCGTCTTGATGACGACCTCGTCGCCGAGCAGGATGTGGCGCGCGCGGTAGACCGCGCCCATCCCGCCCTGCGCGATGAAGCCCTCGACGCGGTACTTGCCGTCTATGACGCGGCCGACGAAGGACTCGGGCGACTCCTGCAACACCTCGCCGTCAACGGGGCAGAAGGTGTGGCCTTCGTCGTAACTCTTGTTGCAGACGGAGCAGAACTTCATCAGGGGTAATCTTTAAGCCTCTACAATCCCGCGGGTCCCCGGAAAGGTGCAAAAGCGAAGGGCCGTCGCGCCCGGCGTGCGCGCAGAAGTCTAGCACGTCGCAAACCGGGGAGGGAAAAAAGAGGAGGGCCGGCGGCGGACGGTATCGCCCGCCCCCCGGCGCGGCGAGTCGCACGTCGAGCGCGCCCGGCGCGACCGGTTTTCTACTGACTACCGTCCGCCGTCCACGCCCCGCCGCCGGCCTCCCTCGGGGAACAAAGTCGGGCAACCATACGTAAACGATGTTAGTCGAATAGAGGCGCCACGCCCCCGGCGCGCGGCGCTTCAGAGACTTGAACGCGCCTCGCAGCTCCCCGCGGATTGACCCAGCCGGCCGCACGCGTCTTCGGAGAAATCATGTCGCCGAACGCCTTCATGGAACGCCGCTCAAGGCCCTTCATCCTGACAGCCTCGCTGCTGCTGGTCATGCTGCTCGGCGCGCTCGACTACCTGAACGGCCCGGACTTCTCGCTGCTCATCTTCTACGCCGTGCCGGTCTTCGTCGCGGCGTGGTACGCGGGGCGCGGGGCGGGCTTCCTGGCGTGCGCGGCCAGCGGGCTGTCGTGGCTCGTCGTCGCGCACGTCACGTCGGAGCACTACGCGAGCCCGCTCATCGCCTACTGGAACGCCCTCGTCAGGGTGAGCTTCATCTTGCTGCTCGCGCACCTCGTCGCCTCGTTCCGCCGCTCGCTGCGGAAGGAGCGCGAGCAGGCGCGGACGGACTACCTGACCGGCGCCTTCAACGGCCGCTCGTTCGCGGAGGCGGCCGAGGCCGAGATTCAACGCGCGCGCCGCCACGGCCACACCTTCAGCGTCGCCTTCATGGACGTTGACGACTTCAAGCAGGTCAACGACCGGCTCGGCCACAGCGCGGGCGACCGGCTGCTGCGGCTCGTCGCCGACACGGCGCGCGCGAACGTGCGCGCGGTGGACGTGGTGGCGCGGCTCGGCGGCGACGAGTTCGCCGTGCTGATGCCCGAGACGGACGACCGCTCGGCGCAGGTCGTGCTGCGCCGCGTCCGCCGCCAGCTCCGCGACGCCGCGCAGGCCGAAGGCTGGCCCGTCACCTTCAGCGCCGGCCTCATCACGTGGGTCGAGCCGCCCGCCTCGGTGGACGCGATGCTGCGCGCCGCCGACGAGCTGATGTACGCGGCCAAGCGCCACGGCAAGAACTCGGTCCGCCACGCCGTCTCGCCGCGCCCGGCGCACGCCGCCTGAAGGCGCGCGGTGGTAGAATCCCGCCCGTGAACGACCCCGCGCAGCGACCCTTCTACGACGAATACGCCTGGGCCTACGACCTCTTCATCCCGCCGCCGGGCCGCGAGCAGTGCGACTTCATCGCCGGGGCGTTCGCGGCGCGCGGCGCGGGCGCGGGCTCGCTGATTCTTGACGCGGGCTGCGGGACGGGGCGGCACGCCCGCGAGCTTGCGCGGCGCGGCTACGTGGTCGAAGGCGTTGACCTCTCGCCGTCGCTCGTCTCAGAGGCGCGCAGGCTCGCCGCCGGGGCGGCCGGGCGCGACGACGCCGTGCAAATCCTTCCCGACTCTTTCAGCGTCGGCGACGTGACGAGGCTTCCGGCCGGCGGGGGCATGGACGGGCTGCTGTGCCGCGGCGTGCTCAACGACCTGCTCGACGGGCGGAGTCGCGCGGCGGCCTTCCGCTCGTTCGCCGGGGCGCTGAGGGCCGGCGGCGCGCTCGTGCTCGACGTGCGCGAGTGGGAGGCTTCGGCGCGCAGGAAGATTCGCGAGCCGTTCTTCGAGCGGACGGTCGAGACCGCGCGCGGCCCGCTCACCTTCCGCAGCGAGACGCGCGTGGACCCCGGGACGAGACTCTTACTCGTGGAGGAGCGGCACACGCTGAAGGAGGCCGGCGGCGTCGAGCGCGTCTCGGCCTACGACTTCCGTATGCGCTGCTGGACGCGCGAGGAGCTTGAGTCGGCCGTGACGCGCGCGGGCTTCGGCCGCCTGGAGTTCTTTGGCGCCTACGACCGCGCGACGCCGGCCGGCGACACCGACCGGCTCGTCTGCGTCGCCTCTCGCGCTTGAGGGCGCGCTTGAGGGCGCGCGCCCGACAAACTCCTGTGATGTGGATTCACCCGTTTCACAACTATTTGCATGTACAAACCCGCCTGACTCTCCCGCCCATTCTGAAGCAGACAGGAGAAACTAATCTATGCAGGGCCCTTTGCGTGCGATTCTGGCCGGCGCGGCGGCGTGGAAGTTAGGCGGCGGATGTATCTCGACGGTTCTTATCTTCATCATCGTCTTCTGGGCGCTCGGCTACGTGAGCTGCTGAGACGAAGGCGGAAGGCGGAAGGGCGGGAGATGAAGGCAGGGCCGTTCGGCCGTCCCTTCGTCCCCCGCCCTTCCGCCTTCGCCGTTACCAGAGGCGGCCGCGCCCGAGGCGGGCTTACTCGCCGAGGTAGATGCGTTGCGCGTAGTCGCGCACCATGCGGTCGCTGTTGAAGGCGGGCGCGAGCGTGCGGATGGCGTGGCGCGTCATCTCGACCCAGCGCCGCGGCACGCCGCGCTCGTCGCGCTCGTAGAAGGCGGGCACGACCTCCGATTCGAGCACCTTGTAGAGCGACTCGGCGTCGCGCACGTCCATCTCCTCGACGCTCTCGCCGAGCGCCTCCTCGCCCACGGCCCAGCCGTTGCCCCCGTCGTAGCCCTCCAGCCACCAGCCGTCAAGCACCGAAAGGTTCAGCCCGCCGTTGATCGCCACCTTCTCGCCGCTCGTCCCCGAAGCCTCCAGCGGCCGCCGCGGGACGTTCATCCACACGTCCACCGACTGCACGAGCTGGCGCGCTATCTCCTGGTCGTAGTCCTGTATGAAGACGGCGCGCTGCATGATCTCGGGGTCGAGCTTCCACTGCGCTATCTGCTGGAGGATGAGCTTCGCGCCCTGGTCCTGCGGGTGCGCCTTGCCGGCGAAGATGAGCTGCACGGGGCGCTCGGGGTCGAGCAGCAGCCGCCGGACGCGCGCCGGGTCCGAGAGAATCAGCCCCCAGCGCTTGTAGGCCGCGACGCGGCGCGCGAAGCCGATGGTCAGCGCCTCGGGGTCGAACATCGAGAGCGCCGCCTCGGCGTAGTAGCGCGGCTCGTGCTGCTGCAAGCGCGCCTCGAAAAGGCGCTGGCGCACGAAGGCGACGAGCCGCTTGCGCTGGAGGCGCCGCACCTCCCACAGCTCCTCGTCGGGGATGGAGTCCACGACGCGCGACCACTCGCCGGCGTCGTGCAGCGCGCGCGTCCACTCCGCGCCGGCGCGCCCCTCGAAGAGCGCGCGCAGCAGCGGCGACACCCACGTCGGCGCGTGGACGCCGTTCGTCACCGACGTGATGGGCACCTCTTCGACGCGGCGGTCGGGCCACATCTTGTTCCAAAGCTCGCGCGACACCTCGCCGTGCTTCCGGCTGACGCCGTTCGACGAGCGGCACATCCTGAGCGCGAGCGGCGTCAGGCCGAAGAGGTCTTCCTCGTCGCCCTCTTTGACGCGCCCGAGGTCTAAGAACTCCTCGCGCGAGAGCCCGAGCTGGCGCCAGTACCCTTCGCCGAAGCACATCTCGATGAGCGGGGCGACGAACTCGTCGTGGCCGGCGGCGACGGGCGTGTGCGTCGTGAAGGCGCAGCGCGAGCGCACGCGCGCGGCCGCCTCGCGGAACTCGACGCCCGACTCGGTCAGCTCGCGCGCCAGCTCCAGCGTCAGGAAGGCCGAGTGGCCCTCGTTGAGGTGGAAGACGTGCGGCTCTATCCCGAGCCGGCGGAGCAGGCGGACGCCGCCGACGCCGAGGACCATCTCCTGCACGCAGCGCGTCTCGCGGTCGCCGCCGTAGAGGTGGCCGGTGATGAGCCGGTCAATCTCGTTGTTGCCCTCGACGTTGGTGTCGAGCAGGTAGAGCGCCACGCGCCCGACCTCGACGCGCCACGCCTGCACGCGCACGACGCGGCCGCGCATCGCCAGTTCGAGTGCGACCGGCTGGCCGTCGTCGCCCGTCACGAGCCGCATCGGCAGGTCGCCGACGTTAATCTGCTGGTACGCCTCCTCCTGCCAGCCGTCGCGGCGGAGGTGCTGGCGGAAGTAGCCGTGGTGGTAGAGCAGGCCGACGGCGACGAGCGGCAGCCCCAGGTCGCTCGCCGACTTCAGGTGGTCGCCGGCGAGGATGCCCAGGCCCCCCGAGTAGAGCGGCAGCGAGTGGTGGACGCCGAACTCGGCGCAGAAGTAGGCGACCGGGTTCTCCGGCGTGAGCGCGGGGGCGTGGCGCGCGGCCCACGTCTCCGCGCCCGGGGCCATGTACTCGTCGAAGGCGCGCGCCACGCGCCGGACGCGCTCGATGTAGACCGGGTCGGTCGCCATCCGCATCAGGCTGTACTGCGGCGCCTCCTTGAGCAGGCGGCGCGGGTTGTGCTCGCACAGGTCCCAGACCTCCTGGTCGAGGTCGCGGAAGACGGCCTGCCCGTCCGGGTTCCAGCTCCACCAGTAGTTGCGCGAGACGCGCTCAAGCGCGGCGATGGTCGCCGGGAGCCCCGCGGCGCCCGCGGCCTCTTCCTGAACCGGCACGGCCTCTCTCGTCATTTGAACCATTCTCTGCCCGACTCTCTTCGCTAACCTCCCGCCGGCAAAAAAATGCCGCCGGCCCCTTGTAAAGGTCTTAGGCGCCGCGCGGCCGGCGGGGGGTTCGCTCGTCAACTTCCGAATTGATGATTGCGCAGGAACACTTCGGCGTCGCCCCTCGAAAAGAAGACGAGGCGCACCGCGCCGACCGTCTCGTCGGCGCGTAGAAACTCTTCGACGGCGCGCGAGGCGACCGCCGCGGCCTCCTCCCGCGGGTAGCCGTAAGCCCCCGTCGAGATTGAAGGGAAGGCCACGCTGCCGAGCGCGCGCCCCGCCGCCAGCGCCAGCGAGTTGCGGTAGGCGGCCGCCAGCAACTCCGCCTCGCGCCCGCGCCCGTAGATAGGCCCCACCGTGTGAATCACGAACCGCGCCGGGAGCAGCCCGCCCCCGGTGATGACCGCCTCGCCCGCAGGGAGCCCCCCGGGGTAGAGCGTGCGCCGAATCTCGCGGCACTCTTCGAGGATGGCCGGCCCGCCCGCGCGGTGGATGGCGCCGTCCACGCCGCCGCCGCCCAAAAGCGTCGAGTTGGCGGCGTTGACGACGGCGTCAACCGCCTCGCGCGTGATGTCGCCGACGGCGACGCGGACGCGGCCGCCGAGAAAACTCGTCTTAGTTTGTTCGGGAAACAAAGACAGACCCCCGCCAGCCGGAAAAGATACACGCAGGGGGCGCGGACGGCAAGGAGCGGGCGCGGCGGCGTGCGGAAACGCCGGCGAAAACGCCCTTCCCCGCCCCGAAGGCCGCCGCGGGAGGGCGTTCTATTCGGGCTCGGCCTCTTCGGCGGGCCAGCGCGGCTCGACCGAGATTTCGTCGAACATGTCCTGGCGTTTGAGCGCCTCGGCCACGCCCTCGGCCTTGCGCTCGGTCAGCGGGTGCTTGGGGTCCAGGCTGTAGAGGCGGAAGACGCACTCGTCAACCTCTTCGAGCCCGAGCTGCCCGAGCGGGACGCCGGGGACGACCATCATCTCGTTGAGGTTGTGGATGCGGAAGCGGCCCGTCTGCTCGACCCAGTCTTCGATGAAGGGGTCGCGCAGGGCGTGCTCGGCCTCGGGGACCGAGAGGTACGAGCCCTCCAGAATCAGGCAGTACTCGCCGGGGTGTTGTTCCTTCATGGCGTGAGCGGCGACGCGGCGCGCGCGGCGCGTGCGTCACGAGGGAAGGCGCGCGGCGTCCGCCGTGAACTTTAACACCGCCCCGGCGCGCGCGTGAATAAAAATTTTCCCGCGCGAAAAGGGGGCGCCGCGCGGGGACTTCGGAAGTCCCCG
>DASVUF010000357.1:0-29897 GCA_036387195.1 Pyrinomonadaceae bacterium | reverse complement strand
CGCCGGCGCAGTCGGCGGGGCGGCGGCCGGCGGCGAGTGGGAGGGGGGGCGCGCCGCGTCCTCCTCCTCCCCCTCGGCCGGGGCGGCGTTCTTCAGCACTTCGCGCACGAGCGCGCGGACACGGTCGCGCGTTGACTCTGTCGGTGGTTCGTCCGGCATAAGAAGACCCGTCGGGCGCCTCCATTTGACCTCGCGTGTGGAGCGCGCATAGTATGTGGCGCCGCGGCGGCGCGGCGCAAACACCACGCGGCCGCCGCCCCCGCAGGTCATCTTTCAAAGCGCAAGAGGAGGCCGACTTTGTCTTCATCCGCCGCCGCCGTGTCGGAGTTCAGCAACCCGAATCTGGAGCCGCTCTTCACCTCCGAGCAGATACAGACGCGCGTCGCCGAGATGGGCGCCGAGATAGCGCGCGACTACGCGGGGCGGACCCCGCTCCTCGTCGGCGTGCTCAAAGGGGCCTACATCTTCCTGAGCGACCTGGCGCGCGCCACCGACCTCCGCCTCGGCGTCGAGTTCATGGCGATCTCCAGTTACGGCTCGGGGATGCGCTCGTCGGGCGAGGTCAGGATAGTCAAAGACCTCGACGTCCCCGTGGACGGCCGCGACATCCTCATCGTCGAGGACATCGTGGACACCGGCCTGACGCTCTCGTTCCTCATCGGCAGCCTCCACCAGCGCGGCGCGCGCAGCGTCCGGCTGGCCGCCCTGCTCGACAAGCACGAGCGGCGCGAGCGCGAGGTCAAGATAGACTACTGCGGCTTCCGCATCCCGGACGCGTTCGTCGTCGGCTACGGCCTCGACTTCGCCGAGCGCTACCGCAACCTGCCATACATCGCCGTCATCAAGGACCCGACGCTCGCCGGCTGAGCGCCGGCCAGCACACCACGGAGGGACGACACATGAGAAGACTCACCGCGGCGCTCGCCGCCCTTTCGCTCTGCGCCGCGCAGGCGGCGGCGCACGGCGGCGCAGGCCACGGCCACCGCGCCCCGCAGGACGATTTCTCTAAGGCCGAGATTAAGACGACGAAGGCCGCGGGCTCCGTCTACATGCTCGAAGGCGTGGGCGGCAACATCGGCGTCAGCGCCGGCCCCGACGGCGTGCTCATCGTGGACGACCAGTTCGCGCCGCTCGCCGACAAGATACGCGCCGCGCTGCGGCCGCTCTCGCCGGGGCAGCTCCGCTTCGTCCTCAACACGCACTTCCACTTCGACCACACCCACGCCAACCCGGTCTTCGGGCGCGAGGCGCTCATCGTCGCGCACGCGAACGTCCGCCGCCGGCTCGCCGCCGACGTCACCGTGCTCGGCCAGACCTACAAGGCGCTGCCCAAGGAGGGGCTGCCCGTCGTCACCTACGACACGGCCGTCTCCCTCCACTTCAACGGCGAGGAGGTGCGCGTCGTGCACTTCCCCGCCGGCCACACCGACGGCGACAGCGTCGTCTTCTTCACGGGCTCGAACGTCATCCACATGGGCGACGACTTCTTCGCCGCGCGCTTCCCCTTCGTGGACGTTGACAACGGCGGCAGCGTCGAGGGGCTCGCGCGCAACGTCGCCGAGGTCATCGCCAAGGCCCCGGCCGGGGTAAAAATCATTCCCGGCCACGGCCCGCTCTCGACGCTCGAAGACCTGCGCGCCTACCACGCGATGCTGGTCGAGACGACCGACCTCGTCCGCGCGCGCCTGCGCGCCGGCCGCACGCTCGAACAGGCCAAGGCCGAGGGGCTGCCCCAGAAGTGGCAGTCGTGGGGCACGGGCTTCGTCAAGACCGAGCAGTGGATCGAGACCGTCTACCGCAGCCTCCAGAAGGGCGCGGGGCGGGCGGCCGCCTTCGGCCCCGAGCCGACGCCCGGCGACGCCGCCGCGCGCCTCTCCCTCGCCGGCGAGCGCTGGCTCGACTTCCGCCTCGACGGCTAGAGACTCACAGCGGCGCGCGCGGCCGGAAACCCGCGCGATAAAAGATGAGGGCGGGGAGACGAACTCCCCGCCCTCATCTTTTTCGCGTCGGCGCGCGGTCCCGCTAGCCGGCGATGCGCGGCAGGAAGCTATCGCCGGCTTTGAGCCGGAGGCCGAAGTTGTCGGCGATGGTCTGGCCGATGTCGGCGAGCGAGGCGCGGTCGCCGAGGTTCACGCCGGCGCGCGCGCGCGGGCCGTAGACGAGCAGCGGCGCGTACTCGCGCGTGTGGTCCGTGCCGCGGTAGGTCGGGTCGTTGCCGTGGTCGGCGGTGAGGATGAGCAGGTCCGTGTCGCGCATCGCGCCCTCTATCTCGGGCAGGCGCGCGTCGAAGTGTTCGAGCGCCCGCGCGTAGCCCTCGACGTCGCGGCGGTGGCCGTAGAGCATGTCGAAGTCCACGAGGTTCGAGAAGATGAGGCCGCGCGACTCTTCGCCGAGCGCGCGGATTGTCTCGTCAATCGACTGGTCGTTGTTCTTCCCCGGCAACTCCTTCGTCACGCCCGCCGCGTCGTAGATGGAGGAGATTTTGCCGACGGCCACGACGTCGAGCCCCGCGCCCGAGAGCGTCGGCAGGAGCATCTCGCGCGGCGGCGGGACGGCGTAGTCGTGGCGGTTCTCCGTGCGCTTGAAAGCGCCGGGCTCTCCGACGAAGGGGCGCGCGATGACGCGCCCGACCTCGTGCTCGCCGCGCAGCAGGTCGCGCGCCGCCTCGCAAATCTCGTAGAGGCGCGCGACGGGGATGACCCCCTCGTGCGCCGCTATCTGGAAGACCGAGTCGGCCGACGTGTAGACGATGGGCTTGCCCGTGCGGACGTGCTCCTCGCCCAACTCCTTGATTATCTCGGTGCCCGAGGCCGGGTAGTTGCCGAGGACGCCGGGCACGCGCGCCTCCGCGACGAAGCGCTCGATGACGTCGGGGGGGAAGCCCCCGGGGTAGGTCGGGAAGGCTTTTTCGAGGATGATGCCGGCCATCTCCCAGTGGCCGGTCGTCGTGTCCTTGCCGTTCGACGCGAGCGCGCAGCGCCCGTAGGAGCCGCGCGGGCTCTCGGCCGGCGCGACGCCGCTCAGCCGCCTCACGTTCCCCAGGCCCCACGCGCGCAGGTTCGGCAGCCGCACCTCGCGCGACTCGCAGATGTGCCCGAGCGTGTCGGCCCCGGCGTCGCCCCACGCGGCCGCGTCCGGCATCTCGCCCGCCCCGAGGCTGTCGAGCACGATCAGCGTCACGCGCTCGAACGCTCGCCCTTGATTCGTCATCCTTTAACGGTTCCTCTTCCGAAAGTTGTCAGAGCTTGAACGGCCGCCCTTAACTCCGCGGGGCCTGGTAGCCTTCGCGGGCGCGCACCTGGGCGTCCTTGACGGTGCGCACGCGGACGCTGATCTTGCGGAACGAGCCGTCGCGCGCGGTGTTGGTCGAGTAGTAGCCGATGCTGTACTGCGTGCCGATGTCTTCGGCCACCTGGCGGAAGGCGCGGCGCGCGTCGCGCAGGTCGGCGGCCGGGAAGGTCTTGCCGCCGGACTCGCGGGCGAGGCGCGCCATCTCGTCGCGCGCCAGCCGGTAGATGGTGCGGCTGGCGTGCATCCGCTCGAACTGCCCCATCCGGCAGAAGTTCGAGAAGTCCTCGGCCGAGGCCGAGGGCGCCACCAGCCTGCGGTAACGCTGGAGCTGCGTGTTCGACAGGCGGAGCGCGCCGTCGTCCTCGCAGTCCTGCATCAGCCGCTCCTCGACGTAGTCCTCCGTGTTGACCTGCACGAAGTAGGCGAGGACGCCGGCGCGCTTCAGAAGCTCGCGCGCCTCGTCGAAGTCGGCCTCGCTGGTCGAGTCCACGCCGTCCGTGAGCGCGACCAGCGCGCGGCGGCCGCGCGTCTGCTCCCCGGGCGGCTCGCGGAAGACGTCGCGCGCGACCTTCGCCAGGCTGTCGTAGAAGGGCGTGCCGTTGGACGCGCCGACGCCCTCGACCGCCTCGCGCAGCATCTCGCGGTCGTCTGTCAGCGGCGACTTCAGCTCGGCGACGGCGAGCGAGTCGCTCCCCTCCTTCAGCGTGTTGAAGGCCAGGATGGCGACGCGGTCGCCGGGGCGCAGGGCGTCAATGAAGGTGAGCGCGGCGCGGCGGATGAGCCCGACGTCCTCGCGCGTCGAGCCCGAGGTGTCGAGCAGGAGCGCCACCTCGAACGGCGCCTCGGTCGTCGAGAAGTTGGCTATCTTCTGCGGGCGGCCGTCCTCCAGGATTTGGAAGTCGGCGGCGGTCAGCCCCGTCAGCGGCCGCCCCGTACGGTCTGTGACGACGGCCGGGACCGAGACGAGCTGCGTCTCGATGCGGACGACGTCGTCCTCGTCCACCTCCTCGGCCGGCGGCGCCGCGGCCCCGCCCCTCTGCGCGGGCTTCGGGGTCGCCGCGGCGGGCGCGGGCGCGGGCGTCGGCTGTGGCGTCGGCGAGACGCGGCGCGGGCGGCGGTAGACGTCGTCCTGCCGCTGCTGCTCTGCGCGGCCCGCGGGCGCGGCCGCCGGGCACAGCAAAAGCAGCGCGGCGGCCGCCCCGGAGGTGAATGACTTTAAGCTTGCCGGGAACTTCAGCACGGTCTTAAACTCTCTTCCGACGGAAAACTTTAACGTAAATATAGCCGCAAACGGACGCGGACGGAAAGGACGAAGCGATGCCCGTCATCGGCAGGCTCGACGGACAGGTGGACGAAATCATCATCTCGCCCATCTCGCGCCGCCGGCGCGAGGACGAGCGCGAGGAGGACGCGCCGCCGCCCGCCCCGCCCGAGCCTTCGGCGTCGCCCGAGCGCCCCGCGCCCGCCCCCGCTCACACGCCGCAGGGGGGTGAGAGTTCCGCGGGCGCGGGCGAGTTGCCCGCCTGGCTTTTGTGACGCCGCGCGGCGCTTGACAGACGGGCGGACTTTGCTTAAATTTGGTCTCGGTTATGGCGGTTCTTTACAGGCACGTATGTCAACGGTAGACGGCCACCCTTACAAGGTGGAGGTTGGGGGTTCGAATCCCTCCGTGCCTACCAGATACGTGCCGACCTTGAAAATTTAAGGTTTCGCGGAGTCGTAGTTCAGTTGGTTAGAACGCCGGCCTGTCACGTCGGAGGTCGCGGGTTCGAGTCCCGTCGGCTCCGCCATTAACCACCACCGGCCCGCCCGGTCACGAAAAAGGCTGCTCAACAGAGCAGCCTTTCGTGTTTTCGGGGACTGAACGACGCGGGGTTGGCGTTTAAGCCGCACGGGCATTTACGTCCGCGATTCAGGGAGAAAGCGTCGGCGGCGCGCGCCGGCGACTGTCCACGCTTATGAACACGTCGAGGGTTGCACCTTTGGAGGCGGCGCGCGAGGTCATGGACGGGCGGTACGCGGGCGCGCGGGCGCTGTTCCTGGCGGGGTCGGTGATGCGCGGCGAGGCGACGGCGGCGTCGGACCTGGACCTGGTCGTGGTCTACGAGCGGCTGCCGAACGCGTACCGCGAGTCTTTCATACACGCGGGGTGGCCCGTCGAGGCGTTCGTGCACGACCCGGAGACTCTGGAGCACTTCTTCGGGATGGACGCGCGGCGCGGCGTGCCGTCTTTGATGAGCATGGTGGCCGAGGGCGTCGAGGTTCCGGAGGCGTCGGAGTTCTCCGCGCGGCTCAAGCGGCGCGCGGGGCGGTGGCTGGAGGCGGGGCCGCCGCGCTGGGACGAGGCGGAGTTGACGCTGCGTCGCTACCAACTGACGGACTGGGTTGACGACATGCGGTTCCACAGGTCGCCGGAGGAGCTTGTGGCGACGGGCGCGTATCTTTACCAGGACGCGGCCGACTTCTACTTCCGCTCGCGCGGGCTGTGGTCTGCGCACAGCAAGACCATCCCGCGCCGCCTGCGGCTGACGGACGCAGACTTCGCAGAGAGGTTCGCGCGCGCCTTCGACGCCCTTTTCGCGGAGAAGCGCGTCGAGCCCGTCGTCGCGCTCGTCGGGGAGATTCTCGAACCCTTCGGCGGCCCCCTCTTCGAGGGCTACAGGCGGGAGGCGCCGCCCGAGTCAAGAGACGTTGGCCGTTAGCTCTCAGCTCCTGACCGAAGACGGAGGGGCGGCCTCACGCGCGTGGGGAATCGGAGTTAACAGCCGACGGCTAACAGTTGACGGGCGGACGGCCGTCTCGCAGCCCAACACATATGATTCCTGTCAAAGAGGCGCTGGACATCGTGCTGCGGGAGGCGGGGACGCTCGCGTCTGAGCGCGTGTCGCTCGACGCGGCGCTGGGGCGCGTGCTGGCCGAGGAGGTGTTCGCCGACACGGACTTGCCGCCGTTCGACCGCGCGCAGATGGACGGCTACGCCGTGCGCTCGGGGGACTTGCGCGAGACGCCCGCGCGGCTGCGCGTCGTGGGCGAGGCGGCGGCCGGGAGCGGCTGGCGCGGGACGCTTCGGCCGGGCGAGGCCGTCAGGATTATGACGGGCGCGCCGATGCCCGAGGGCGCCGACTCCGTGCAGCAGGTCGAGGTGACGCGCGAGACGGAGGACGGCCGCCTAGTCGAGATAGACCGCGCCACCGCGCCGGGTCAGTTCTACGTCCCGCGCGCGAGCGAGGTCAGGGCGGGCCAGCGCGTGCTCGAAGCGGGCGAGGAGGTCAGCGCCGCGCGCGCGGCCGTGCTGGCGTCGTTCGGCTACGAGTTCGTGCCCGTGCGCAGGCGGCCGCGCGTGGCCGTGCTGGCGACGGGGACGGAGCTGGTCAAGGTGGGCGAGAGGCCGGGCGAAGACCAGATACGCGACTCGAACAGCTACTCGCTCGCGGCCTACGCGCGGCTGGCGGGGGCGGAGGCGGAGCGCCTGCCCTTCGCGTCGGACGACCTGGAGTCGTTGGGGCGGGAGATAGAGGCGGCGGCCGCGCGCTCGGACCTGCTGGCGCTGTCGGGCGGCGTCTCGATGGGGCGCTACGACTTCACGAAGGCGGCGCTCCGCGCGCTCGGCGCGGAGGTCTTCTTCGAGCGCGTGGCGCTGAGGCCGGGCAAGCCGACGGTCTTCGCGCGCCTGCCCGGCGGGGCGCTCGTCTTCGGGCTGCCGGGCAACCCCGTCTCGGTCAGCGTCACCTTCAACCTCTTCGCGCGGACGGCGCTGCGGCGCATGCAGGGCGCGCGCGACGCCGCCCCGCGTGAGGAGACGGCCGTGCTGTCGCACCCGGCGAAGGCGGCGGCCGGGCGCGACAGTTACCTGCCGGCCGCGCTCTCGACCGACGCGGGCGGGCGGCTGCTGGCCGAGCCCCTGAAGTGGGGCGGCTCGTCGGACTTCGTCGCCTTCGCGCGCGCCGAGGCGCTCGCCGTCGCGCCCGCCGGCGCGGGGACTTTGGAGGCGGGAAGCCCGGTCAAGGTCGTCCGCCTGCCCGGCTGAGTTTTCGAGTCAGGAGAGTCGAGCCCTTATGAGCGAACTGTCACACATTGACGAAGCGGGCCGCGTGGCGATGGTGGACACTTCGGGCAAGCCGCCGACGGCGCGGCGCGCCGTGGCGTCGGCGCGCGTGCTGATGTCGCCCGCGACCGTCGAGGCCGTCCGCGCCGGCCGCACGCCGAAGGGCGACCCGCTCGAAGCCGCGCGCATCGCGGGCGTGATGGCCGCCAAGCGCACGGCCGACCTCATCCCGCTCTGCCACACGCTCGCGCTCACGCACGCCGACGTGCGCGCGGAGTTGCGCGACGACGGCGTCCACATCGAGGCCGAGGCTTCCACGACCGCGCAGACCGGCGTCGAGATGGAGGCGCTGACGGCCGCCGCGGTCGCCGCGCTCACCGTCTACGACATGTGCAAGGCCGTCGAGAAGGGCATGACCATCGCCGACGTCCGCCTCGAAGAGAAGACCGGCGGCAAGTCGGGGGCGTGGCGGAGGGAGGCGGGCGGCGGGCGGTAGAAAAATTCCCACGCCGCTTGAGCGCCGGAGCGCCGTCCGCGGTCTTGACGCGGCCTTTCTTTCCGCGAACGCTTCGTCGTAGAATGGCGTATCAGTTGGGGTGAAAGCGAGATACGCCCGCACCGGAGACTACAGATGAAATTGCAAATCGCACACGACGCGCGCCCGCAGGTCACGACGCTTCTGGTGGCGACCGCGCTCAGCGTCCTGCTCTGGTTCCTCCCCTACGCGGAGGTCCTGACCTACCCGTTCCGCATCTTCGTCACCTTCATCCACGAGGGCGGGCACGCGCTGGCCGCGGTGTTGACGGGCGGCTCGGTGCGCAGTCTGACCGTCTCGTTAGACGGGAGCGGCGAGGTCTACTCGGCCTCGGGCGGGCTTCTGTCGCGGATGTTCGTGTCGAGCGCGGGCTACCTGGGCGCGATGGCGTTCGGCGCGCTGCTGCTCTTCCTCGTGCGGCTGAACGTCAGGGCGCGGGGCGTGCTCGCGGCCTCGGGCGCGCTCATCCTGCTGCTGACGGTCTTCTTCGGCTTCCTGGCGCCGGTCTGGAACCTTTCGCTGCCGGGGCTCTTCACGCTGGTCGCGGGCGTGGCGCTGCCCGCGGCGCTCTTCGCCGCGGCGCGCTACCTGAGGCCGCGCGCGGCCGCCTTCCTCGTCTCGTTCGTCGCCGTGCAGTGCGTGCTCAACGCCGTCTTCGACCTGAAGGCCGTGCTGCTGATGTCGGCGCTGAGCAACGAGCACACCGACGCGGCGAACATGGCGGCGGCGACGGGCGTCTCGGCCATCTTCTGGGCGCTCTTCTGGATAGCCGTCTCGTTCGTCATCCTCTCGCTGGTGCTGCGCGCCTACGTCGCCGGCAAGGACAGGCCGACGCAGCCCGACCTGCCGTTCGAGGACTCGCCGCTGGACGTTTGATGAAAGTTGTTCGGGCTTGACGACGGACGCCGTAACGACGCACGACGGGCCGCCGGAGACGCGGGCGCAGGACGCCGCGACCGGCGGCCTCGCTTTTGAGGCGGGCGCCGCCGGGGCGCCGACGCTCGGCTCGCTGCCCGTCGGCGCGCGCCTCATCCTGCGCTGCCGCGCCGACTGGCGAGCCGCCACCGTCGCCGCCTTCGACGCGGCGACCGCGCGCGTCGTCCTCAACGTCGCCTCGCCCACGGGGCACACCTACCGCGTCCGCCGCCCCGCGGACGCGCCGCTCGCGCACGACGGACACTTCCCCGTCCTCGGCGAAGGCCAGTGGCGCGCGGGGCTGGCCCGCTACGACGTGCGCTGGTGAAGTCGGGGTTTAAATCTCGACGGCGGGCGCGAGCCCGACTCGGCCGAACTCTTCGGCGGCCGACTCGGACGGCGCGAGGCTGGCGGCGCAGAGCAGGACGAGCGCGAGCCAGAGCAGGTCCGCCAGCAGCAGGTGGACTATCTGCAACCAGACCGGCGCGAGCAGCGCCGCGTTGACGAGCCCCGCCGCGAACTGCGCCGCCACCAGCCCCAGGACCCAGGAGGCCCAACGCCGCGTCCACCCGTCACGGCCCGCGCGCCTGAGCGACAGCGCGAAGTGGACGAGGTACGCGCCGACGGCCAGCGCGAACAGGGGGTGGATGTAGTAGTGCCGCAGGCTGAAGAGCACGCGCGACGCGGGGCTCATCGCCTCCACGTCCGCCCCCGCGCCCGCTTCGGGGAAGAGGGTCGCGCCGAGCGCCGCCACCGCCCCGCTCACCCCGAGCGCCAGTGACCCTAGAATCGCCACGCCCGCCCGACCCTTGAAGAACTCCGCGAGCCGCGGCCGCTCCCGCGAGCCGCGCGAGGCCCACCACGCCGTCAGCCCCAGCGACGCGAACAGCAGGAACGTGTTGACGAGGTGGACGGACAGGTAGACCGCGCGCGCGACCGACGTGTTGTCGCCCACGAGGCGCAGCAGCACGAGGCCGGCGCCGATGAGCGACTCCGTGACGATGAAGAGGCCGGAGAGCGCCGCGGCCGCGCGCACGGGGTGGCCGCGCCTGTAGGCGCGCAGCGCCCAGACGCACAAGCCGACGACGAGCAGGAAGGCCACGCCGCTCGTCGCGCGGTGCGCGAACTCGACGAGCGTCTTGGCCTGCGACGCGTCGGGCACGACCGAGCCGTGGCACAGCGGCCAGTGGTCGCCGCACCCGTCGCCCGACCTGGACGCGCGCACGAACGCGCCCCAGAGGATGACGGCCAGCGTCACCGCCGTCACGAACCACGCGTAGGCGGCGAAACGGCCCGGCCCGGCTTCACTTTGCTGAGTTCGACTTTTGTCTTCCATGTCGAAGGATGGGAGCGGGCCGATTATCCCGCCCCGCCCGCGCCAAATCAAATCGGGGCGCGGACGCCGCCCCGGCCTGCCTGAAACATCGAGGCGCGGGGGCGCGGCCTGAAGACTCGGGGCGCGCGGCCTGAAGCCTAACGACGAGACGCGGCGGCGCGGCTTGAAGTCTTTAGCCGCGCCGCCGCGTCTCGTTGGGGCGCCGTCTTCGGCGCCGGCCGACCTCAGCGCGCGGCCCTGCGCCACACGGCCGGCTCGCCCTCGCGCCGCACGAGCGCGCCGACCTCGCGGTAGGCGGCGGCGTAGAGGGCGCGCATCTCCGCGGCCGACGCGGGACGCGCCAGCCGCCGCTCCAACTCTTCGACGCTCAGCCTCTCGACCCCGGCCGCGCGCGAGAGCGAAGGCCCCTCGCCCGCGACGTGCGCCGCCAGCCCCTCGGAGAGCCACAGCGGCGCGCGCCCCGCGCCCAGCGACGCCAGCGCCGCGTGGACGAACTCGTGGCGCGGCGTCGTCAGCGCCAGCCCGCGCCGCCGCAGCACGTCGAGCGGCTGGAGGTCTATGCGCCGCCCCTCGGTCACGCCCGCGACCCACGCCGGCCGCCCCGTCACGCCGACGAAGTCGCCCGTCGTCGCGTGGACGAAGACCTCCGTGTCGGGAATTGACGGCGGGAGCCCCGCGCGCTCCAGACGCCGCGCCATGTCCGCGTAAGCCGCTTCGAGAGTCCGCAGCAGCGCCTCGGCCTCGCCCCGCGCCGCGCGCGCCGGGTAGGTCACGCGGAAGTGCTCGCTCCTCAGACGCGCGAGCGCCGCGGACTGACGACGGGGGGGCGAAAGCGCGACGCCCCCCGCCCACGACTCTTCCGGCGCAGCCGAGTCGTTCAACGTCGCCGGGGCGTAAACCGCCGGCCGGTAAGCCGCAGGACGGACGGCCGCATCCCCATGCGCCGCCTGATGAAAGAGGCCGCGGCCCGTCCCCCACTCGGCGGACGGCGTCTCACCCGAGACAGAATGATTCCCGACAAGGGAAGAATGATTCCCGACGGCCGCGCCTTCGTCAATCACGGAGTAATGACCGGCGGCGGCGCTCTCTTCAACCCTCGACCCGAAGTCCGCGTCGCGCAGTTCGCCGACGACGGCGCCGGGGAAGTAGCGCCCGAGAATCTGCCGGTGGTTGGCGCCGCGCGCGGCCGAGACGCGCGCGCCCGCTTGGCACAGCCCCAGGCCGTGGCCGAAGCCCGCGCCGCGGAAGACGAACGCCGAGCCGGCGCGCGCCACCTCGAAGCGCGAACTCTTCAGCACGTTCCAGCCGAGCGTGCGGCCGACGATTATCTTGAAGTCCCAGCCGCGCACCAGCCTGCGGCGCGCGCCCTCGACCTCGACCAACTCGGCGCGGCCCGTGCGGTCGCGCCGGACGACGCGCACGCCCTCGACCTTCGCGCCCGCGTCGCTGCGCGCGTCGGCGGCGAGCGCCCTTGAGAGTTGCGCCGCCGGAATCACGTCCGTCCAGCCCTCGACGGCGCACGCGTCGTCGCGCACGCCGCGCAGGTGCTCGGCCGGGCGCGACTCGCCCCACAGCTTCGCCACGTCGGCGGTCGTCCCGCCGCACGAGGCGCTGAAGTAGCTCTCGGCGACGCGCCCCGCGCGGTCGCGCAAAACTTCGCCGGCCGTCTCGCGCACGGCGCGGCGCGCGAGCGCGTAGAAGTCGGGTCGCGCCGACTCGTCGCGCACGGCCGCGAAGCGCTGGCAGTGTGTCGTGTCGCAGAGGTCGAAGCGGTCGCGCGCGTGGCGGCGCAGGTTCGAGACGGCGTAGGTGCGCGCGACGACCGCCAGGGACTTGAGCGCCTCCGGCTCGGACTCGACGCTCCCCTCGGCCGCGAGCACGCCGAAGACGTAGTCTTCGAGCGCGAGCGACGCGGTCGCGTCCTCGCGCGACAGACGCACGCGCACGCGCGGGCCCGCGCCTTCGACGCCGTGCGGGCCTGAGGGGCCGGCCCCCTCGGCGTCGCCGCCGGCCGGGACTCCGGAAGTCGCGGCGGCGAGCCCCGCCTCTTCCCTCACGCCGAGGGCGCGCGCGTAAGCCTCGAAGACGGGGCGCGCGACCGCGGCCGCCTCAGACCCGCGCGAGCGTTTGAGGAAGACGAGCACGGCCAGCTTCACGTCCTCGGGGGCGGCGGCCGCCGCCTCTTCGTTAAAGACGCCGCCCGGACTCCGCCCCACGGTCGCCCCCGCGGCGAAGCCGACGAACCAGCCCTGCGCGCGCCAGCCGTGCTGCGGCGTCGAGGTGCCGGTCTTGCCGAAGACGTAGACGGGCAGCGTCGCCAGCCCCGCGCCCGAGGCCGTGCCGTAAGCGACCGCGCCCCGCATCCCCGCCAGCAACAGAGCGCGCGCGGCGGGCGCGACCTCCACGCGCGCGCGCAACGTCGGCGCGAACCCCTCGGCGCGCGCCACGCGCGGCGCGAGCAGCAGCCCGCCGTTGAAGAGCGCCGCGTAGGCCGAGACGAGCTGCGCCGGAGTCACGCGCAGCCGGTCGCTCTCGCCGAGCATCTCGGGCACGCCCGGCGCGTCGCGCGGCAGAAGCCCCGCGGACTCGCGGTCGCCGTCGCCGCCGCCCGTGCGCGCGCCGAAGCCGAACTCGCGCAGCGCGCGCGCGTAGGCGTCGCCGTCGAGCGACTCGGCCGTGCGCGCGAAGTAGTAGTTGCAGGAGTTGGCGAGCGCCTGCGCGGGGCCGAAGGGGGCGCGGTGGCGCGGGTGCGCGCAGTCTATGTGGAAGTCGGCGCGCTCGTAGCGGCCGCGGCAGCGGCGGCTCTGCCCTTCGGCGAGCGAGCCGGCGCGCAGGGCGGCGAACATCGTGAAGGGCTTGACGGCCGAGCCGGGGGGCGTCGCCTCCTCGAAGGCGGCGCGCCCGCCGGCGAGCGCGCGCACGCGCCCCGTCCGCGCGTCCAACGCGACGACGACGCCCTCGCGCCCGCCGAGCGCCGTCCGCGCCGCGCGCGTCAACAACTCGTCGGCCTCCGCCTCGCCGAGCGGCGCGGGCGGCGCGGCCGCCTCACGCCTCGCCGGCGGCGTGAACGCCCACGCCCCCAGCAGGAAGGCGAAGGGCAGAAGGCACAGGGCGAAGGGCAGCGGGCGAAGGCGGAAAGGCGGCGGCGGAAGGCGCAGGGCGAAAGGCAGCGGGCGAAGACGAAGGCCGCGCCGCCCGCCGTCTTCGCCCACGCCCCTCGGGCCCCGCCCGTCGCCACTCGTCTCCTCCGAAGCTGCCTTGTTCATTCGGGGTCTTGCTCTTCGATGACTTTAACGTCGGAGTGGTAGCGGCGGTAGTTGGAGAAGGCGAGCGTGTCGCGTTGGCGCGGCTTGCCCGCGCCCTCGATGACGTTGACCCACTCGGCCCGGACGGGGACGAGCAGGGTCTGCTCGGGGTCTTTGAACCGCTCGCGGCGGAAGCGCGCGTAGTAGTCGCGCGCCGCGTACCTCAGCCTGCGCGAAGGGCCGAGGCGGCCGAAGCCGAACGTGCGCGGGCTCTCGAACTCGAACGGCTCGGCAAGGCGCGACTCGAAGCTGAGCACGTCGTAGTTCTCCGCGTCCACGCGCACGAGGTAGACGGCCGGGGCGAAGACGCCGAAGCTCATCCCGACCAGCCGCCGCTTCCACACGACCCGCGGCGGGCTCTGCTCGCGCCAGACGGCGCGCAGGCGGTGGACGCGCCGCCCCTCGAACGTCTCCTCGCCGTCGAGCGAGAAGACGTAGCGTTCGCGGTGCTGCGGCAGCAGCATGGCGAGCGACGAGACGGCGACGCCGGCCGCGGCGTCTTCGCGGCTGACGCTCTTCTTCGGCCTGCCGTCCACCGTCCGCAGGCGGCGGACGACCTTCGGGTAGTAGTCCTCCTCGTCGGCCGACAGCGCCTCGCGCTCGACGATGGTGTCGAAGACGAACTCCTTCGACCGCTTCGCCGTCATGTCCTCGCGCAGCTCCTCCCGCCTGAGCGTCTCCGTGAAGGCGATGCGGAACAGCTCCGAGTGGTAGCGCGCGACCGACTCGCCGACCCGGTCGAGTATCAGCGTCAGGCGCTCGTCGTACGCGGCGGCGGCGGGCGGCGGCGCCTGCGCCCCCGTCTCCTGCGCCCGCGCCCCCGCGCCCGCGCCGGCCAGCAGCGTGAGCCCGAGAAGGACGGCCCTCGTCACATCCCCGCGGTTCATCAGACGGCTCAAGCCTGCAAGCGCGGCTCGGCGGACGCCGCCCCCGCCGGCGGCGGCGCGTCGGCCGGCGCGTCGGCCGGGGCGTCGGCGGCGGGCGACGCGGCCAGCGGCGGCGTCACGCGCGCCAGCGCGCCCAGCGTGACGACCCACCCGACCAGCGTGAGCGCGAAGGCCAATGCGAGCCGCAGCCCGAAGAGCAGCAGCTCCGCCCAGCCGGTCGTGACCGACGTGCGCGTGTAGATGACGAAGTAAGGCGTCAGCGCGAAGAAGAACAGGCCGAGCGCGTAGACGAAGACCGACCGCGCCGCGAAGGCGCGCCCCACGACGCGGTGGAAGCTCTTCAGAGTCCTCCCCAGCCCCTCGCGCGCCGCCGACAGCCAGAGGTGCGCCGCCGTCAGCGGCACGACGAACCCGAGCAGCACGAGCCAGAGCGTCGTCGTCAAAGCCTCCTGCCAGACGAGCGGCGCGGGGCGCTCGTCGCCGGTCGCGCTGACGACGGCGCGTGGCGCCTCGGCCGCCGCCGGCAGCCACTCGGGCAGTTTGCCGAGCAGGTAGACGAACAGCGCGGCGAGCGCCGCCAGCGGTATCGCCAGCAGCAGCACTTTGGGGAGGTCGCGCGCCGCGCCGCGCGCCACGCCGCGCGCGGTCGCGCCCGGCAGCGCCGCGTTCGCCGCCCCCGCTTCGAGCAGCAGCAGGAGCGGCGCCGCGGCCGCGGCCGTCGCGGCCGAGACGAACAACTGCCAGGCGGTCGCCACGCCCGTCGCGAAGAAGTAGTAGACGCAGGCCAGCAGCGCCGCGTAGAGGCCCGCCAGCACGAGCAGCCCGCGCCAGTTGCGGAAGAGGTCGCGCGCCGATTCGCCGAGCGCCCCGAGCGAGTCTTTCATCATCGAAGTTTCCTCCCGAGCGGCGCGCGCTCTACCTGTCTAGAATCGTCAGCCCGCCCGACGCCGAGTTGGCGCGCACGTCCGGCTCGTACATCCGCTCGACCCGCGCCGGGGCCACGCGGAACTGCCCCGGGACCTGCACGCGCATCGCGTACTGGAACTGCGCGGAGCCGTCGAAGTAGTTGAGGAAGAGCACGGCGCGGTTGTCGCGGAACTCGCGCGCGCTGTACCAGTCGCTCCAGTCCTTCTCGGTATGGTTGAGGTCAATGCCGCTCACCGACTCGACCTGCTCGCAGCCCGCCGGTATCGGGTCTTCGACCATCAGGTACTCGGCCCGCTCGCCTTCGAGCCTCAGCCGCGAGACGATGATGTCGCCCGAGCGCACGTCGCCCGAGAGCGGCTCGACCCGCCAGCCCAGAGTCCCGTCGGACTTCTCCGACACCGTGAGCCGCATGTACTCGCGGCTCAGCTTGACCTGCGGGACGCCCTGCTCGGCCGTCTGCTCGTCGCCGGTGTAGTGCGTCAGCGTGGTGGCGAGGTAGAGCACCCCGCGGCCGCGCTTGACGACGCGCACCTCGTTCGACTGGCCGACCTCGCCGCCGCGCCGCTGGAGCGTGAAGACCTCGGCCGCGGCCGCCTCGGCGGCCGTCACCTGCTTCTGCAAGACCTGCTGCCCGCCGACGTAGACTTCGAGCGTGTAGTCGGGGTCCAGCTCCCGGCTGACCTTCAGGTAATCTATCAGGCCGTAGACGGCGAAGGCCGTCTCGCGCGTCGAGAGCCAGTAGTGGCCGAAGCGGCGGTGGCTGACGAGCCAGCGCGCGGCGCGCGGCAGCACTTCGCTCTGCGGGAGCGTGCGCGCCAGCGCCTTGACCGAGAGCGCCGTGGCCTCGGCGTTCTCCCAGAAGGCTTCGGCGCCGCCGCCCTTGGCCGAGCGCTCTATCTCGCCGGCGACCGCCTGCGCGCGCGCGTCGCCGCGCTCCGCCAGCCCGAGCGCGAGCAGCGCGCGGCCGTAGGCGCCGAGCTTGCCGCGGCCCGCGAACAGCTCGTTGAGGTAGCGCATCTCGCCCTCGCCCGTCTCGGCCAGCGCGTAGGCCATGTAGGCGCGCGTGTCCGGGTTCGTCTCGCCGCGCGCGTCCGCGTTCTCGTCGAGCATCTTGCGCAGCGCCGCGCGCCCGCGCTCGACCCGCCCCGCGTCCACCTCGTAGCCCGCGCGCTCGGCCTGCGCGAGCCCGTCCAGGACGTAGGCGGTCATCCACGCCGTCGTCGGGTCGTCCTTCCACCAGCCCCAGCCGCCGTCGCCGTGCTGGAAGGCGTAGAGCCGCTTGAGCCCCCGCCGCGTCTTGCGGCCGACCTCGTCGGCGTCGCGCACGGTCGCCGTCCGCACGTTCCGGAGCGCCTGCGTGACGATGACGTTCGGCAGGAACGAGGACATCGTCTGCTCGGTGCAGCCGTAGGGGTAGCTCGTCAGGTAGTCGAGCGCGCCGAAGAGCGTCCCGGCGATGGTCGGCGAGACTTCGACGCGCAGCGCGCGCGCGTTCGGGTCGGCGTTGGCCGGGAGCGTGAGCGTCACGGTCTTGTCCGCCTCGTCTTCGGAGAAGGCGAACGAGTCGGCGCGCGTGCCCTTCAGCCCGCGCGGGACGATGGGGATGCCCGTCTCCAGGGCGTCGGACTCGGCGTCGGTCAGCGCCCTGGCCAGAATCTTGAGGTCGCCGGTGACGGGCGCGCTGACGCGCCAGTTGACGCGGTGCTCGCCCTGGCTCGGGATGGTGACGGTCTGCTGCGCCGGGTCGAGCAGGCGCGCGCCCGCGACCTCGATGCCGATGCGCGTCACCTTCTCGGTCTTGAGGTAGTTGTGGACTATGCCGGAGAGCGTGACCGTGTCGCCGGCGGTCAGGAAGCGCGGCGTGGCGACGCGGATGATGACGTCCTTGCGCTCGACCACCTTCGAGACGGCGACGCCGACCCTCGTGTCGGCCGTGACGGCGCGCGCCGTGGCGCGCCACGTCGTCAGGTTGTCGGGCAGCTCGAACTGCGCCTGCGCCTTGCCGTCGGGGCCCGTGACCATCGCCGGCTGCCAGAAGGCCGTGTCCTTGAAAATCTTCCTGACGAGCGGGTTGGCGGCCTCGTCCTTCAGGTCGGCGAACTGCCGCGCGGGCTTGCGCCTCTGCGCCAGCTCGACCTTCCTCGTCCCGGCGTAGCCGGAGAAGTAGTAGTTGACCGAGAACGAGGTCGAGACGGAGCTGTAGCGCCGGCCGTAGAAGGCGCGGCGGATGTCCTCTATCCCCTCGGGCGCTATCTGGTAGACGGACTCGTCAACGACGCCCAAGCTCACCTCGGCCCCGGCGGCGGGCGAGCCGTCGGCGTTGCGCGCCAGCACGGTGTAGGAGGCCGTCTCGCGCGGGCGGAACTCCTTCTTGTTCGGGATGATTTCGAGGCTCAACAGCTTGTCGCGCGCGGGCACGCGGATTTCGACCTGCTGCGTGTACATCTCGCCGCCGCGGACGTAGGTCACGTCGAGGTAGACGTTCGGCGCGAAGCGCGGCTCAATCGGCAGCTCGATGATGGCGGCGCGGCCGGCGACATCCATCTGGCGGACGCCGAGGACGGCGTCCAGCTCGGTCGTCACCAGCAGGTGCGCCTTCTCCTTCGGCAGCAGCGCCAGCACGCGCGCCGTCTCGCCCGGCCTGTAAGACTTCTTGTCGGGGACGAGCTTTATCTCGCCCTCGGCGTCGTAGGAGACGTCTTCCCAGCGCCCCTCGCGGTCGGCCACCCAGAGCGAGCCGGCCTCCATCACGACGGGCCTGCCGTTCTCCTCGACGGTCGCGCGGATGAGGATGCTGCCCGGCTGCGGCGCCACGTAGTCGGTCGCGCCCTCGCCCTGCGCGTTGGTGTCCACGAAGGCCGAGGACAGCTCCTTCTCCTTCGTCTCGTAGTCCGGGTACTCGTAGCCGCTCTCGTCCTTCTTGACGACCTTCTGCCAGCGGCGCTCGAAGAAGGTCAGCTTGACGCGCGTCTGGACGGGCCGCCCCTCGCGGTCCTGCGCGCGGACGTTGATGCGCGCCGGGTCGCCCTGCGTGTAGACGTAGCGGTCGGGGGAGGCGTAGGCCGCGACGTTGCTGCGGACGCCGGTGAAGGAGGCCGAGGCGCTCATCGAGCGGCGCGCGGCGTCCGTCACCTCGGCTTCGAGGCGGTAGCTGTAGTCCCAGGTGTCCTTCGCGTCGGCGGCCGGCACGTCGAAGGCGACTTCGAGCCGGCCCTGCGCGTCGAGCCGGCCCTCGCCCTCCCGCACCATCTCGTCGCCGTAGCCGGAGCCGGAGCCGCCGCCCTCCTCGGCCGTCGGGTCGGCGCCTATCTCGTCCTCGACGCCGTCGTCGTCGCCGCCCTCGCGCCACCAGCCGTAATAGCGCGAGCGGTAGACGTAATACTTGACCGAAGCTTTCGTCACCGGCGCGCCGAAGAAGTAGTTGGCCGAGACGTTGAAGCGCGCCCGCTCGCCGGCGCGGACGAACGCCTGCTCGGTCGTCACGCGCGCCTTGTACTCGGGCTTCTTGTACTCCTGCACCTCGAAGCTGCCGCCGGCCGACGCGTCGCCGACCGAGGCGCTTATCTGGTAGTAGCCGAGCGGCGTCTCCTCGGGCAGGTCGAGTTCGCCGCCGAAGGCGCCGCGCGTCGAGAGCGGCAGCTCGCGCTCGTAGATGGTCGCGCCCTCCTGGTCGGTGACCGTGACCGAGACGGCTTTCGACGCCGGCAGGCGGTAGCCGTCCTCGCCGCGCTCGCGCAGGATGCCCTTGAAGAAGACCTTCTGCTCGGGGCGGTAGACGGGGCGGTCCGTGTAGACGAGGCTCGTCAGCGCCGTCCCGCCCCCCTCCTCGCCGCCGCCGCCGCCGAAGTAGTAAGAGTCGAGGTCGGAGATGGCGAAGTCCTCGCCCCGGCTCGCCATGACGAGGTAAGAGTCGGTGGTCGTCTCCTCCGCGGCCGCCTCTTCCTCTTCCCCGCCGTCGCCTTCGCCCTCGGGCTCCTCCTCCTCCTCCGCGGCCGGCGCGGGCTTCTTCTTCTCGACGATTTGGAGCTTGAGGAGCCCCTGCCGGTCGGTCGCGCCCGACTTCACGTCGGCCTTCTTGCGGACGACGAGGACGTTGGCGCCGGCGACGGGCTGCCCCGTCCGGCGCTCGACGGCGTAGACGAGCATCGAGCCGTCGTTGGAGGTCTTCTGGACGGTGGCGATGTCCGTGACGACGAGGATGCCGAAGGCGCGCAGGTCGTCGTGGACGGCCTCGACGAGGTAGACGCCCGGCTCGCGGCGGCCGAGGCTTATCATCCGCCGGTCGTAGGCGTCTTCGAGCGGCGGGAGGCGTTCGCGCCAGCTCGTCACCATCTGGTCGGGGTTCAGCAGCGGCACGCGCGCGAAGTCGGTGGCGACGTTGAGGGGCGTGCGGTTGCTTGTGTCGTCCTCCTCCCGGCGGAAGCGTTGGTTGAAGCCCTTGCGCGAGCTGTTCTGGAGCTGCTGGCGGACGTAGGTCTTGACGTGGCCGAAGCCCCAGCTCTTGAAGGCGCGCAGGCGTTCGAGGAACGTCGGCTTACGCTCGACGCTCTGGCCGACCTCGGCCTCCTCGTCCTCGCCGACCTGGTGCGGGTTGTCGAGCCCGCGGAAGAACTTCACGGGGTCTTTGACCTTGTAGACGCGGAAGTCCAGCGCCTCGACGCCGCGGTAGTTGACCCAGAGGCGCGCGCGGTCGGTCGTGGCGTAGGTGCGGTTGGTGTGGAGCGAGAAGAAGGGCTTGGCGTGCGGGTCGGGCGGCTGCGGCGTGCGCCCCGTGTCGCTCAGGACCTCGGGCGCGACGGCCGCCGCGTAGGCGTAGCGCGCCTTGACCCTCAGCACGACGAAACCCAGCACGAGCGCCAGCGCGCCCGCGTAAACCGCAACGCCTGTCAGCAGCGAACGACGGGACATAAGCCCTCCGGGGAAGTAGGCGGTGGAGAACAGTCGTTGGACGGCGGGACGGCCTTCGGCGTGGCGAATCGTCCGGGCGCCGGCCGCCGGCCGCCGTCCACTCCCTCTCAGTCGAGAATCTTCAAGCGGTAGAAGCCGAGAAAGTTCTTGTTGGCCGGGACGGGGCGCCAGCGCGGGTCGGGGTGGCGCGCGAGCGCGTCGAGCCGCGCCTTCCTGACCTCGCCGGCGTCCTCGGGCGACGCGCCCGTGTGGTAGACGACCCAGTCGGCCGCGCCGTCGGCGTCGGAGCGCGCGCGGCCGAGGAAGAGCATGACGTGGTGCGGGTACCTGCGCGCGCCGGGCTGGCGGAAGAAGAGCAGGTCGCCGGGCTCGGCGCGGGCCGGGTCGCGCCCGAGGAAGCGGCTGTTGAACTCGCGGAGCGTGCGCGCGTCGGCGAACTCGGAGAAGCCGCCGTCGGACAGGTCCGACTCGGCGAAGGCGCCCGCGCGCGCGCGGAAGAGTTTTTCGCCGACGGGGCTGCGCTCCAGCGTGTAGGCGCGCACGTCGGGCGCGACCGGGTCGTAGGACTCGCCCATCCGCAGCAGCCACGCGCGGTCGTGCGCGCGCAGCGCCTCGCGCCACGCGAAGCGCACGAGGCCGGCGCAGTCGCGCTGCCCCGCGCTCCACTCCCTGCTCGTCTCGTAGAACTGCGCTTCGGCGATTGACGTGAGCCAGAGGCGGAAGCTCTGGCGGTCGCCGAACGTGCGCAGCTCGGCGCGGTCGGGGATGCCGTCGGAGTCCGAGTCGTCCCAGTCGGCTTCGGCGGGCGCGGGGCGCGGGTCGGGACTGGTCGCGGCGGCGGGCGCGGGCGCGCCGGCGCGGGCGGCGGACTGCTGGCAGGCTGCGAAGAGGGGGAGCGCCGCGACGCAGGCGAGGCCGAGAATAAGGCGCAGAGGGGGACGCATCCTTTGGACGAATTCGATTGAAGACAAAGCCGGGCGCGCTAAAGCTACCACGGCCGGCCAAAATTGTCTCGATTTTTTCTCGGCCACGCGTGCCTCGCTTCCGCCCGCCGCCCGCCCTCGGCCTCACTTGTTCTTATTGTGCTCCCCGTTGCCGCCCCACGCGTACCAGCCGTCGGCGTCCGCCGAGCCGGTCTTGAGGCAGATGAGCAGGCCGTTGGAGGAGCCGACGTAGACCGCGCCCTCCGCGAGCGCGGGCTGGAAGACCAGCGGCTCGCCGAAGTCGTACATGAAGCCGACGCGGCCGTCCCTTTGCCCGACGGCGAGCAGGTGGCCGAGCGCGCTTGCGAGGTAGAGCGACTCGTCGCCGAGCGCGGGCGGCGAGAAGACCTGCGCGTCCTCGCCGAGCCCGCCGCCCGACACCTCCGCGCGCCACGCGAACCGCCCGTCCGACGCGTTGACCGAGTTGAGGTAGCGCCCCTGCGCGTTGAGCATCCGCCCCTTGCTGTAGGCCGCGCGCGAGCCCTGATAGGCCCAGCCGCCGGCGACCGTCCTGACGCCGAGGTGCGCGTTCGCCCTGTGGAGCTGCGCCGCCGCGGGCGCGTTCCCGAAGCCGACCGACGAGTCGAGCGACGCGGCGTGCTCCTCCTTGAGCGCGACGCCGCCGCCCTTGTCGCGGTCGAGGTACGCGGCCTTGCTGCTCGCGCGCAGCCCCGGCTCCCGCGCGACGCCGCGCCGCGCGTCCAGACGCTGCAAGCCTTCGTAGGCCACGCCGCCGCGCTGCTCCTTCTGCGTGACGACCACCTCGCCGGCCACGACCACCGGCGCGCTCGTCCCCGCGTTCTCCTTCTTCCAGGCGAGCGCGCCCGTCGCCGCGTCGAAGCTGTAGGAAGTCCCGTCGAACGTCGTCGCGTAGACCTTGCCGTCCGCGACGACCGGCGCCGAGATGACGTCGGCCGAGATGGCGCGCTCCCAGATGTGCCGGCCCGTGCGCAGGTCCGCGCAGAGCAGGCGGTGGCTGCCCTGTTCGGCCTCGCCCCCCTCGGGCCCTTGCCGGCCCTGTCCGCCCGGCTTGCCCATGACGCGCCCCCTGCCGCCGTGGCCGCGCTGCCCGGCCGGGTAGGCCATGTAGAGCCGGCCCTTCGAGACGGCGGGCTGGCTCATCAGGGGGTCGCCCAGCCACTCCTGCCAGACCATCTTGCCCGTCTGCTCGTCCACGACGACCAGCGTGCAGCTCTCCGTGTTGAAGGCGACGAGGCCGTCCTCGACCACGGCGGCCGTCGGCCCGTCGTCGCCCGTGTGGGTCTTCCAGACGAGCCGGCCGGTCTTCGCGTCGAAGGCGTAGAACTCGTGCGAGCCGTAGCCGCCGCCGACGAAGACGCGCCCGTTCGAGTAGGCGGGCGTCGCCAGCGGCCGCCCGCCGGGGAGGCGCACGGCCCAGCCCTCGCGCCCGTCCGCCGTCCTGAAGGCCGCCGGCGCCAGCTCGCCCGCGCCCTTCGGCAGCGCGACCTTGACGGCCCGGCCCAAATCAATCTTCAGCTCCTTCGGCGCGTCGGCCGCCTTCGTCGCCTGCGCGCCCGGCCGCGCCGCCGCCCGCGCCGCGTCCCCCTGCGCGCGCCCGCCGGCCGCGCGCGGCCCGAGCGCCGCGGCCGACGCGCCGGCCGTGACGAGCGCCGCCGCCGCCAGCATCCTCCAACCGCCCTTGAAGCCCTTACGCGTCTTCATCCGGACACACCTCCGCCCTCTCTCCGCCGGTAATTGAGTCTTCGCGGGGAGACTCCCGCGCTTTACGGACGAACGCGCGGGGCGCGGAAACTTGCGCCGGACGCCGCCTTGCCGCTATCTTTCCTCTCAAAGCAAAACACGACACACTTTCAAGGAAGGTTTCTGACTGATGGCCGAGACGGGCAAACTCCGCGACGACCCGCTGTGGTTCAAGGACGCCGTCTTCTACGAGGTCTACGTCCGCGGGTTCTACGACTCGAACGGCGACGGCGTGGGCGACTTCCGCGGGCTGACCGAGAAGCTGGACTACCTGGAGTGGCTCGGCGTGGACTGCCTCTGGCTGCTGCCGATGTACGCCTCGCCGCTGAGAGACGGCGGCTACGACATCGCCGACTACTACTCCATCCTGCCCGAGTACGGCACGCTCGAAGACTTCCGGCAGTTCATCGACGCCGCGCACGCCCGCGGCATCCGCGTCATCACCGACCTCGTCGTCAACCACACCTCCGACCAGCACCCCTGGTTCGTCGAGGCTTCGAGCTCGCCCGACTCGCCCAAGCGCGACTGGTACGTCTGGAGCGACAGCCCCGAGAAGTACAAGGAGGCGCGCATCATCTTCACCGACACCGAGAAGTCGAACTGGACGTGGTGCGAGGGGGCGCAGAGCTTCTACTGGCACCGCTTCTTCTCGCACCAGCCCGACCTCAACTACGACAACCCCGAGGTGCAGCAGGCGATGCTCGACGCCGTGGACTACTGGCTCGACTTCGGCATTGACGGCTTCCGCGCCGACGCCGTGCCCTACCTCTACGAGCGCGAGGGCACCAACTGCGAGAACCTGCCCGAGACGCACGCCTTCCTCAAGCGCCTGCGCGCTCACATCGAGGAGCGCCACCCCAACGCGCTGCTGCTGGCCGAGGCCAACCAGTGGCCCGAGGACGTGGTCGAGTACTTCGGCCGGGGCGACGAGTTCCACATGGGCTACCACTTCCCCATCATGCCGCGCCTCTTCATGGCGCTCAGGCAGGAGGACCGCCGGCCCATCGTCGAAATCCTCGAACGCACGCCCGGCATCCCCGACAACTGCCAGTGGGGCATGTTCCTGCGCAACCACGACGAGCTGACGCTGGAGATGGTGACGGACGAGGAGCGCGACTACCTGTATAACGAGTACGCCAAGGACCGGCGGATGCGCCTGAACGTCGGCATCCGGCGGCGGCTCGCGCCGCTGCTCGACAACAGCCACCGCCGGATTCAGCTCCTGCACGCGCTGCTCTTCAGCCTGCCGGGCTCGCCGTTCCTCTACTACGGCGACGAGATAGGCATGGGCGACAACATCTACCTCGGCGACCGCGACGGCGTCCGCACGCCGATGCAGTGGTCTTCGGACCGCAACGCCGGCTTCTCGAAGGCCGACTTCGAGAAGCTCTACTTCCCCGTCATCAGCAACCCGGTCTACGGCTTCCAGTCGGTCAACGTGGACTCGCAGATGCGCTACGACACCAGCTTGCTGAACTGGATGCGGCAGATGATTCTGCTCCGCAAGGAGCACCACGTCTTCGGCCGCGGCACGATGCGCTTCGTCAAGCCGGAGAACCGCAAAATCTTCGCCTTCGTCCGCGAGTACGGCGACGACAAGGTGCTCTGCGTCTTCAACCTCTCGCAGTTCGCGCAGCCGGTCGAGCTGGAGCTGCCCGAGTTCGAGGGCTTCACGCCGGTCGAGATGCTCGGCAAGACGCGCTTCCCGGCCGTGAGGCGGCGGCCCTACCAGCTCGCGCTCGCGCCCTTCGGCTTCTACTGGCTCCAGCTCGAACGCCTCGACGCGTGACGCGGCGCGCGTTGACACTTCCGCAACATTAAAGGGGTATGAAGGTGGCCGGCTCTTGAAGAACGACGGGAGGACGTGGGCAGGATGCTGAAGGCTCTGGGCAGCGGATTGGTGGGCGCGTGCGCGCTCACGCTGGTTCACGAGGCGGCGCGGCGCTACATCGACGACGCGCCGCGGATGGACGTCGTCGGGATGCGCGCGCTGGCGCGCGGCCTGCGCGCGGTGGACATTGACCCGCCCGTCCCGCTGCACGAGGCGGCGCTCGTCGGCGACATCGTCTCCAACTCGCTCTACTACGGGCTGGTCGGCCTCGGCGACGCCGAGGACGCGCTCCGCAACGGCGCGGCGCTCGGGCTGGCCGCCGGGCTCGCGGCCGTCTACCTGCCGGAGCCGCTGGGGCTCGGCCGCCAGCCGGCGAAGAACTCGACCGAGACGAAACTGCTCACGGTCGCCTGGTACCTGCTCGGCGGGCTCGCCGCGGGCGCGGCCTACCAGGCGCTCGCCGACGAAGAGTAGGGCGGCCGCGCGCCGCGGCGCCGAAAGGCCGGGGCGCGAGCGCGGCTCAGCCCTCTTCGACGGCCGGGCGGAAGTCGAGGACGATGGGGTCGTGGTCCGAGAGCGCGCGGCCGTCCGCGCCCCGCAAGCCGCCGACGACGCGGGGCGGCGACCGCGGGTCGGGCTCCAGCCCGAGGCCGGCGAACCAGTCGAGCTTGAGCGAGCAGCGCCCGCCGTAGTCTTTGAGCGCCCACTCTATCCACCAGAAGCACCAGCGCGGCACCCACTCGCCCATGTTGGTGTTCGCCGCCAAATCCTTCACGTCGTAATGGAGCGTCCCCGCGCCCGGCTCGTTCAGCCCCGCGTAGGCGTAGCCGCGCCGCTCCAGCTCGCGGAACAGGCCGCGCTCGAACCAGCGCTCGGGCTTTAAATAGTGGTTCTCGATGACGTGGCCGACGCCCATCAGCACGCGCCGGAAGAAGCCCGCGATGGAGTAGACCGCGCGCCGCGAGGTGTAGGTCGAGGTGTTCCAGTCGCCGCCGACGAGGACGGGCGCGGGCGGCCCGAGCCCTTCGAGGAAGTCGAGCACGACCCCCATCTGCCGCCGGCGGTGGCGCTGGCTCGAATGCGCGTCGAGGTGCAGGCTGACGGCGCGGAACGTCCCCGCCGGGTGCTCTATCTCGCAGACGACGGCGCGCTGGCTCCCCAGACGCTTCTCGCGGCCGCGCATCTTGTCCTTGCCGTTCGGCAGCGCCACCGACCACGCGCGCCGCACGGGCCAGCGCGACAGCACGGCGTTGCCGTGCAGCGCCGCCTCGTTCTCGCCCTCGGCGCCGCTCTCCAGCCCGCTCCCCTTGCTCAGGTTCACGTAGCACGGCGCGAAGGCGTAGGCCATCCCCAGCGCCTCGGCCATCTCGCGCGCGACGTGGCGGTTGCCCGAGCGCGCCATGCCGTGGTCCAGCTCGGTCAACAGCAGCACGTCGCTCGCCCCCATCAGCTCGTGCCCCGCGAGCACGCGCACTATCTCGGCCGAGTGAGTGCCGCGCTCGACGTTCCAGGCGGTCGCGCGCACCGCGCCCGACGCCAGCGGGCGCGCCGCGCCCCCCGCGCCGCGGAAGTCGCCCTGCTCGACGCCCGCCAGCACGCGCTCGACCTCGCCGCGCACGCGCGCGTAGGCGGGCGACGCTTCGAGCGCCTTCGTCGAGTTGAAGCGCGCGAGTTCGGGGAAGTGCGGCTTGAGGGCGTGTTCGAGCGGCGACGCGGGCGCGGTCTTCTGAGGGCTGAGCGTGTCCATTTGCGAAGCCCGGATGGTACAGCCAGTCGCCGCCGGATTTCAAACACGCCCGGCCGGGGACATTGGCTTAAATTCGAAGTGTGCTCGGCGTGGATTTTTGAATAGCGTGTAAGCGTACCCGTCTTCTGTAAAACCGTTCCGGCGTTAGAGAATGGTTACGGATACTGTTCAATTTTCCGGTAGCTTGTAAGGCTACCCGGTTCAACAACTGATATCGAAACTATATTGTCTCTATATCGTTTTTTGGTACCGGTTGGTACCGGAATGTCTAGACAAAGTCTTGACAGTGTTAACTTTACGGTCAACCTATAAGCCCGCAAGTGGTTTTAAATAGTTGTAGTTAGCTGTCAACTACTAGTTGACACTTGTACATTATTTGTGTACAAGTATCCCTACGGTATACCAAGCTAGCTTGATATACCTTGTTAGCCCGGCGGAATCACAAAGGGTTCTTTGAGGTTCGGGAGCAAGGCTAGGAAAGCTGCCGACAAGTTTTGTGCGTACACTGTACACACAAAAAAAGCGGAGGCCAGAGTTGGTAGCTCTGCCCCCCGTAAATTCACCTCTCGGGTAGGAGAGGTTACGGTTGATTTGGTCAATTGCGTTACCCCACCAGCTTAATGCCTTGGTAACGCGCTTCGTGCCGGCTCTGTGCTTAGTCTAGAGGGCGGGAGCCCCTAGTGAGGCACATCGAAGGTCAACTCAAACCGCCAAATTTTGACGGTGAGTTTAACCCGCCTGCGACGAACACAACAGTTGATTTTCAACTGAGGCTCCTTTCGTCGGTTTTCAAGATAGAGCCCGGTGCTTTGACCAGAAGCGCCGGGCCGTCTGCTTTTTAGGGCAGACGATGTAGGGAGGAAGCACTCCCGAAGTCAAAAGAACGTCTTACTAATACACGAATCGGAAAAGACTGTCAATTATTTACTTGAATATATAATATATGTAAGCCCTTTGTTAAGTAATACTTAATGCTAGTAAATGATATGAATTGATAGGTAATGATAGGTAATGATTTGAATCTTCCTGTAATCATTATTACGCCAGCTTACCAATTTTAGACCAACGCGCCTCTGCTGCCTTCTTAGCAATCTCTTTCCGCTGCTCCGGCGTGAGACTTTCCGCCCGAGCCTGCCCGCCCTTCAGCCCCCCGAGCCGCCCGGCGTACTTCTTAGACATTTTCGGTTCAGGTCGTGTTCGTAGTGGTCTGCTCATGCCCGCAGACTAGCACGAAATATCCGCTCTGTAAATAGCATTGCTCAAGCATTAAACTCAAGAAATTCTTTAGTTTCCTATCAGGAAACTCTTAGCAAGGTATCTGCTCAAGCATTAAGAGATGTATATTGAGAAGCTAGCATAGCAAAGGCCTATGGGGCCTTAAAGACCTGCTCGCCTACTAAAAATTGGAGGGGTCGCAGACGCCGCCAGCGCCTGCGACCCCTCACCCCGGCTTGAGCGCCGGGGTTGCGGCACAGCCCCTCAGACAAGGCCACGCCAGCACTAATCGCGGACGTAGATTCCCATGTGATATCCTCTCGGCCGTTCAGTCTTTGAAAATCAGGCAACGGGACGGATGCGTAAAGGATTGCTCACCCTCAGTGATGAGCATCGCCGTTGAGAATGGAAGGTTCCTACTCACGGCGACAAAATTACGCAGCCACATCTTATGTATATTTGTACATGAGGTCAAGCCTATTCTTGCCACGTCGGGAGGAAACTCCTGATGGGGAAGAAGGCGCGACGGAAGCCGGAACGTTTAGCCGAAAAGCTTGTCCAGATTCGGGCGGCCTTAGGGCTATCGCAGGGCGAGATGTTGAGACGTCTTGAGGTCGAAGACCAGATTGATTACACGGCTATATCGAAGTATGAATTAGGCAGAAACGAACCGTCGCTTCTCATCCTTTTACAATATGCTCGGGTGGCGAACATCAGCACGGACGTTTTGATTGATGACCGGTTAGACCTTCCCGACAATCTGCCTGCTAAATCGAGGCGTTCCTAAAAGAGAAAGGGGCGGCATTTATCGTGCCGCCCCTTCGTAACTTACCCTCGATTTAAGACACGCCCGGCCGTGCGCGGCCGCGGGGCCGGCGCGGCCGCGCACGTCGCCGCCCACGTCCCGCCGCCGCCTGAGAGTCCCCGGCGGGGCGCGCTCAGCGCCACCGCTTGACCTTCTGGAAGCGGCGCTTGACCATGTCGCGGCGCAGAGGCGAGAGGCGGTCTATGAAGAGCGTGCCGTCGCAGTGGTCCGTCTCGTGCAGGAAGCAGCGGGCGGCCAGCCCCTCGGCCTCGCGCTCGAACCAGTCCCCGCGCGCGTCCTGCGCGCGCAGGCGGACGCGGGCGGCGCGCTTGAGCGGCGCGTGAATCTTCCCGACCGACAGGCAGCCCTCCTCGCCCTCCTGCTCGCCCTCGGCGGACAGGATTTCCGGGTTGGCGGCGACCAGCTTGACGCCCTCGCAGTCCATCACGAAGAGGCGCAGGCCGAGCCCGACCTGCGGCGCGGCCAGCCCCACGCCCTCGGCCGCGTACATCGTCTCGAACATGTCGGCGACGAGCTTCTCCAGCTCACCGTCGAACCGCTCGACCGGCTCGCCGGCCTCCTTCAGCACGCGCCCGGGGAACTCCGTTATCTCCATCACAGCCATGACGGCAGTTTAAAGGATGCGGGCCGAAGGGGCGAAGGGTGAGGGCGGGGCGCGGGCGGCCGTCGTTGACGGGCCCGCCCGTTCGGCTGAGCGCCCCGGCGTCCCGCGCGGCCCGGCGCGCGCCTCTTCAAAGCCGTGCGCGCGCCGACTCCGACGCCGTGACGCGCCGCTTCCGCAGACGAGCACGGGCGGGCGGCGCGCGACCGCCCCGAGCGAAAGCGCCGCGGGCCGGAACAACTGTTCCGGCCCGCGGCGCTTTCAGACTTCCCGCCGGCGCGCTTCCCTACTTCAGGAGGACGCCGCGGAGGAACTCGACCGCTGCGGGGTCGCCGGTGCGGCCGAGGAGGACGAAGGCGTGCTTGCGTATCTCGGGCTTGGCGTGTGTGCGCGCGATGTTGATGAGGAGCGGGACGGAGTCGGCGGCCGGGCGGCGCGCGATGGCCGAGACGGCCTGCCTCTGAAGCTCCGTGTCGGCGTCGTGGCTCGTGGCCGTCCGCGTGAGCGCGGCCGTGGCCTGCTCGCCGGCGATTTCGCCGAGGCGGGCGACGGCCGTCTTGCGCGCCTCGGCGTCCGAGTCCTGCGTGGCGACGCGGATGAGGAAGGCGGCCGCCCCCTGCCGGTCGGAGTTGCGCGCCACCTGCGCGAGCGCCGCGCGGCGCAGGTCGCGGTTCGTCAGGGAGCCGTAGAGCGCCTGCATCATCGCGAGCGCCTGCGCGTCGCGCGCGCGGCCGTAGGCCGAGATGGCCGCGCGCCGCACGTCCTCCGACTCGCGCTCGTCGCGCGCCACCTGCGCCAGGTACGCGCGCACGTCGTCGGCCTG
>DASVUF010000356.1:0-16970 GCA_036387195.1 Pyrinomonadaceae bacterium | reverse complement strand
ACGCAGACCCTCGCCCACCTTTTGATTTTTGATTCCGCCCCCGGCGTCCGGGCCTTCAGAACTTGACGGCCTTGGCGTCGGCCGGCCTGGCGAAGAGCGCGTCGGGGACGGGCTGGTTGAACTCGACGCGGTCGTAGTTGACGCGGCTGGTCTGGACGCCCGCGCGGTAGTGGTCTACGACGAAGGGCACGCGCACCGCGCCGATGGCGATGAACTGCGCGTAGCGGTCCTCCTCCTCGACCGTGTCGCCCTCGGCGTTCTGCCGCCGGTAGACGACCTTGGAGGGCAGCCCCTCCCTGGCGTCGAACTCGAACTCGGCCTCGAAGCCGTCGGGGTAGGTGACTTTGACGACCTCGTTGCGGCGCGCGAGCCCGGCCTCCCGCCGGCCGACGTAGGAGAGCGACGCGCCCTCCGAACGCCACCAGCCGCGCAGCAGGTGGTCAACGCTCGTCCGCATCACCGTGCGGAAGCCGGCCGCCTGCTCGGGCGTGACGTCGGCGAGCTGCTTCTTCCGGCCGTCGAAGAGCCACCCCGTCTCGCCCGTGTTCACCTGCACGGAGCGGCTGCCCTTGAACTCGACGCGCTCGCGGTCGGGGAAGACGAGGTAGTCGCTGAAGGGGTCGGGCAGCCCCGACACGCCCTCGCGGAACGGCGTGTAGTAGCCGCGCGCGATTACGCTGCGCACGCCGAGGTAGGCCGCGCCGCCCAGCGCCTCGACCGCGCGCGAGACGACCGCCAGCGCCTTCTCGTCGGCCTTCGCCGCCTGCTGCTGCTGCCTGGGCGCCCCGGCCGCGGGCTTCGCGCCGTCCTGCGCGCGCGCCCCGGCCGCCGTGAAGAGTGAGAGCGCCGCGAGGCAGGACGGCGCGAATGCGAAAAGCGTCTTTCTCATGCTGGTTTTTATAAATGCTCCGGGGCGGGGAATCAAACGCCGGCGCCGCCCAACGGCTCTGATGCGCGACGGGGCCGGGCCGAGTTACCCGGCGGGGCGGAGCCCGCCTTCGGCGTCCGCCGCGCCGCCGCAAAGAAAAAGGCCCCGGCGAATTTATCACCGGGGCCTTCGTTTTTAAACGTCCGCGGGGGCCGTGCTTCAGGCCGCGCCCTCGGAGCGGACGACGACCTCGCCGTTCTCTACGTCGGCGGTGAAGCTGGAAGCCTGCTTCCACATCGCCGTGATGGGCAGCTTGACCTTCTCGTCAATGTGCCGCTTGAGGAAGCGCGCGCCGTAGGCCGGGCTGTAGCCCTTCTCCGTCAGCAGGTCGAGCGCGGCCGGCGTCACGCGGCAGACCTTGCCCTGCTGCTCCATCTGCCGGCAGAGCTTGCCCGTGTAGAGCTTGGCGATCTCGCGCACCTCGTCCATCATCAGCGGCGAGAAGACGACTATCTCGTCGATGCGGTTGCGGAACTCGGGCGTGAAGCGGTTCTCGGCGGCCTTGAGCACGTCGCCCTTGATGGCCTTCATGTCGCCGAGCGTCTTCGAGCCGAACCCGAACGGCTTCTCGTACTTCTTGAAGTTCTCCGACCCGAGGTTCGACGTCATGATGATGATGGCGTCGGAGAGGTAGACCTTCTTGCCGCGCCCGTCCGTCAGCCAGCCCTCGTCGAAGGCTTGCAGGAACAGGTTCATCAGGGTCGGGCTGGCCTTCTCGACCTCGTCGAGCAGCAGGACGGTGTACGGGTTCTCGCGCAGTTGCTCGGTCAGCACGCCGCCGCGCTCGCTGCCGACGATGCCGCGCGGCATGCCGATGAGCTTCTCGATGCCGATGGTGCCGTCCTGGTACTCGGACATGTCGATGCGCACCATCTTCTCCTCGTCGCCGAACATGAACTCGGCGACGGCCTTGGCCAGCTCGGTCTTGCCGACGCCGGTGGGCCCGAGGAAGAGCAGCACGCCGTCGGGCTTGTAGTGCGACTCCTTGAGCGGCCCCTTGTTGAGGCGCAGGCGCTGCGCGACGGCGCGGATGGCGTCCTTCTGGCCGATGACGCGCTTGCCCAGCTCCTCCTCCATCGTCGAGAAGCGGTCGTTGGTGTCGCGGTAGATCATGTCGCGCGGGATGCGCGACTCCTGCGAGATGACCTCGATGATGTGCTCGGGGAGCACGACCAGCGTGTCGGGCTCGTTAATCTCGACCTTGACCGCCGCCGTGTCGAGCCAGCCGATGGCCTTGTCCGGCAGGTGGAGGTTGCGGATGTACTTGGGCGCCATCTCCAGCGCCGTGTTGATGGCGTCGTCCGAAATCGTCACCGAGTAGTTGCGCTCGAGCCGCGGCCGCAGGCCGAAGAGGATTTCGCGCGTCTCGGCGATGGAGGGCTCGTCCACCTTGACCAGCCGGAAGCGGCGCGCCAGCGCCTCGTCCTCGCCGATGTACTCCTTGTACTCGGTCAGGGTCGTCGCGCCGACGATGCGCATCTCGCCGCGGGCGAGCGCGGTCTTGAACATGTTGGCGGCGTCCGAGCTGGTGCCGAGCGCCGCGCCGGCGCCGATGATGGTGTGCGCCTCGTCGATGAAGAGGATCAGGTTCTCGCGCTCCTTCACCTCGTCGATGATGCCCTTGATGCGCTCCTCGAACATGCCGCGCAACATCGTGCCGGCGACGAGGCCGCCCATCTGGAGCTGGACGATGTGCGTGTTGCGCAGCCGCGCCGGCACCTTCTCGGGCTCGAGTTCGATGAGGCGGGCGAGCCCCTCGACGACCGCCGTCTTGCCGACGCCGGGCTCGCCGACGAGCATCGGCGAGTTGGCGCGCTCGCGGTGGCAGAGGATTTCGATCATCTGCTGGATTTCGCGCTCGCGGCCGATGGTCGGCGGCAGCTTGTCGGCGCGCGCGAGGCGGTTCATCGAAGTCCCGAAGTGCTTCAGGTAGGGCGGCAGCTCGAACTTCTTCTTGTACTCCTCCTCCTGCTGCTCGCGCGTCCGGACGCGGGCGCGCACCTGCTCGACGACGGTCTCGGGGTTCGCGCCGAGGTTGCGCAGCACGCCCATCAGCGCGCTGTTCTCGTCCTGCGAGAAGGCCATGAAGAGGTCGGTGGCCTCGATGGTCTTGCGCCCCTGCGCGCGCGCGCGCTCCATCGAGCGCTTGAACAGCTCGATGGTCTCGGGGGCGATGCGGATGCCCTTGTTGACGTTCTGATAGCGTGCATTCTCAAGACGCTTTTCAATCAGCACCTTGACCGAGCGCGGGTCGAGCGAGAGGTCGCGCATCGTCGAGTTGAACAGCTCGGCCTCTTCGGCCGCGAGGCCGTTGAGAATGTGTTCCACCGCGATGTAGTTTTGGTCGCGGCGGCGCGACTCCTGCACGGCGTGTTCGAGCACGCGCTGACCGGTCTCGGCGAAACGGTCTTTGTAAGTTCCCAGGTCGATCATTGCTTTTCCTTCTGGCGAGCCGCGGGGGGAGTCGCGTCGGTGACCACCGCAGGGGCTCGAAAACATCAGCCTTAAAAAATTCTGGACGGCGGGCGGCGAAGCTTTCACTGGTCGCTCAAAGCCGAAACAGTTTCGCCAAACCTCCCGTCGTCCGGCTTCTGTTAGATGCCTGGCTCAAATGCCCGGTTGCGCTTACGCGTCACGCTTCCGGACACCCGAACTATAGCATACCGGCGGGTTGCAATTGTCTTGCCATATAAATGGCGGCGCAAAATCGGAAAGTCCGGAGCCGCGTCGTACAGAGCGGCTCCGGACTCTCCGGCGTTGGGGTCGGGCTTTAGAAGTCGTAGTCTTCGCCCCCGGGCATCGGCGGCGCGGCGGCCCTCTTGGGCTCGGGCGCGTCGGTGACGGCGGCGTCGGTCGTCAGCATCAGGCCGGCGATGGACGCGGCGTTCTGCAGGGCCGTGCGGACGACCTTCGTCGGGTCGATGATGCCGGCCTTGACGAGGTCTTCGAACTCGCCGCTGGCGGCGTTGTAGCCGACCGCGCCCTTCGACTCCTCTATCCTGCCGATGACGACGGCGCCGTCCATGCCGGCGTTCTCGGCGATGCGGCGGAGCGGCTCCTCCATCGCGCGGCGGAGCAGGCGCACGCCCGTCCGCACGTCGCCCTCCTCCTCCAGCTTGTCGAGCGCCCTGGCGGCGCGCACCAGCGCGACGCCGCCGCCGGGGACGATGCCCTCCTGCGCCGCGGCGCGGGTGGCGTTGACGGCGTCCTCGACGCGCATCTTCTTCTCCTTCATCTCGGTCTCGGTGGCCGCGCCGACGCGGATGACGGCGACGCCGCCCGCCAGCTTGGCCAGGCGCTCCTGCAACTTCTCGCGGTCGTAGTCCGAGGTCGTCTCCTCTATCTGGTGGCGGATGGTGGCGACGCGCCCCTCGATGGCCTTGCGCTGCCCGGCGCCCTCGACGACCGTCGTGTTCTCCTTGTCCACGATGACGCGCTTGGCGCGGCCGAGGTCTTCGAGCGTGACCGACTCCAGCTTGATGCCGAGGTCTTCGGTGATGAGGCGGCCGCCCGTCAGCGTCGCGATGTCTTCGAGGATGGCCTTGCGGCGGTCGCCGAAGGCCGGGGCCTTGACGGCGCAGACCTTGATGGTGCCGCGCAGGCGGTTGACGACGAGCGTGGCGAGCGCGTCGCCCTCGACGTCCTCGGCGATGATGAGGAGCTGGCGGCCCTGGTTCGCCACCAGCTCCAGGAGCGGCAGCAGGTCGCGCATGGCCGAAATCTTCTTCTCGTGGAGGAGGATCAGCGGCTCCTCCATCACGGCCTCCATGCGGTCGGGGTTGGTGACGAAGTAGGGCGAGAGGTAGCCGCGGTCGAACTGCATGCCCTCGACGAGGTCGAGTTCGGTCTGCATGGACTTCGACTCCTCGACCGTGACGACGCCGTCCTGCCCGACCTTGTCCATCGCCTCGGAGATCAGCTCGCCGATCTCGCGGTCGTTGTTGGCCGAGACGGCGGCGACGCTCGCCAGCTCGTCCTTGCCCCTGACCTTCTTCGAGAGCCTTTCGAGTTCGGCGGTGGCGGCCGCGACGCCGAGCTGGATGCCGCGCTGGAGCTGCATCGGGTTGGCGCCGGCGGTGACGTTCTTGACGCCCTCGCGGAAGATGGCCTGCGCGAGCACGGTCGCGGTGGTGGTGCCGTCGCCGGCGATGTCGTTGGTCTTGGTGGCGACCTCCTTGACCATCTGCGCGCCGACGTTCTCGTACTTGTCGCGGAGTTCTATCTCCTTGGCGACCGTCACGCCGTCCTTGGTGATGACGGGCGAGCCGAACTTCTTGCCGATGACGACGTTCCGCCCCTTCGGGCCGAGCGTGACGCGCACCGCGTTCGCCAGCACGTTCACGCCCTTGAGCATCGCCGCCCGCGCGTCTTCCCTGAACTTCAAATCCTTCGCTGCCACTGTTTGTTTCTCCTGAGAAAATTTAACCGTCGGTTCTGATTGCGTTGTCTCCTGCTCACGCGCCCGCGCCTTCGCGCCGGGCGCGGCCGACCTGGACGCGCGCCGGGCGGAGCAGTTGGGCGCCGAGGCGGTAGCCGCGGCCGTACTGCGCGGTGACCTGGCCGTCGAGTTCGGGCCCGACCTCCGTCATGTCAACGGCCTCGTGCAGCTCCGGGTCGAAGGTCTGCCCGAGCGCCTCGACCGGCTCCGCGCCGGCCTGCGCCAGCACGCCCTCGAAGCCGCTGATGGTGCCGCGCAGGCCGTCGAGCAGCGACTCCTTCGAGCCGCCGGCGTCCGCGGCCTCGACGGCGCGCTGGAGGTTGTCTAAGACCGGGAGCAGCGACGCGAGCAGCGACGCCTTGTCGCGCGCGACGCGCTCGTCGGCGTTGCGCGCGAGCCGCCGGCGCAGCTCGTCCGTCTCGCGCTTCAGCTCGGCGCGCACCTGCTCGAAGCGCGCCTGCACGTCGGCGGCCTTCTGCTCGGCCCCGCGCGCGCGCGCCTCCAGCTCCTCGACGTACGAGGGCTTGAGGCTGGGCGAATCGGAAGCGCCCTGCGACCCCTCGCCGCCTGCGCCGCCGGCCTCCTCGTCGAGGCGGACGCGCCTGCGGTCGTTGACGCGGACGCGCCCCGCGCCCCCCTCCGAGCCCAACTCCTCGGGCCAGTCCTTCTCGGCCGACTCGTTCTCTGCCATACCTTGCTTCTTGCTCCCCCTGCGGAAGAATCTCATTGGCGTAAATCGTAAATGGTAAACCGCAAATAGGAAAGCTGAGCGCCGCCGGCGCCCGGGCTGCCCGCGATTTACGATTCGGCGTTCACGCGCGTCACCCGACGTCTATCCTGAGGCGCCGCCCGGGCTGCTCGCCGCGCTTGGGCAGGTGGAGCAGGAGGACGCCGTCCTTGTAGTCGGCCGTGATGCGGCCGCGGTCCACGGCGTCGGGCAGGCTGAAGGTGCGCACGAAGCGCCCCTGCGGCCGCTCCGTGCGGCGCGCGCGCAGGTCGGCGGCGGCGGCGCGCTCGCCGCGGATGACGAGGCGGCCTTCGTCCAGCGAGACGTCGAGCCCCTCGCGGTTGATGCCCGGCAGGTCGAGGGCGAGCAGGTACTCGCGCTCGTCCTCGTAGACGTCGGCGGCCGGGAGCCAGTCGGCGCGCTCGATCTCGGCCTCCTCCTCCGCCGCCGGCCCGCGCGCGCGGCGGTCGGCCGCCTCCTCGAACAGGCGGTTCATCCTATCCTGCAAGGTGAAGAGGTCGCGCGGGTCGAACCTGTGGTGTCTCATCTCTCCGTCCTCCGGTCTTAGGCCGTGGCCGCCTCGGCGGCGGCGTCGGCCGTGAACTGCAACTGGTCGCCGTCGGCCGAGACGCGGATGGTCTGGCCGGGCAGAATCTCGCCGCGCAGGAGCCTGGTCGCGAGCGGGTTCTGGATGAGCGTCTGGATGGCCCGCTTGAGCGGGCGCGCGCCGTAGAGCGGGTCGTACCCTTCGCGCGCGAGGAGCTGTTTCGCCGACTCGTCCAGCTCCAGCCGCATGTCGCGCTCGGAGAGCATCCGCCGCAGCCGTTCGAGCTGTATCTCGATGATGCCGCCGATCTGCTCGCGCGAGAGCTGGTGGAAGATGACGATGTCGTCCACGCGGTTGAGGAACTCCGGCTTGAAGTGCTCGCGCAGGACCTCCAGCACGGCCTCGCGCGCCTGCGCCTCGTCGTCGGCCGCGGCCTGTATCTCGCGGCTCCCGAGGTTCGAGGTCATGATGAGCACCGCGTTCTTGAAGTCCACGGTGCGCCCCTTCGAGTCGGTCAGCCGGCCGTCGTCGAGAATCTGCAACAGGATGTTGAAGACGTCCGGGTGCGCCTTCTCTATCTCGTCGAAGAGGATGACGCTGTAGGGGCGGCGGCGGACGGCCTCGGTCAACTGCCCGCCCTCCTCGTAGCCGACGTAGCCCGGCGGCGCGCCTATCATCCGCGCGACGGCGTGCTTCTCCATGTACTCGGACATGTCGAGCCGCACCATCGAGCGCTCGTCGTCGAAGAGGAACTCGGCGAGCGCGCGCGCCGTCTCGGTCTTGCCGACGCCGGTGGGCCCGAGGAAGATGAACGAGCCGACGGGGCGGTTCGGGTCCTGGAGCCCGGCGCGCGCGCGGCGGACGGCGTTGGCGACCGCGAGCAGCGCCTCCGCCTGCCCGATGACGCGGCCGCCCAGCCGCTCCTCCATCGTGACGAGCTTCTGCATCTCGCCTTCGAGCATCTTCGAGACGGGCACGCCCGTCCACTTGGCGACGACCTGCGCGACGTCCTCCTCGTCCACCTCCTCCTTGAGGAAGACGCCCTCCTTCTGCGCCTCTTCGAGCTTCTTCTGGTCGGTTTCGAGCTGCTGCTGGAGGCCGACCAGCCGGCCGTAGCGCAGCTCGGCGACCTTGCCGAGGTCGCCCGTGCGCTCGTACTGCTCGGCCTGAATCTTGGTCTGCTCGACCTCCTCCTTGGCCCTGCGGATGCGCTCGATGATCTCCTTCTCGGACTGCCACTTGGCCTTCATCCCGGCCGAGCGCTCGCGGAGGTCGGCGACGCGCTGCTCTATCTCCGAGAGCCGCGCCTTCGACCGCTCGTCCGTCTCGCGCTGCAAAGCCTGGCGCTCGATTTCGAGCTGCATGATCTCGCGCTCCAGCTCGTCTATCTCGACGGGGAGCGAGTCTATCTCGATGCGGAGGCGCGAGGCCGCCTCGTCAATCAGGTCGATGGCCTTGTCGGGCAGGAAGCGGTCGGTGATGTAGCGGTTCGAGAGCGTCGCCGCGGCGATGATGGCCGAGTCCTTGATGCGGACGCCGTGGTGCACCTCGTAGCGCTCCTTCAGGCCGCGCAGGATGGCGATGGTGTCCTCGACCGTCGGCTCGCCGACGTAGACCTGCTGGAAGCGCCGTTCGAGGGCGGCGTCCTTCTCGATGTGCTTCTTGTACTCGTTGAGGGTCGTCGCGCCGACGCAGCGCAGCTCGCCGCGCGCGAGCGCCGGCTTGAGCATGTTCGACGCGTCAATTGCGCCCTCGGCCGCGCCCGCGCCGACCAGCGTGTGCAGCTCGTCTATGAAGAGGACGATGTGCCCCTGCGCGTTCTCTATCTCTTTGAGCACCGACTTCAGGCGGTCTTCGAACTCGCCGCGGTACTTGGCCCCGGCGAGCATCGAGCCGAGGTCGAGCGCCACGAGGCGCTTGTTCCTGAGCGTCTCGGGCACGTCGCCCGAGATGATGCGCTGGGCGAGCCCCTCGACGATGGCCGTCTTGCCGACGCCGGGCTCGCCGATGAGCACGGGGTTGTTCTTCGTGCGGCGCGAGAGCACCTGGACGGTGCGGCGTATCTCGTCGTCGCGGCCGATGACGGGGTCGAGCTTGCCCTGGCGCGCCAACTCCGTCAGGTCCTTAGCGTACTTCGAGAGCGCCTGGTAGTTGGCCTCGGCGTTCTGGTCGGTGACGCGCGCGCCGCCGCGCGTCTGCTCGATGACCTTGAAGAGGTCGTCGCGGTTGACGCCGTGCTGGCGCAGGATGCGCCCCGACGCGCCGTCCTTCTCGGCGGCGATGGAGAGCAGCAGGTGCTCGGTCGAGATGTACTCGTCCTGCATCTGCTCGGCCTCCTTCTGGGCGGCCTGGAAGACCTGCGTGGTGCGCGGGCTGAAGTACTGCTGCCCGCCCTGCACCTTGGGCAGGCGCCCGACGGCCGCCTGCAAGTCGTTCATGACGACCTGAAGGTTCGCGCCGAGCTTGCCGAGCAGGGGGCGGACGACGCCCTCGGGCTGTTCGAGCATGGCGAGCAGAAGGTGCTCGGGCTCGACCTGCTGGTGCTGGTTGCGCTCGGCGGCCTCGATGGCCGACTGGATGGCCTCCTGGCCGCGCAGTGTGAAACGTTCTAGACGCATGATTGCCTCGGAAACTACTTCCCGTTTACTTGAAGCGCGCCGCCCGTCCGCGGGCGGCGGCCGCGGCCCCCCGCCGCGCTGAAGACCTCCACGGCGTGAAGCCGCAGCGGCCAGCCGCCGGCGGGCGTCCCGCGAGCCGGGGCTCCGCGGGACGCATGACCGGCGGGCTGGCCGCTGAAAGACTCGAACCCCGCTTTAGCGGGCGGTCGCCGCCTTCGCCTCGGTCGCCGGCCGCTGCTCGGCCTTGGCCTCGATGGTCTTCGGCTCGCCGGCCGCGCCCGCAGACTCGCCGCGGATTTCGATGCGGCGCGCCTTGACCTCCTCGCGCTTGTGGAGCGTGACGCGCAGCACGCCGTTCTTGTACTCGGCCGCCGCGTTCTCGGGCGAGACCGTCTGCGGCAGCGTGAACGAGCGCGTGAACGCCCCGTAGGCGCGCTCGACGCGGTGGTAGTTGTCCGCCTCGTCCTTCTTCTCGAAGCGGCGCTCGCCGCGCAGCGTCAGCACGTTGTTCTCGATGGTCAGCTCGAAGTCCTCGCGGTTCATCCCGGGGAGTTCGGCTTCGAGGACGATCTCGTCCTTGTTCTCGAAGATGTCCACGTTCGGCGTCCAGGCGCCGCGCGCCATGCCCTCGTCGCCGAAGCCGCGCGAGAAGTTGGACGAGAAGAGGCGATTGACCTCGTCCTGGAGGGACCTGAGGTCGCGGAACGGGTCATAACGGGTGATGCTCATGATACTTAACCTCCGTAGAGAATTAATTTGCTCCGCGCCGTCTCTGGAGCGGCGCGGGCGACACTCAATGTCTGAGCACGCCGGAATAATAAAGCTTGAGTGTGCTCTTGTCAAGTCTATGGATGAACGGGAAAAACTGCGGGTTGCCTGCGCCCCGACAACGCCCCCGCCTTCTTTTCTACGCTCTGCAAGGTGTTTGGGAGGATAAATGTTGACCGCAAGGGAACCTTAGCCGTATAATCTTCGTAAATCGGAAAGCCTGACCGAATTTAGTTCTTTAAGCCGGCCTGGGAGGGGCGGCGGGCGAGAGGGGGAGGCGCGGATGGTGCTCGACGAAAAGGACGCGAAAATCCTTGAGATTTTGCAAAAGGACGGGCGGACGGCCAACGTAGACCTGGCGCGCGCCGTCGAGCTGACCCCTTCGGCGACCTCGGAGCGCGTGCGGAAGCTCGAAGAGCGCGGCCTGATTAAAGGCTACACGGCGATTCTCGACCCGCACTCGCTGGGTCTGGGGCTGCTGGCCTTTGTCTTTATAAGGGTGGACGACCCGGAAGACCTCATAGGGCGCGCGGAGGGGACGGCCGAGGCGCTGTCGGCGCTGCCCTCCGTGCTGGAGCTGCACCACCTGGCCGGCGAAGACTGTTTTCTGGTGAAGGTGCGGGCGAGGGACACAGACGACCTCTACAGGATTCTGCGGGACGAGCTGGGGCCTTTCAAGCAGATAAGGAGCACGCGGACGACCATCGTCCTGAAGACGGTGAAGGAGTCGAAGGGGCTGCCGCTGGAAAGGGAAAGGGGTGAGTAAGATGGGCAGGGAGCGTTTGGGGGCGTACGGCGCGTGGGCGGCGGTCTGTTTCTTCTGGGGGACGACGTACCTGGCGATAGCCGTCGGGCTTGAGACTTTGCAGCCGACGCTGTTCGCGGGGCTGCGGTTCCTGGTGGCGGGCGGGCTGCTCTTCTTCGTGATGACGCGGCAGCGCGGCGCGCGCCTGCCGGCGGGGCGCGAGTGGTTCGACCTGGGGGTCATCGGCCTGATGCTGCTCGGGGTGGGGAACGGTGCGGTGGTGTGGGCCGAGCAGTGGGTGCCGAGCGGGATGGCGGCGCTGCTGGTGGCGACCTCGCCCTTCTGGGCGGCCGGGCTGGAGTTTTTGCGGAAGGACGGCGAGCGCGTCGGGCTGCGAGGGCTGCTCGGGATGGCGGTCGGCTTCGGGGGGCTGGCGATGCTTCTGGGGCCGCAGTTGTTCGGGGCGGCCGTTGACGGCAAGTACATTCTGGGCGTCGTCATCATACAGGTCGGGTGCTTCTTCTGGCAGGCGGGCTCGCTCTACGCGAAGGCGCGGCCGACGGGCGTGTCGCCGCTGATGGCTTCGGCGGTGCAGATGCTCTGGGCGGGGGCGGCGCTGACGTTGGCGGGGACGCTGGCGGGCGAGTGGTCGGCGATGCGCTTGAGCGCGCGGAGCGTGGGGGCGCTCGCCTACCTGGTGGTCTTCGGCTCGATTGTGGCGTACAGCGCCTACATGTACGCGATTCAGAAGCTGCCGCTGTCGCTCGTCTCGACCTACTCGTACGTCAACCCGCTGGTGGCGCTGGGGCTGGGCTGGCTGATTCTGTCGGAGCCGCTGGGCTGGCGCGAGGCGGGCGCGTCGCTCGTCATCCTGCTGGGCGTGGCGCTGGTGAAGACGTCGCCGCGCGACCTTGGGGCGCTGCTCACGCGTCTGCGGCGCGGGGCGCGACGGCGGCCCCGCGACCTCGGCCCGACGCACATCCCGCAGGGCGCGGCGCTCAAGTAAGGCGAAGGCCGGAGGGCGCGGGGCGAAAAGTTGAGGGGGACGAGGGCCACGCCGCCCTTCGTCCCCCTCAACTTTTCGCCCCGCGCCTCGCGCCTTCTTAACTTTCGCCCCGCACCTTGCGCCTTCTTAACTTTGGCCGCGCGCCGCGCGCTTTACGGCCCCGCGCCTGTCGCTTCGCGCCTCGGGCCTTGCGCGCGCGGCGGGGCGTTGGTCAGTCGAGGCGGAAGAAGCGTTTTATCCTGGAGAGGAGCCCTTCGGGCGTGTCTTCGTCGCCGCTTGAGGCGGGGGCGTTGGCGGCGAGGCCGGCGCGGCGCTCGTTGATGGTGTGGCTGAGCGCCTCGACGAGGTCGGGGTTGGTGTGAAAGAGCGCCTTCATGGCGTCGTGGCCGATTTCCAGCACCTCTGTCTCCTCGGCGGAGACGACGCTGGCGGTGCGCGGCTCGCCCGTGAAGAGCGCCATCTCGCCGAAGAAGGCGCCCTCGCCGAGCCGCTTGATGGTGCGCGGCATGCCGTCGGCGTCCACGCGCACGTCCACGCTCCCGCGGTGGACGACGAACATGGACGAGCCGCTGTCGCCCGCGCGGATGATGGTCTCGCCGGGGGCGAAGACGCGCGCGGTCGCGCCCGCCGCCAGCGCGTTCAGCTCGTCGGACGTCAGCGGCGAGAAGATGTCCACGGCCGAGAGCCGCTCGGCCAGCGTCTCGGCCTCGCGCGCGGCGTCCGCGTCGCCGCCGGCGGGCTGCTCCAGGTGGACGGTGCGGGTCGGGAAGGCGAAGGTGAAGCCGTGGCGGCGGAAGGCGTACCAGATGCGCTGGCGGACGAGCGCGTCGGTGTCGTTGTAGGAGGCGTAGTCCGAGAGCCAGTACTTGACCTCGTACTCGACGCCCGAGTCGGCGAGCTGGCGGATGCGGACGACGGGCGTCATGTAGCGCAGGACGTTGTCGGCGTCGCGCACGGCCTCGCGCACGGCGTGGATGACGCGGACGGGCGAGTCGGTGTAGAGCGCGGAGAAGGGGACGATGCGCGCGCTCTGGCCGTCGCGCGGCGCGACCTCGATGGACTCCTTGGCGATGCCGCTGTTGCTGAGCAGCACGATGAGGTTCGAGAAGGTCTTGATCTTGACGGCGCGCCACGTGACCGACATGACGACGCCCGTGTGGCGGCCGACCGTGATGACGTCGCCCACCTGGAAGGGCTTGTCGGCGTGGAGCGAGATGCCCGAGAAGAGGTTGCCGAGCGTGTCCTGCAACGCGAGGCCGAGGATGATGCCGAGCAGCGCCGAGCCGGGCAGCAGCGCCGCGAACGAGACGTCGAGCGAGTAGCGGAGGATGAAGGCGACCGCCGTCACGTAGAGGACGAGCGAGAAGAGGTCGCGCATCAGCGCCGGCGCGTCGTAGCCCTTGCGCTTGCGGAAGACGAAGAAGACCAGCTCGCCCGTCGCGCGCACGGCCACCAGCGCGACGCCCATCCAGAAGGCGATGCTGGCGAAGGCGCGCGCCCACTCGGTCGCCGTCAGCGACATCCTCTGCCGCGGGCCCGCGCCGGGCGCCAGCTCCTCCAGGAACAGGCCGAGCGCGTGCCACGCCAGCCCCGACAGCGCCGCGAAGACCAGCGGCAGCGCGATCTGCTTCTTAAGGGGGGGACGACTCATTGGAAGTCGGGCGGACGGCGGACGGCGCGCGGCCGGCGCGAAGAACGGCCCTCGCGGCCGCGCGGCCTGCCTGCCGTCGCCGCCGGGCCGGCGCCGGGGCTGTCGCCGGCCGACGCCCGCCGCCTGCTTAAAAATCGAAGAGCCGCGTCGCGATAAAGAGCAGCGACAGGGCGGAGACGACCAGAACGGTCAGCCACGAGGCGGCATTATAGACCCGCCCGTTGGCGTGCGCACCCATTAACTCGCGGTCGGACGCGAGCCGCAGGATGGAGACGAGCAGCACCGGCAGCAGCAGCCCGTTGATGACCTGCGTGACCAGCAGCACGTCGAAGAGCGGCAGCCCGGGGATGATGGCCACCACCCCGCCGACGACTATCAGGAACGTGAAGATGCCGACGAAGATGGGCGCCTCGCGGAACGTGCGCGAGACGCCCTTCTCGAACCCGAGCGCCTCGCTGATGGAGTAGGCCGTCGAGAGCGGCAGCACCGCCGCCGCCAGCATGGAGGCGCCGAAGAGGCCGACGCCGAACAGCGTGCGCGCGTACTCGCCCGCCAGCGGGCGCAGCGCGCGCGCCGCGTCCTCGGCCGTCTCGATGTGGACGCCCGCGCGGTGGAGCGTCGCCGCGGTCGCCACCGTGATGAAGAAGGCGACCGCGATGGCGAAGACCGTCCCCGTCCAGACGTCGGCGCGCGTCAGCGCGTAGTCCTCCTCGGTCACGCCCTTCTCGACCACCGACGACTGCACGAAGACCTGCATGTAGGGCGAGATGGTCGTGCCGATGAGCGCGACGACCGTGAAGAGGTAGCCGGCGTCGAAGTCCGCCCGCGGCCGCGCGAAGCCGCGCGCCACCTCGCCCCACTCGGGCCGCGCCAAGAACGCCGACACGATGTAGCCGAGGAAGACGAGCGACATCAAAAGGAAGACGCGCTCGACCCGCCGGTAGGAGCCCTTCACCACCAGCCACCACACGGCGAAGGCCGCCAGCGGCACCGAGACGAAACGCGGCACGCCGAACAACTCGGTGGCCGCCGCGATGCCGACGAACTCCGAGACGGTCACGCCGCCGTTGGCGACCAGGAGCGCCAGCATCACCAGCACCGTCCAGCGCACGCCGAACCGCTCGCGGATGAGGTCGGAGAGCCCCTTGCCCGTCACCGCGCCCATCCGCGCGCACGTCTCCTGCACGACGCCGAGCGCCAGCACCAGCGGGATTAAAGTCCAGAGGAGGTTGTAGCCGTAGTCGGCGCCCGCCGAGGCGTAGGTGGCGATGCCGCCCGCGTCGTTACCCGCGTTGGCGGCTATCATCCCGGGGCCGATGACGGCGAGGTAGGCGACGAGCCCGCGCCGCCTCGACACGGCGCGCTGCACGCGCCGCCCCCCGCGCCGCCACAGACGACGGCCCGCGTCCCGCACACCCTCTGCGCGCGTCAAGGCCACTCGGAGGTTCCCCGTCACCCGTCATAAGAAGTTTCAGCCCCCGGCCGCACGCTCAACGGTAAACGTCTCTGCGATGCCCGACCCGGATCACCTCGACGACCAGCCTTGAGGCGTAGACGCTGTAAATTATCCGGTAAGAGCCTTCTCTTATCCGGTACGTGCGCTCGGTGCCCGAAAGTTTACGGACGCCGGCGGGTAGAGGGTTGAGCCGCAAACCTTCCACGGCCCTCAAAACACGCCTCACGACTTCTTCGGGAAGCTGACGCAGTTCTTTCGCCGCCGAGCGCTTCCACTCGATGCTGTATTCTTCCGAGGCCACGGCTGCGACTCTAACACTTTTCGGAAGTCGTTTTCGGGGCGCACAGGACACGAACGGGACGGACGACGCTGAAGCCGCCGCACGCCGGAATCGTCGCCTGAAGTCGTCGCGAAACGCGACTCACAGCAGCCCGTCTCGCTTTAATTCGGCGAGCAACTCGTCGTGCGAGATGGTTGCTTCTTCCCGGCGCTCGGCGACCGCCGCCAAGTCCCCGACGTCTTCCAATAATTCTTCAAATTCAGCAATGGGGACGACGACGGCGGTCTTCTCGCCGTCCGAGTTCGTGATGTACTGAACCTCCGACTCTAACTTCTTCAGGTCTAGCATCCCTTTTCCCTCCGGCCCGGCTACATATTGCCAAGAACGACGGACTTAGCCAAACACGCGCGGAAGGCGCGGGCGCCAGTCTTTGGGGAGGAGGTATTCCATGGCGTCGTCCACGGTGACGATGCCGGCGATGTCGCCGGCGTCGTCCACGACGGGCAGCGCCAGCAGGTTGTACTCGGCGATGGTTTCGGCCACCTCGCGGGCGGGGTCTTTGGGGCGCGCGAACTGGAACTCGTCGCGCATCACCTCGGAGAGCCGCGCGCCGGGGTCGGCGAGGATGAGGCTGCGCAGGGCGATGACGCCGCAGAGCTTCCACGAGCCCTCCTCCTCGACGACGTAGAGGTAGTAGATCATGTTCGGCGTCTCGGCCATCTCGCGCAGCCGTAAAAGCGCCTCGCCCGCCGTGAGGTGCTGCGGGAGCGCGACGAACTCGGTCGTCATCAGGCCGCCCGCCTCGTCGTCCTCGTAGGGGAGGAGTTCGCGGACGTCGGCCTTCTCCTCGTGCTCCATGCGCTCCAGGAGGTCTTCGGCCTTCTCCTCGGGGAGGTCGCCGAGGACGTCGGCCGCCTCGTCGGGCGACATGTGTTCGAGGATGTCGGCGGCGCGCTCCTCCTCCATGTCGCCGATGATGCGCGCCTGGTCTTCGGCGTGCATCTCCTCCAGGGCCTCGGCGGCCGTCTCGTCGTCGAGCGCCTCGATGACCTCCGACCCGTGGTGGCGCGAGAGCGCCTCGGTGAGCCGCGCGATCTCGACGGGGTGGAGGCGCGAGAGCTTGTCGCGTGAGCTTTTGAGCTGGACGGTGGCGGCGTCGGTCGCCAGGTACCCGACGTCGGCCCAGTCTATGACCTCGACGGGGCGGTTCGTGCCGACGAAGTTGTGCGGGGTGAGCCGCCGCCAGAGGCCGGCGAGGGTGACGTCCGCCCCGGAGACGCGCCACTCGCCGCCGGTCTCGATGAGCTGCACGTCGTTGACGCGCACGACGCGCTTGCCGTCCACGTCTATGAGCTGCTTGTCGAGCACGTCGCGGGCGAGCAGCACCTCGCCGTCGCGCCGCGCGAAGCGGCGCAGGTCGAGGGTGTCGGAGTTGAGCCGGACGCCGTGGACGTCTATCTGGGCGACGCGCGCGCGCGGGACGAAGAAGTCGCGGCGGCGGTAGCGCGCCACCAGACCCGTCACCGGCGGGTGGTCTTCGCCGAGCCGGACGATGACGTCCTTGAGCGTCGCCACCCGCTCGCCCTCGACCTCGCGGAGGGGCCGGCCGAGCACTTGCGAGAGATAGAGCATGTCGAAATTATCGCTCCCGAAGGGACGGGCGCATGATAGCACGCGGCGGGCGCCGCGGGGCGAGCCGCCTCGGGGCGCGGCGGACGCCGCGGCGCTCAGGGGCGCGCGGGCCGCGGCAAAAATTCGGCGACCCACTCGTTGAAGTCCTGCGCGGGGTCGAAGCTGAAGGGGAGG
>DASVUF010000355.1:0-4716 GCA_036387195.1 Pyrinomonadaceae bacterium | reverse complement strand
GCCCGAGCCCCCGGACGCCTGTCCCGGCGCCCGCGCGCCGCGCCGCCCGCCGCGCCGCCCCGAAAAATACAATACAAATTTCGCCCCGCCTCTGGTAATCTTAGCCCCGTTCAAGCAGTTAATTTCCGCTGATTCAAAGGCAATCCGAAGGCGACGCCGGAGAGCCCCGGCGCGCGGCCCGCGCGCCGCGCGCCGGGGCTCGATTCCCGCGCGCCCCGCGCACGCCCTCCGCGCCCGGCGCGGGCGCCCGCGCCGGGCGCGCACAAGGAGCGATAAACTGATGCGACAGGCGAGAGTGTGGGCTTGGGCGGCGCCCGCCGCGGCGGCGCGGCTGGCGGCGGGCGGGTGCGTCAACAACCAGACGCAGAACGGCGCGCAGGGCGGCGCGGGCGGCGCGGCGTCGTCGGCGGGCGGCTACCAGCGCAGGACGAAGAAGGCGGGCGAGCCGGTCTACATCGGCTTCTCGATGGACACGCTCAAGGAGGAGCGCTGGCAGCGCGACAAGGCGCTCGTCGAGGCGCGGGCCAAAGAGGTCGGCGCGCAGCTCGACGTGCAGGTCGCCAACGGCGACGACGCCGTCCAGACCAAGCAGTGCGACAACATGCTGACGAAGGGCGTGGACGTCCTCATCGTCGCCCCGCACAACGGCGAGATAGCCGCCTCCATCGTCGAGAAGGCGCACGCGGCGGGCGTCCCCGTCATCTCCTACGACCGCCTGATTAAGAACTCCGAGCCCGACCTCTACGTCTCGCACCAGGTCGAGCGCATGGGCGAGATGCAGGCCGACTACGCCCTCAAGCGCGTGCCGAAGGGCAACTACGTGCTCATCGGCGGCGCGCCCACCGACAACAACGCGCTGCTGCTGCGCAAGGGGCAGATGAACGTGCTCAAGCCGGCCGTGGACGGCGGCGCCGTCAAGGTCATCTCCGACCAGTTCGCGCGCGAGTGGAAGCCCGAGGAGGCGCAGCGCATCACGGAGGACTCGCTGACGAAGACGAAGAACGACGTGCAGGCCGTCGTCGCGTCGAACGACGGCACGGCGGGCGGCGCCATCTCGGCCATCGAGGCGGCGGGCCTCTCCGGCAAGGTGCTCGTCACGGGGCAGGACGCGCAGCTCGACGCCATCCAGCGCATCGCCAAGGGCACGCAGACGATGACCATCTACAAGCCCATCAAGCCGCTCGCCGACAGCGCCGTGGACAGCGCCGTCAAGCTGGCGCGCGGCGAGGCGGTCGAGGCCCGGGACAAGGTCAACAACGGCCGCGTTGACGTGCCCTCCATCCTGCAGGAGCCGCAGGCCGTGGACAGGGACAACCTGATGACGACCGTCGTCAAGGACGGCTACCACAGGTTCGAGGATGTCTACAAGGATGTCCCGCCCGACCAGCGGCCGAAGCAGACCGCCGACGGCGGCCGCCGGCCTTCGGGCCCGCTCGTCGCCGCGGCGCTCCTGCTCCTCGGCGGCCTGGGCCTCGCGCTGAAGACCCGCTGACGGCCTGAAGCCTCGTCCGAAATTTCGAACCTGAAGTCCCGAGCCGCCATGTCGTCCGAGAGCCAAGCGCCGCTGCTGGAGATGCGCGCCATCACGAAGAGCTTCCCCGGCGTGCGCGCGCTCGACGGCGTGAGCTTCGACCTGCGCGCCGGCGAGCTGCACGCGCTCGTCGGCGAGAACGGGGCGGGGAAGTCCACGCTGATGAAGGTGCTGGCCGGCGTCTACCCGTCCGGCTCCTACGGCGGCGACGTGGTCATCGGCGGGCAGGTCAGGCAGTTCGCGGGCGTGCGCGACGCGGAGCGGGCCGGCGTCGCCGTCATCTTCCAGGAGCTGTCGCTCATCAAGGAGCTGACCATCGGCGAGAACATCTTCCTCGGGCGCGAGCCGCGCCGATTCGGCGTCATCCGCTGGGAGGAGTTGTACAGCCGCGCGCAGCGCCTGCTCGACGAGCTGAACTTGCCGCTCGACCCGCGCACGCCCGTCGGCCACCTCGGCATCGGGCAGCAGCAGCTGGTCGAGATAGCCAAGGCGCTCTCGCAGGAGGCGCGCATCCTCGTGCTCGACGAGCCGACGGCCGCGCTCACCGACGCCGAGGTCGAGACGCTCTTCCGCATCATCGAGGGCCTGCGCGCGCGCGGCGTCGGGATGGTCTACATCTCGCACAAGCTGGACGAGGTCTTCCGCGTCTCGGGGCGCATCACGGTGCTGCGCGACGGCCGCACCGTGGGCACGCGTCCCGCGGCCGAGCTGGACGAGGCGCGCGTCATCGCGCTGATGGTCGGCCGAGAGGTCGGCGACATCTTCCCCGAGGCGAAGCACGAGCGCGGCGAGGTCGTCTTCGAGGCGCGCAACGTGACGGTCGAAGACCCGAACGTCGCGGGCAAGCTCCTGGTCCGCGACGTGAGCTTCCACGTGCGGCGGGGCGAGGTGCTCGGCGTCGCGGGGCTGATGGGCGCGGGGCGGAGCGAGCTTCTGATGGGCGTCTTCGGCGCGTGGCCGGGGCGCGTGGCGGGCGAGGTCTACGTCGAGGGGAGGAGGGTCAACGTCTCGCGCCCGTCGGACGCCATCCGCCACGGCGTCGGCTTCGTCACCGAAGACCGCAAGCGCTTCGGGCTCGTCCTCGACCAGACCATCCTCAACAACATGACGCTCGCCGGCCTGCGCAAGCTGTCGGGGCGCTTCGTGACGAGCGTGGACGCCGAGGCCGCGGCGGGCGAGCGCGCGCGGCGGGAGCTGCGCGTCAAGGCCAACTCGGTCTTCACGGTGGTCGGCACGCTCTCGGGCGGCAACCAGCAGAAGGTCGTGCTCGCCAAGTGGCTCCTGACGAACCCGCGCGTCCTCTTCCTCGACGAGCCGACGCGCGGCATAGACGTCGGCGCCAAGCAGGAGATTTACGCGCAGATCAACCGGCTCGCGGGCCAGGGGCTCGCCATCGTGCTCGTCTCCTCGGAGCTGCCCGAGGTGCTCGGCCTCTCCGACCGCGTGCTGGTGCTGCACGAGGGGCGCGTCACCGGCGAGTTCCGGCGCGAGGAGGCGACGCCCGAGGCGGTCATGGCCTGCGCCACCGGCCACGCGCGCCGCGCCGCCTGAAGGGCGCGTCAGCGCGCGCGCGATAGTTAGCACGGCCGCGCGCCCGGCGGCGACGCCGAAGCAGATGCAGAGACGCGTCGAAGGCTCGGGGCTCAGAAGGCACAGGCCGAAGCGGCGCTTCCGGTTCGAGTACATCGCCGGCAGGTTCGGCGGGATGACGGCTGAGAGGCGCGCCCGGCGCGCCTCCGACGAGGCGGAGAAGGAGCAGGACGGCTATCTGGAACTGGTCGAGCGGTTCGGGCGGTGGAGGCGCGGCGAGGAAGACGGGGGCGATGTCGCACACGAATAACAGTTTCCTGACGGGGGGGGCGAGATGAGCCGACCAGCCGACGGGCCGGCGACCGACAGGCCGCCGGCGACCGCGGACGTCGCGCCGCCGGGCGCCGCGCCGGAGGGCGCGGGCGTGCGCGCCGGGCGGTTCCGGCTGCCGACCGACAGCCTGCGCGCCTACACGATGATTATCGCGCTGCTCGCCATCTGGGCCTTCTTCCAGTGGCGGACGGTCAACCCGCTCTACCCCTACGGAATCTTCCTGCACCCGAACAACTTCTCGAACCTCTTGCAGCAGATGTCCGTGACGGGCGTGCTGGCGGTCGGGATGCTGCTGGTCATCGTGGCGGGGCAGATTGACTTGTCCGTGGGCTCGGTGGTGGGGCTGGCGGGCGGCGCGGCGGCGATGACGCAGGAGCCGCTGGGGCTCGGCGGCGCGCTCGGCTCGGCGCTGGTCGTCGGCGCGCTCGTCGGCGCGACGCAGGGCTCGCTCACCGCCTACGCCAACATCCCGGCCTTCATCGTCACGCTCGGGGGGCTGCTGGCGTGGCGCGGCGTGATACTGGGGTTGAGCGAGGGGCAGACGATACCCGTGCGGCTGCCCTTCTTCCGCTGGCTCGGGGTGGGGAAGCTGCCGCAGGAGGTCGGCGTGGCGCTGGCGACGCTGGCCGTCGCGGCGGTCGCCTTCATGACCGTCAGCCGCCTGCGCGCGCGCAGGCGCCACGGCCTCTCGGCGCCCGGGGCCGGCGCGACCGCGCTGCGCATCGTCGCGCCGACGGCGCTCATCGCGCTCTTCATCTACTGGATGAACGCGGGCGGCGGGATGCCCGTGCCGGTGCTGGTGCTGCTGGCGGTCGCGGCGCTCGGCGGGTTCCTGACGCAGAACACGACCTTCGGCCGCTACCTCTACGCCATCGGCGGCAACCCGGACGCGGCGCGCCTCTCCGGCATCAACATCCGCCGCTACATCCTCGCCGCCTACTGCGTGCTCGGGCTGCTCGTCGGCGTGGCCTCGCTGCTGCACACGGGGCGCGTGGGGAGCGCGTCGCCGGACGCCGGCACGCTGATGGAGCTGGACGCCATCGCGGCGTGCGTCATCGGCGGCACCTCCCTGATGGGCGGGCGCGGCACCGTCTCGGGCGCGGTCGTCGGCGCGCTCATCATGGCGAGCCTCGACAACGGCATGTCGCTCCTCAACGTCGAGAACTACACGCAGTACATCGTCAAGGGCGCGGTGCTCGTCGCCGCCGTCGGCTTCGACATGCTCGGCCGCCGCAAGTCTTAACTCGGGTTAAGCGGACCGAAGTTTTGACACAGGGGTCGCGGGGGCACAGAGTTCACAGAGTCCTTCTCCGTGTCCTCCG
>DASVUF010000354.1:0-11941 GCA_036387195.1 Pyrinomonadaceae bacterium | reverse complement strand
CCCGGGCCGCGCCCACGCGTCTCGGTGTTGTGGGGTCTTTGCGGCGCCCGCGCCCCGCCCGGCGGGCTCAGCCGGCGTGGCGGAAGGCGGAGCCGCCGAGAAAGTTCTCGCGGACGTAAGTAACGGTGTCGAGCAGCGTCTCCTGCGGGTCGCGCGGGTCGAAGCCGAGGTCGGCGCGCGCCTTCGACGCGTCGAGGTACCAGAAGTAGTCGGCCATCTCTATCTCGGCCGGCTCGACGGGCGGGGCCAGCTTCCAGTGCCTGTAGAGCGAGTTGAGCGCGCGCGCGCCCGTCAGCGAGAGCTTCGAGGGGAGCGAGAGGAAGGGGGCGGGCACCTTCGTGATGCGTTCGAGCCGGCCGAAGAACTTGTCGAACGTCCAGTTGGCCGAGCCGAGCAGGTAGCGCCCGCCGTGCGCGCCGCGCTCCATCGCCGCGCGGAAGGCGGCGGCCGCGTCGCGCGCGTCCACGAAGCTCAGGCCGCCCTTCGGCACGGTCGGAATCTTGCGCGCCAGGAAGTCCAGCACCACCTTCGTCGAGCTCAGGCGCTCGTCGCCGGGCCCGAGCAGCAGGCTCGGGTTCATCAGCACGAGCCGCCGCCCGCCGCCCGAGAAGTTCTCCAGCGCGACGCGCTCCTGGTAGACCTTGCTCGCGTAGTAGGGCCAGCGCGAGACGATGTCGAGCGGCGTCGGCCAGTCCTCGTCCGGCGCGACGTCGCCCGTCTCTGTGACGGCGACCGTCCCGCTCGTCGAGGCCACGACCACCGACCTGACGCCCGCGTCGCGCGCCGCCCCGCACAGCACGCGCGTCCCCTCGACGTGCAGGTTGTACATCGCGTGCGCGTCGCCCGGCTCGCGCGACACGCGCCCCGCGAGGTGGTAGACCTCCACCGCGCCCTCGACCGCGCGCCCCACGTCCTCGGGCGAAGTCACAGAGCCGACGACCGTCTCCACGCCCAGCTCTTCGAGCCACGCCGGCTTCGAGGTCGAGAGCACGCGCACCGGGCCCGCGCCCTCCTCGACCAGCAGGCGGACGAGGTGCGAGCCCAGAAAGCCCGTCCCGCCCGTGACGAGCGTCAGCGGCCGCGCCTTCTTCGCCAGCGCGTTCGTCTTCGGCGCGTCGGCCGCGGCGGGCTTCCGCGTCTTCGTCGCCGCCTTTTTAGAAGCGCTTTTTTTGGTCGTAGCCATTTCGGCCTATAGTTTGTCTGCCAGAATTTCTCTGAGTTGGTTAATGGCTTCGGGGCTGAACCGTATAGACTGGCTTTTCTTGCCGGCGAATTTCCTAACCGCGGAACCGTAGGTATCTATCTGAAGATACTTCTCCCCGTCTTTACCCAGAATGATGGAATATGTGCAATCAACCTCACTGTGAGCCGAGTCGCGTTCCAGCGTTACACGAGATAGCTTCTTCACGATTGCCATATTTTTAATCTCCCGTCGTCGCCAGCTCGCCCTCGTCGTGCGCTGCCTCCTGCGTCTCGTGGCGGCGCTCGGACTTCCAGCGGCGGCGCAGGGCCGTGGCGTCGAAGGCGTGGCGCGTGCCGTCGCGCAGGTTCTCTATCTCGTGGCGGACGAGCGCGGCGACCAGCCGGTAGGCCTCGGCGCGGGGCATGCCCTTCGTCAGCCCTTCCAGCTCCTCGGGCGGGAGGAAGCGGCCGATGCGCGCGCCGACCTCGCGCCCCTTGAGGAAGGTCGAGCCCTTCGGGAAGGCCTCGTACGTGCCCCACAGGTAGGCGGGCAGGATGCCCGTGCGCGTGTTGAGCGCGAGGTAGGCGAAGCCCGACTTGAACTCGGCCATCTGCCCCGTCATCGAGCGCGTGCCCTCGGGGAAGATGAGCGCCGGGTAGCCCCGCTCCAGGAACGAGCGCGCGTGCCGGAGCGACTGCCTCAGGCTCCCCGAACGCTCGATGGGCACGATGTTCGTGAAGTTGTTCATGTAGGCGCGCTTGTAGCGGTTGTCGAAGAAGTAGTCGGCCGCCGCCAGCGCCACCATGTCGCGGCCGTACTCGCCGAGCGCGTACTTGATGAGCCCGGTGTCGAGGTGCGAAGTGTGGTTCGTCGCCGCGATGAAGTTGGTGTGCGAGGGGATGTTCGACTGGCCCTCGACGTGCGCGTGCAGGACGTTCTCGTAGAGCGCGCGCTGCGCCGCGTCAATCACGCGGTTGCCCGAGGCGCGCAGGAAGGTCGGGACGTAAATCTCCTTCTCCGACTCGCGCGCGTCCTCCTCGGCGCGCGCCTCGGCCGCGCGCTTGTTGGCGGCCGTCTCGCGGCGGCGCACGACCGAGTACAGCTCGCGCACGTCCACGACCTCGTTCAGGGTGTCGGGCGAGACGAGCGCGCCGCCCGCCTGCTCGATGGCCGAGGCCAGCTCGACGAACATCAGGCTGTCGAAGCCCAGCTCGGCCAGCCGGGAGTCGAGCGAGACCTGCGCGCGCGGGCGCGACGAGACCTGCGCGACGAGCCCGAGGAGCCAGTCGGCGTCGTGGTGCTGCTCGCGCGGCGCCGTCCTTTCGGTGATGCCGGCGCGCTTCGACTCTTCGAGCGACTGGATGATCTTGACGACCTCGCGCCGCTTGACCTTGCGCGTGGCCGTGCGCGGCAGCTCGTCGTCGGCGAAGTAGAGCGACTTGACGCGCTTGTAGAAGGGGAGCGACGACGACACTTCGCGGAAGTGGTTCTCGACCCGCCGCTGCACCTCGTCGCGGCGCAGGCCGATGTCGTGGTCGTAGTCGGGGACGACGAGCGCCGCGACCTTCTCGCCGATGCCGTCGGGGAGTCCGACGACGCCTATCTCCTTCACGTAGGGCGAGTCTTTGTACAGCTCCTCGACCTCGTCCGGGTAGACGTTCTTCCCGTTGGTGTCGACGATGATCTCCTTCGAGCGGCCGACGAGGTAGAGGTTGCCGTCCTCGTCCAGCCGGCCGAGGTCGCCGGTGTGGAGCCAGCGGCCGACGATGGCCGACTGCGTCGCCTGCTCGTTCTGGTAGTAGCCGAGCATGACGTTGGGGCCGCGCGCGATGACCTCGCCGATGCCGGAGGCGTCCGGGTCGCTGATGCGCAGCTCGACGCCGGGCAGCGGGCGGCCGACGCTCGCCGCGTTCAGGGCGTTCTGGGGGCGCGTCACCGTCAGCACCGGCGACGCCTCGGTCAGCCCGTAGCCTTCGAGGATGGTGAAGCCGAGGCCGTGCATGTCGCGCTTGATCTTCTCGTTCAGCGCCGAGCCGCCGCTGATGAGGTAGCGGATGCGGCCGCCGAGGCCCGAGTGGATGGGGCGGAAGATGACGGAGCCGAGGTTCAGGGGCGTTTTGTCGCGCAGCCGGCTGTTGAACTTGATGAGCGCCTCGGCGGCCGAGCCGACCCACTCGCCGCGCTCGCGCAGCCGCGACATGATGCGGCGGTGCAGAAGCTCCCACAGCGCCGGCACGCCGACCATGCCGGTGACGTGGCCGTTCCTGATGGCGCGCGCCAGCTCCTCGCCGTTGAGGTCGGGCAGGTAGGTGATCTGCGTGCCGCGGCTGAGCGGCGTCAGGAAGCCGGTCGAGAACTCGAACGTGTGGTAGAGCGGCAGCACCGAGAGGATGCCGTCGGCCGTGTCCATCTCGAAGACCGACGAGAGCATCGAGACCATGTTGGTCAGGTTCTTGTGCGAGAGCATCACGCCCTTGGGCTGCCCCGTCGTCCCCGACGTGAAGATGAGCGAGGCGACCGTGTTGGGCGAGACCTTCTGCGGCAGCAGCGCGACGCGCTCGCCCTCCGAGCGCTCGTCGGTCAGCTCGAAGACCTCGCGGTAGCGCCACAGGCGCGTGGCGAGCCCGGCGGCGATGAGCTTCTCCTGAAGGTCGGGGCGCTGCTCGTCGGCCTTCTCGCCGATGATGACGCCGGTCGCGCCGCTGGCGCGGATGAAGTTGAGCAGCTCGTCGGTCTGGCTCTCGGGGTCCACGGGGACGCAGGTCGCGCCGGCCTTGAGGACGCCGAAGTAGCTGATGCCCCACTCGGGCGCGTTGTGGCTGACGAGCAGCACGCGGTCGGCCGGCCTGACGCCCTGCGCGGCGAGGAAGGCGGCGGCGCGCGTCGCCAGCTCCTGTATGTCGGCGTAGGTGTACTGCTCCTGCTGCCCGTCGCGCTCGATGCGCATGGCGACGCGCGTGGAGAAGCGCTTGGCCGACGTCTCGAACAGCTCCAGCAGGTCGCGGTAGGTGTAGACGCGCTTCGGCTGCGCGCGCATGTCCTCTTCGAGCGTCGGGAAGACCCACTTCTTCAGCCCGGGGAAGTGGACGTTCATCCAGTAGTCGTACCAGTCGAACGTCTCGGGGTCCCAGCGCAGGAGCCGGCGCTCGTCCTCGCGCACCCCCTCGAAGAGGGCGCGGACGTTGTCGGCGCGGAAGATGTAGGCGTTCTCGACCATGAAGGGGCGGAACATGTCGAACGCCTCCTTGGTCTCGCGCGTCACCTCCTCGACGCGCCCGACGGTGGCCTTGGCGCGGTCGACGATGTCGGTGAGCCTGCCGCCGCCCCAGCGCGGCCGCACGCGGTCGAGCAGCGAGGAGGCCCGCCGCGCCGCCGCGTTGACCATCGGCGTGGACATGGCGTCGAAGCGCGCGGGCGTGACGGGGATGTTCTCCATCCGCGCGGCGAACTCGTTGACCACGCGGAAGCCGGACTCCTTCTCGCGGAAGTGCTTGCGCTTGTAGAGGCCGACGAGGCTCACGATGCGCTCCATCGTGTTCGGGTTGGAGTCGCCCGTGGCCGCCTGGTAGACGAGCCGCGGCTCGCCGGCGACGGCCTCGGCCGCGACGCCGAGCATCACGGCCGCCACCTGGTCCACGGGCGTGATGTCGAGGATGAGCTTGTCGTTGACGGGTATCTGCTGCTGCCCCTTGAGCGCGATGAAGATGAGCGGCGCCGTCGTCGTGAAGCCCTCGTTCCAGCCGGGGAAGGGGTAGTCCTTCGCCGACTCGACGATGGACGGGCGGACGATGGCGCGGACGATGCCCGACTCGGCCGCGACCAACTGCTCGCCGAGGCTCTTGGTGTAGGTGTAGATGTTGGGCCAGCCCCAGAAGACGGCGCGCTCCGAGCCCAGCTCGGTCAGCCGCTCGCGCGTCCACATCTTGCGCTCGCGGGCGACGGCGAGCCCCATCTGGTCGAGGTCGTCGGGGTCGCGCCCCTCCTCGTAGAGCCGCCTGCGCGCCAGCTCCCGGAAGCGCGCGGCCTGGAGGGCGTCGCGCGCCTCCTCCTTGACGCGCTCGGCGAGCCGCGCGCAGTCGCGTATCTCCTGCTCGGCGCTGAACTCGACGCCGGGCAGCTCGTCCTTGCGCGGGAAGTAGCCGAGGACGGGGTCGCTCTCCCAGACGGGCCCCGAGCGCGAGCCCGCGACGAAGCAGGTCGAGATGTGGACGAGCGCGGGGCGCCTCATCCTTTTGACGAACTTGATGACGTTCTGCGTGCCGACGACGTTGGTGCGCAGCGCGCTCTCCAGCGGCGGGTTGAAGGTGACGTTGCCCGCCGAGTTGATGAGCACGTCTACGTCGGCGGCGACCTCGGCGGCCTCCTCCTCGGTGAAGCCGAGGTTCTCCTCGCTGATGTCGCCGTTGACGAGGCGCACCTTGTCGCGGATGAAGTCCTCGAAGGCCGCGCCGTAGCGCTCGCGCAGCGGGTCGAAGGGCGGCGCGGTGATGACGTTGTTCCAGAAGCGCGCCTCGGACTCCTCCCTGCCGCGCGCGCGCACCGTCACGTAGACGCGCCCCACGCCGGGGAACCGGTCGAGCAGCATCGAGAGCGCCACCTTGCCGACGAACCCGGTCGCGCCGATGATGAAGACGTTCCGGCCGTTAAAAGTTTCTGTGGGTGATAGCTTCATCTGCAAGTGAAGGGGCGCGCCGCCGTCTGCTCACTTCGCCCCGGCCCGCCTGACCAGGGCGATGATCTCAGGGTCTTGATGGTTGAGCGCCACCTGCAGGACGGTTATCCCGCCGAGCGCGATTTCGTGTTCCGAGAGGTGGTTGACGTCGGCGCCCGCCTCCAGCAGCGCCGCGACCACGCCCCGGTGGCCGTTTATGATGGCGCGGCGAAGCGCCGTCTCCCTGACGCCCCCGCCCCCGGCCCCGCACCCGTACGACAGCAGCAGCCGGACGACCCCCTCGCGCCCCGACTCCGACGCGGCGAGCAGCGCGCCTTCGCCGTCGTCGGAGTTCCGGCAGACCCGCCGGCCGTGGCTCTCCGTCAGGATGAGGTCGCGCGTCTCGGGCGCGCCGCGCTCGGCGGCGAACAACAGGTCGCCGCTGTCCACCTCGGCCCCGCGCGCGAGGAGGAGCCTCACCGCCTCAGCCTGACCGCCCTCCACCGCCGCCTCCAGGGGCGACGTCCAGCGTCGCGCGCCGCCGCCCTCGGGCGCCCTCGTGTTGACGTCGGCGCCCGCCAGCAGCCACAGCCTCATCACGGTGACGTCGCCGCGCCGCGCCGCCGAGACGAACGACCGCCCCGCCGCCTCCGAGCGCGTGGCGAGCCTCGCGCCGCCGACGAGCAGAGTGGCGACCGAGAACGCAAAGACGAAGACGTTGAAACCGCGTGCCTTCATGCCCCAAACCCCCCTTCCGGCCGTCGCCGGGAAGGCGCCATTATTCCACATCGCAGATGGCGATGACAGGCTGATGCAGCATCGTTATCTGGGCGGAGCGCCCCATGTAGCTGCGCGCCATGGCGACGGCCTCGGTCAGGTTGTCGGCGCGCTCCCAGCCCATGGCGGCGGGGACGTGCGCGTTCTCGGCGCCGGCGGCGATGACGCGGCCGACGTGGGCGCGGCCGTTCTCGGCCCAGTACCACATGTAGAAGGGGTGCGCGCCGTGGTAGGCGTGGCCGCGCCGGTACATCTCGATGTAGGAGGGGTTGGTGGCGAACTCGCGCTCGTACTTCTCGCGCAGGACGTGCGAGTCGCGCGTCTCCGGCAGCAGGCGGTTGAAGAACTCGATGTAGCTCGGGTGCTGGACGTGGTCGAACTCGTCGTAGCAGGGGTGGTGCAGGATGAGCACGCCGTCCTTCTTCAGGAGGGGCCGGCCCCTGTACATGTTGAAGTGGTAGCCGAGCGCCATCACCTGGACGAGCAGCGGGTTCAGGGTCGAGTAGACGTTGTAGGGCGAAATCTCGGGGATGGGGCAGATGAGGATGTCGCACTGGCCGTCCACGGGGACGACGTACTGCTGCATGGACTTGGCGATGATGCGCTCGTGGACGGGCTCGGTGCGCCCGGCCTCGACGGCGATCATCTCGTAGTCGGAGGTGAGCGAGTTGTACATCTTGCGCTTGGCCGCCAGCGGCATCTTCGACATCGTGAAGCGCATCGCCTCGTACTTCATCCGCTCGTAGGCTGAGAACTCGTCCTCGTTCTTGGTGAGGAAGGAGAGTTCGCCCTTGAACATCCGGTTGTTGACCGTCGTCTCGATGTGGAAGACGTTCAGGTGCTCGTCCACGAGCTGGCCGAGCCGCGAAATCTTGCGGTTCAGCTCCGAGGCGGCCGGGTCCATGTAGCTGTCGGACTCGCGGATGGTCCGGGGCTCGTGGTGCGGGCGCAGAGACTCGTAGTCGCAGAGCCCCACGGCGACCGACTTGTGCCCGCCGTTCATCGGGACGAAGTTGTAGTTGAGGTAGATGAGCAGGTCGCTCTCGGCGGCGCGGCGGTTGATGGAGAGCTTCTCGCCGTGGCGCGTCTCGCCGACGACGGTCATGCCGTCCGGGTCTTCGGCGTCGTGGTTGTAGAGCCGGTCGGGCCAGAAGGCGTCGAAGACCCTCTGGCCGCACATGCGCTTGATCTCCCACTCGGTCATGCGCCGGTGGAGCGAGATGGCGATGATGAGGTGGACGTCCTCCACGCCGTTGGCGTGCAGCAGGTCGAGCAGGATTTCGAGCGCCGTCTGCCGGATGTCGGGCGTGCGCATCGGCGGCAGCGGCATCGAGAGGTCGTCAATCGCTATCGTCACCTTCATGCCGGGCTGCAACTGCGCGTAGAGCGGGTCGCAGTCGTGCGGGTGGTTGAGCGCGTAGCGGATGGCGGCCTCGCGGTTCGGCAGCCCCCTGACGGGCGCGTTCGGGTAGATGACGCGCGTGCCGACCGGCAGGTCTTCCGGGATGAAGTCCATCCCCGAGGCGATGATGCGCGGCGCGCTGTCGCGGTCAATGAAGACGACCGACTCGTGAACTTTTCTTCTGAGTTGCAGTGCCATTCGTTTTATGGGCTGGGGGCTGAGGGCCGGGGACCGAGCGGGCAGGAGGCTTGCAACTCAGTCCCCGGTCCTCGGCCCGCATCACTTCAGGTTCAATATCGGCCAGTCGTGGTGCAGCGCCGTCTGGCGCAGACGCATGTCCGGGTTGACGGCCGCCGGGTGGCCGACGATGGAGAGCATGGGCAGGTCGCTCATGCTGTCGCTGTAGGCGTAAGACTCGCTCAGGTTGATGCCGTGCCGCTCGGCGTAGGTGCGAATCCACGAAGCCTTGGTCGCCGAGGCGAGCACGGGGGGGAGGAGCCGCCCCGTGGCGACGCCGTTGACGAACTCGAGGCGGTTGGCGGCGAAGTCGTCCACGCCGAGGTAGTCCAACAGCGGGGCGACCGAGAAGTCGAGCGCGCCGGTGACGACCACCTGCCGCAGGCCCAGGCTGCGCGACTTCTGAATCAGGGTCTTCGCGCCGGGGAAGACCGCGGGCTTCAGAACGTCCTCGAACAGCTCGCACGCGAAGAAGCGCAGGCGGTCTTCGGACTGCCCCTTGTAGCGGCGGAAGAAGATGTCATTGAAGACCATGCGGCTGTAGGCGTCGGCCGCGGCGAAGAGCGGGATGCTGGCGAGCGTCGAGACGCTCTTGCCGAGCGAGCGCAGCAGTCCCTGCTGGTTGCGCGCGTAGAAGCCGAGCGTGTGCACGAGGTTCGTGCTCACCAGGGTGCCTTCGAGGTCGTAGAAAGCGGCGGCTGCCAAAAACAGTCCTCCAACGCGGACGGGTCGAGAAATCTGTGACGGCTCAAGTGCTCCGGACTTACTTGGGTTGCAGGGCGGCAAGTTTACCCTATTTCGACCCGTTTTTGTAACCGCCATGCGTTTTCAACGGTTTAGCGCCGGGCGGGCGGGCCGCCGTCTCCTCGCGCGGGGCGCGCGCACGCGCTCGCGGCGCCGCCCGCGACTGTGCTATTTTTCAGCCAATCAAAAGTTCTGAGACTTTATAAAGAGCGCACGGCTCCCGCGGACGCGGGGGCGGCGCCGGTGTGAAGACGAGATGAGCAGCGAAACACCCACGGCGCGCGCCGGGCGAGGCCCGCGGCTGCGCCAGTTGACGGATGAGTTGCGCGCCCTCGAAGAGCGGCTGCGCGCGGGCGGCGGGGCGGACAAGGTCAGGAAGCAGCACGAGCAGAAGAAGCTGACGGCGCGCGAGCGCGTCGGGCTGCTGCTCGACGAGGGCTCGTACGCGCAGGAGATCGGGCTGCTCGTCGCCTACGACCAGTACAACGGCGGCGCGCCGGCGGCCGGGGTGGTGACGACCGTGGGGCGCGTCGGCGGGCGCGAAGTGGTCGTCGTCGCCAACGACGCGACGGTCAAGGCCGGCTCGTGGTGGCCCGAGACGATAAAGAAGATTCTGCGCGCGCAGGAGATAGCGATGCGCTCGCGCGTGCCCATCGTCTACCTCGTGGACTCGGCGGGCGTCAACCTGCCGTATCAGGGCGGCGTCTTCCCCGGCCAGTACGGCGCGGCGCGCATCTTCTATTACAACTCCATCATGCGCCGCTACCTGCGCGTGCCGCAGGTGGCGGCCGTGATGGGGCCGTGCGTGGCGGGCGGCGCGTACCTGCCGGCGCTCTCCGACATCATCATCATGGTCGAGGGCACGTCCTTCATGGGGCTCGGCGGCGCGAACCTCGTCAAAGGGGCCACGGGGCAGACCATAGACAACGAGACGCTGGGCGGCGCGCGCACGCACAACGAAATCTCCGGCGTCGCGCACTACCGCGTCGAGTCCGACGAGGCGTGCGTCGCCAGGATACGCGAGCTGATAGCCGAGCTGCCGACGCCCGAGCAGCCGCCCGTCCCCGTCGCCGAGGGCGAGGAGGCCGCCCGCCCGCTCTCCGACCTCTACGAGATTCTGCCTGAAGACCACCGCCACCCCTACGACCCGCGCGAGGTGCTCAAATGCATCCTCGACGGCGGCCGGCTCGACGAGTTCCAGGCCGACTACGCGCGCGAGGTGATTACGGGGCACGCGCGGCTGCGCGGCATACAGGTCGGCGTCATCGCCAACAGCCGCGGGCTGGTGCGCGAGAAGGGCAGGCCGCCCAAGTTCGGCGGCATCATCTACACGGAGTCGGCGGAGAAGGTCGCCTACTTCATCGAGACGTGCAACCGCCACCGCACGCCGCTCCTCTTCATACAGGACGTCTCGGGCTTCATGATCGGCGCGGAGGCCGAGCACTCGGGCATCATCCGCGCGGGCGCGCGCTTCGTCGAGGCGATGGCGACGGCGACGGTGCCCAAGGTCGTGCTCACCATCAACCACGCCTCGGGCGCGGGCTACTACGCGATGGCGGGGCAGGGCTTCGACCCCGACTTCATCTTCAGCTGGCCGACCGGGCGCATGGGCGTGATGGAGGGCGACTCGGCCGTGCAGGCTATCTACGGCACGCAGCTCGACAGGCTGAAGCGCGAGGGGCGCGAGCCCGACGAGAAGCTGAAGGCCGAGATGGAGGCCGTGCGCGCCGACTACGAACAGCAGCTCGACGCGAAGTACGCGGCGGCGCGCGGCTACGTGGACGCCTGCATCGCGCCCGAGGAGACGCGCGACGCGCTGGAGCTGGCGCTCGGCGTCTGCCTCAACTACTCGGGGCCGCACCTCGGCCAGTTCATCCTGCCGGGGACGCTCGCCTGAGGCGCGGCGCCGCAGGGCGGCCCGAAAATTCCGTGCAACGCCGCGCGCGTTGTGCGAAACTTGGGGCACCCAAGCAAGCTTTACCCGAAGTTCACCTTCCGGCGCGCGGCGGGGGGCGCCACGACTCGCCCGCGAGAGCCGGAAGTCCCCGCGAGGTCGTACCACTTTCCCTGACGCGCGCGCCCGGCGGCCCCGAGGCGCGCGCGCGGAAGCAGACAGGAGGAGAAGCATCCGTGAGCAACAAGAGCAGCCTGAGGAACCTCGTCGTACTTCTCTTTGCGGCCTTCGCCAGCGCCGCGCTCGTGCTGGTTGACGCCGGCGCGCTCGCGCAGAACAGCAACAGCGGCGCGACCGAAGAGGCCGGCGCGCAGAACTCGAACTCGAACTCCAACACGTCCGCCCCGCGCAGGGGCCGCCGCGGCCGACGCGGCCGACGCGCCGCCGCGGCCGCCGACGCCAACGCCAACACCGGCGACGCGACCGCGACCGACGCGGACACCGGCACGACCGACCCGGCGATGGACCCTTCGGGGCAGGCCGGCGGCGCGGGGTCGGGCGACCTCAGCGGCGAGCAGACCGACCTGTCGGGAACCTACGCCGGCCGCCTGACGATGACGGGCGCGCACGAGATGTCGGGCGACGCGACCATCACCATCACCGGCAACAGCTTCACGCTGACGGGCGAGGGCATGTCGCACAACGGCCGCGTCTACGCCGTGACGACGCGCGGCTACATCGGCGCGGCCTTCTACTTCACGGACATCGAGAACCCGGCGACGAGGACGCCCGTCGTCGCCAACGTGCGCGCGCGCAGGACGGGCGACCGCCTGACGCTCTCGCCCGTCCCCGGCGCGTCCACGCGCCTGACCTTCGGGGCGGCGGCCGGCGCCGGCGGGCGCCGCGGGCGCCGCGGCGGCGCGACGAACACGAACGGCAACATGGACGGCGGCACGAACAGCAACACCGGCGACAACTCCAACGCGGCCCCGCCGAGGTAAAAGGGAAGTCAGAAGACGAAGGGCGGCGCGGCCCTCATCCTTCGGGGGATGA
>DASVUF010000353.1:0-22573 GCA_036387195.1 Pyrinomonadaceae bacterium | reverse complement strand
GGAGCGACATCGGCTCGGGCACCTGCGGCGGGACGTCGGTCGGCGGGTTGGTGGGCGGCTCCGTGTCGTCGCGCGTGCAGATGCCGCTGACGCAGATGAGCGGGATGCCGGCGAGCGTCCACCAGGGGAAGCCGGCCGCGGCCTTCGGGATGTCAACCGGCGGGATTTCGCCGCAGTCGCAGACCGTGCCGGTCACGTCGCCGAGGTCCACGGTCTCGACGCGGCCGCCGCTCTGCGAGAGCGTCGGGTCGGCCGAGGCGGGCTGCGGCTGCTGGCCGGCCGCCTGCTGGTCGCTGCTGGAGGAGGCCGCGCCGCCGCTCTGCGCGGTTCCGGTCTGCTGCTCCTGGCCGGCGACGCCGCGGGCGCCGAAGCGCAGGCGCACCTCGCTGGCCGGGCGTAGTTGGCCGCCCGCGCCCACCGTGCGCGCCAGCTCGCCGTAAGTGATGGAGCCGGCCTGCGCGGGCGTCGCCGCGGCGAGTAGAACGCCGAGCATCAGAGCGATTGTGCGGACTGCTTGATGCCTCATCGCGGGGTCATCCTCCTTGAATCCATTAACACACGGTCTTCGACCGGGCGGTCTTCTCGGGCTCGCCGCGCCGGGAAACGACCCGGAGACGACAACGCGGCCGGCGGCGTCCACCTTGCCCGACCCGCCTAAGCCCTTAATCAGCCTGTATTTTAAAGACTTGCGGCGAAACCTCTTCCGGTTTACCGCAATGAGAAGAGACTCCGAATAGCCTTTGTGTTCCAATTTCGCGGCTCATTAAACCCGCCGGGCGGCCACCCTGTCAAGATAAAAAAGGGTCCGCCCCGTCGCGGCGAACCCTTTTTTATCTCAAGACTTAGGCGGCGGGGAGGCCGGACTAGTCGTTGTCGCCCTGCCCGGCGGCCTCGGCGCGCTCGCCGCGGTCCGACTTCTGCTTCTCGTCCTTGAGCACGGCCTTGCGCGAGAGCTTGATTTTGTTGCCCTCCTTGCCGATGCACTTGACGAGAATCTGCTGCCCCTCCTTCAACTCGTCGCGCACGTCGCGGACGCGGTGCTCGGCGATCTCCGAGATGTGGAGCAGGCCGTCGGTGCCGGGGAAAATCTCGACGAACGCCCCGAAATCGACGATGCGGCTGACGGTGCCGAGGTACTGCTCGCCGATCTCGGCCTCGGCCGTGAGGCCGCGGATTTTGGCGACCGCCGCCTGCGCGGCCTCGCCGTCGGCCGTGGCGATGAAGATGGTGCCGTCGTCCTCGACGTCAATCTTCGCGCCCGTCTCCTCGACGATGGAGCGGATGATCTTGCCGCCCGGTCCGATGACGTCGCGGATGCGGTCGGGGTTGATCTTGATGGTGATGATGCGCGGGGCGTAGGGGCTCAGGTCCTCGCGCGGGGCGCTGATGGCCTGCTCCATGGCGGAGAGGATGTGCATGCGCCCCTTCTTGGCCTGCTCCAGCGCCTCGGCCATGATCTGGGCGTTGATGCCCCCGATCTTGATGTCCATCTGGAGCGCGGTGATGCCCTCGCGGGTGCCGGCGACCTTGAAGTCCATGTCGCCGTAGTGGTCTTCGGCGCCGGCGATGTCGGAGAGGATCGCGTAGCGGTTGCCCTCCATGACGAGCCCCATCGCGACGCCGGCCACGGCCGACTTGATGGGGACGCCCGCGTCCATCATCGAGAGCGAGCCGCCGCAGACGGTCGCCATCGAAGACGACCCGTTCGACTCCGTGATGTCCGAGACGATGCGGAGCGAGTACGGGAACTCCTCCTCCGAGGGGAGCACGGGCTCGAGCGCGCGGCGCGCGAGCGCCCCGTGGCCGATCTCGCGGCGCGAGGTCGAGCCGAAGCGGCCGACTTCGCCGACCGAGTAGTGCGGGAAGTTGTAGTGGAGCAGGAAGCGGCGCTTGATCTCGCCCGACTCCAGGTCGTCCATGAACTGCTCGTCTTCCTTCGTGCCCAAAGTCGAGGTGACGATGGCCTGCGTCTCGCCGCGCGTGAAGAGCGCCGAGCCGTGGACGCGCGGGAGCCAGCCGACCTCGATGTCGATGGGGCGAATCTCCGAGAAGCGGCGGTTGTCGGGGCGGCGGCGGTTGCCCAGGATGTCCTCGCGGAAAATCTTCTCTTTGAGGTGGTCGAAGACCTTCTTCGCCATCTGGCGCTGCTCGGGCGCGTCCTCGGGGTACGACTCGACGACCTCCTTCTTGAGCGCGTCAATGCCCGCGTACGAGGCGATTTTGCCCTGCGCCGAGGTGTCGAGCGCCTGCCGCATGCGCTCGGCGTAGTTGCGCTCTATCTCGCCGACCATCTCCTCGTTGAGGGCGGGCGCCTCGACGGGGCGCTTCTGGATGTCGAGCGCCTTGTAGAGTTCCTTCTGCCAGCGGCACAGGCGGTTAATCTCCTTGTGCGCGAGCATGAGGGCCTCGACCATGATCTCCTCCGACACCTCCTTGGCGCCGGCCTCGACCATGACGATGGCCTCCTCGGTGCCGGCGACGACGAGGTTCAGGCGCGACTCCCGCACCTCGTCGTAGGTCGGGTTAATCACGTAGCGGCCGCCGACGAGCCCGACGCGGACGCCCGCGATGGGGTTCGGGAACGGGATGTCCGAGAGGTAGAGCGCCAGCGACGCGCCCGTGATGGCCAGAACGTCCGGGTCGTTCTCGTCGTCGGCCGAGATGACCGAGGCGATGACCTGCGTCTCGTTGCGGTAGCCTTCGGTGAAGAGGGGGCGGCAGGGGCGGTCGATCATGCGGGCGGTCAGGACTTCCTTCTCGCCGGGGCGGCCCTCGCGCCGGAAGTAGTTGCCGGGTATGCGGCCGGCGGCGTAGTTGTGCTCGCGGTACTCGACCGTCAGCGGGAAGAAGTCTATCCCCTCGCGCGGGCTGCCCGCGCCGACCGCCGCGACCAGCACCATCGTGTCGCCGTAGCGGACGATGACCGAGCCGTGCGCCTGCTTGGCGACGCGGCCGACCTCGACGGAAAGCTCGCGGTCGCCCAACTTGATCTTCTCTCTCAGTAACTTCTTGGCTGTCATCTTATTCTCGTCTCCTTCGGGCGGGCCGTCTGCCTGTCGGAGACGACCTGTGGATTTGCGCGGCGTCTCATCCGCCGCGCCGCGCCCGGAAATGTTCGTGTCGGCCCGGGTCTGGCGCGCCCGCTACGTGAGGCGGGCGCCGTCCCGGGGGCCGTAAAAGAGAAAGCGGCGCCCGCTCCAACCGTGAAGCCGGCGCCGCCTTCTGCTTGTCCGCTAGAGGCCGCTCTCCCCCGTCCGCGCGCGAAAGTATCTGCCGTCACGTTCGGCCACTCCCGCCCGCCTGTCACTGGACGCGGGGCTTTGTTAAAGAGGATTTCGTCCTCGTGCACTGACTGAGTGCGAACCCGGCGCGGCCGCGCCCGGCGCCGCCGAACGGCTAGCGGCGCAGGCCGAGCTTGGCGATGAGTTCGTGGTACCCCTCGATGTCTCTACGCTTGAGGTAGTCGAGCAGGCTCCTGCGCTGCGAGACCATCTTGAGCAGCCCCCGGCGCGAGTGGTTGTCCTTCTTGTGAGTCTTGAAGTGCTCGGTCAACTCGTTAATGCGCTGAGTGAGCAGAGCGACCTGCACCTGCGGCGACCCGGTGTCGCCTTCGTGCGTCTTGTACTGACCGATGATGCTTTCCTTGACCTCTGTTGCTAACGCCATGACTGTTTAGACGGCCCTCTCAATCCGCAGTAAGCCCGACGGTATCCTCAGGCAACCGCTAGAGTTAATTTACTGACCCGGAGAATTTAACACGCCCTCCCGCGGGGTGTCCAGCGGGCCGGCCTCCCCCTCACTTCTTCAGCTCGTCCTCGATGAGCGCGCGCAGGTCGTACTGGCTGAAGCGCGCCAGTTGCCGGCCGTTGACGAAAAACGTCGGGGTTTTGGTGACGCCGAGGCGCTGGCCGTCGCGCCGGTCGCGCTCGACCTTGGAGGCGTAGCGGTTCTCGGCGACGGCGGCGCGAATCTTCCCCAGGTCGAGCCCCAGCTCCGAGGCGTAACGCTCGAAGAGGACGGCGGGCGGCTCGCGCCGCGCGGCCGGGGCGGGCGCGTGGCCGCCGTGGCCGTGTATCTCGCCCCACTCGGGCTGGCGGCGGAACAGAAGCTCCTGCATCTCCCAGTATTTGCCCTGCTCGCCGGCCGCCTCCGTGACGGTCGCCGCCAGCGCCGAGTTCGGGTGGAAGGGCATGTACCTGACGACGAGCCTGACCCGGCCGCCGTAGTCGCTCAGAATCCGCTTCAGCGTCGGGTGGAACGCGCCGCACGACTCGCACTCGGGGTCGAGGAACTCGACGACGGTGACGGGGGCGTCCGCCGGGCCGAGCGCGGGGCTGTCGGGGCGCACGAGCGGGCCGTCCGTCCCCGCGCCGCCCCTGCGCTCGCCCTGCACGGCGTCGCGGTAGTACCTCGCGCCGAAGACCGCGCCGACGCCCACCAAGACGACGATGAGCGCCAGAATCTTGACCTCTTTCCGCATGCTACTCCTCCCCCGACCCCTCCCCCGGCCTGTAGAAGTACAGGCACAGGGCCACCGCGGCGAACGACGCCAGCCCCATCAGCGGAATCGTGATGAAGCCGAGCCACTCTATCTGCCTCTCCCTGCACGAAGCGCCCTCCGAGCAGGGCGCCAGCGTCTCGGGGACGACGCCGTAGTAGAGCAGGTTGTGGTAGACCGAGACGGCGAGCCCCACCAGGCAGAGCGGCAGGGCGTAGGCCCTCATCCGCGCGTCGCGCGCGACGATGCCGGTCGCGATTATCAGGACGAGCGGGTACATCGCGACGCGCTGATACCAGCAGAGCGCGCACGGCGGCAGCCCCATCACCTCGCTGAAGAAGAGGCTGCCCGCCGTCGCCAGCAGCGCCACGACCCACGCCGCGTACGCCAGGACTTCGCGCCCGCCCGCCCCGCCCGGCGCGCCGCCTGACCCTTCCCGCGCGGCCGCCCTCTTCGAACCTTCCACGCCCAACGCAGACCTCCTCGCCCCGGCGCGTCCGGATTCGCGCAGGCGGATAAAATAACAGAACGGCGCGCCGAACGCCCCGCCGCGGCGCGCGCGGGCGGCCCGGCGGGCGCGCGCGAGGCTGCGCCAAAGCCGACTTGTCTGCTACCATGCCGCACGATTTTTCAGCGCGAAGAGACGGGGACAATTTTATGGACGCCAGCGAGGAGAAGGTAGAGGAGAGGGCGCGCATCCTGGTCGTCGGCGGCGGCTTCGGCGGGCTGTTCGCGGCGCTCGGGCTCGCGGGGATGGGCGAGGTGACGCTGGTCTCGAACGACGACCACTACCTGCACACGCCCCTGCTCTACGAGTACCTGAGCGGCGAGGTCGAGGCGTGGCACATCGCGCCGCCCTACCGCGAGCTGTTCGGCGAGGACGAGGTGCGCTTCGTGCAGGGGGCCGTGACCGACGTGGACTTCGGCCGCAGGGAGGTCGAGGTCGCGGGGCGCGTCCGGCGGCTGCGCTACGACTACCTCGTCCTGGCCGTCGGCGGCGTCACCAACTTCTGGGGCGTCGCCGGCGCGGAGGAGCACGCGCTCCCCTTCCGCAAGATACGCCACGCCGACGACCTGCGCCGCCGCATGATAGACACGCTCGACCGCATCCAGCCCGACGCCGCGCCGCAGGACGCGCGGGGCGCGGCCACCTTCGTCGTCGTCGGCGCCGGCGCCTCGGGCGTCGAGCTTTCGACGAAGATGTCCGACCTGCTGCGCGACGCCTTCGGGCGGCGCGGTTTGCGCGGCGAGCCGCGCGTCGTCGTCGTCGAGATGGGGCGCCACGCGCTGCCCGGCATGGACGAGCACGTCCGCGAGGCCGTCGAGCGCGTGATGGACGAGAAGCGCGTCGAGCTGTTCACGGAGACGCGCGTCGTCGAGGTCACGGCGCGCGGCGTCGCGCTGGAGCACGCGGGCGAGCGGCAGACGGTCGAGGCGGCCGGCGTCATCTGGACGGCGGGCGTGCGCGTCAACCCGCTGGTCGAGAGGCTCGACGCCGAGAAGACGAAGAACGGCCTGCTCGTCGTCGAGCGCACGTTGCAGTTGCGCGAGCGCCCCGAGGTCTTCGCGCTCGGCGACATCGCCCACTTCCCGGAGGTCGTCCCGAGCCTCGCCGGCACGGCGCAGCTCGCCTTCCAGCAGGCCAGGCTCGTCGCGCGCAACGTGCAGGAGTTGATAGACGGCGGCGTCCCCGCGGCCGGCCACTTCGAGGAGCTGGGCGAGGCCGTCAGCCTCGGCACGGACGACGCGGCGGTCCTGACGGGCGGGCGTGTCGTCGGCGGCCAGCTCGCGCGTCAGGCGCGCTTCGCGCTCTACACCACGCGCCTCCCGACCTGGCACCACCGCCTGCGCGTCGGCGCCGCCTGGTTCTTCGGCGGCAAGGCGCCGCGCCCGCTCGGGCTTCACGACAGCGTGCTCAAGGGGTGAGCGTCGTGGGCGGCCGGGCGGACAGGGCGGCGGGCTTCGTCGGCGTCATCTCCGACACGCACGGGCTGTTGAGGCCCGAGGCGTTGGGGGCGCTGGCGGGGTCCGGGTTGATAATCCACGCGGGCGACGTGGGCGGGCCGGAGGTTCTGGAGGCGCTCGGGCGGGTCGCGCCGGTCGTGGCCGTGCGCGGGAACAACGACCGCGGCGGGTGGGCCGACGCGCTCCCCCTCTACGAGGCGGTCGAAGTGGGCGGGGCCTTCGTCTACATCCTGCACGACCTGAAGGAGCTGGACATCGCGCCGGCGGCGGCGGGCTTCCGCGTCGTCGTCAGCGGCCACTCGCACAAGCCGCTCGCCGAGGAGCGCCGCGGCGTCCTCTACCTCAACCCCGGCAGCGCCGGCCCCCGACGCTTCAAGCTCCCCGTCACCGTCGCGCGCCTCCGCCTCGACGCGGACGACGCGAGCGCCGAGATAATCCACCTCCTGTAGAGCGAACGGCGGGGGGCGAAGGGCAAAAGCAGGGCGAAAAGGGGCGCGGCCTTCGTCGTCGAATGACGAAGGCCGCGCCGTTTTCCGTCCTGGTTTTCCGTCTTAACTTTTCTCTCGCCTTCGCCTTCTTCAGAAGGTCGCGGCCTCGCAGGAGTCGAGGGCGGGCGCCTCCTCTTCGGGCTCGGGGCCGCCTTCGCCGAGGTAGACGCGGCCGGCGGCGACCGTCTCGAAGTACTCGGAGATGCGGTCCAGGACCTCATCGACGGAGTGCGAGTGGTAGATGACCTGGCGGAAGCGCGAGCCGCCGTGCAGCCCCTTCGTGAACTGGCCGGCTAGCTGCTTCATGCGGCCGATGGCGGCGAACTCGGGCATGTCCGCGCGCAGCAGGTCGAAATATTCGATGAGCGCCTCGCGCTTGTCGTCGAGCGTCGGCTGGAAGGGCTCGCGGCCGGCGAGCGCGTCCTCTATCTGTCTAAAAATCCACGGGTTCGCCATCGCGCCGCGGCCGATGAGGATGCCGTCGCAATTCGTCTCGCGCCAGCGCTTGAAGGCGCCCTCGATGCTCACGACGTCGCCGCTGCCCGAGACTGGGACCTTCACGACCTCCTTCACCTGCCGCACCAGGTCCCAGTCGGCCCAGCCCTTGTAAGCCTGCTCCTTCGTGCGGCCGTGGAGCGCGATGTGCTCGGCGCCGCAGTCTTCGGCGAGCCGCGCCACCTCGACCGCGTTGCGGTGGCTGTCGTAGAAGCCGGCGCGGATTTTGACGGTCAGCGGGATGGAGATGGCCTTCTTAATCTCCTTCAGAATCGTCTCCAGCCGCGGCAGGTCGCGCAGCAGGCCGGAGCCGCCGCCGTGCTTGACGACCTTGGGCGCGGGGCAGCCGCAGTTGACGTCGAGGATGTCGGCGCCGACCTCCTCGGCCATCTCGGCGGCCATGCGCATCCGCTCGGGCTGGCCGCCGAAAATCTGGACGGCGAACGGGCGCTCGTACGCGTGAAAGCGCATCTGGCGCTTCGACTTCGGGTTGTTGCGCGTCAGCCCCTCGACCGAGATGAACTCCGACACGGTGAGCCCGATGCCGCCGCGCCGCTTAAGAAGCGCGCGGAACGCCACGTCCGTCACCCCCGCCATCGGCGACAGCACCAGCGGCGGGCTTATTTCCACGTCTCGAATCTTGAAGGGCTTCATCTTTGAAACGGCCGCCGGCCGGAAGCCGGCGGCTTCCCTACTTCCAAAGCTCGACGCCGGTGGCGAGGAACGTCACCTCGTCGGCCGTGCCGTCGGGGTTGGCCTTGATTTTCGCGCCGTCGTCTTTGACGAGGTGCTCGACCGTCTCCCTGCTCAGCTTCCTGACCTTGAGCGCGCCCTCGGCGCGGAAGTTCATCGCGGCGGCGTCCTTCGGGACGCTGAACTTGTGGTCGAAGGTGACGCGGACGCTGCCGTCGCCCTCCTTCGGGCCTATCTCGACCCAGCAGCCCTCGGCCTGGCAGACGCGGCGGACGACGCCCTCGATGACGACCTTCTGCCCGGCGTACTTCTGCGGCTCCTTGAGCGCGTCGGCGAAGGCCACGCGCCGCGAGTCGCCGATGGCCTCGCCGCGGAGTAAGCGGGACGCGGCCGCGGCGTCGGCGGCCGGCGCCTGCCCGGGGGTTTCGTGCCTGTGCGTCTCCTGCGCGGAGGCCGCGCCGAGCGCGGCGCAGACGAGCAGCGCGGCGAAGAGTGTTTTCATGGCGTAGACGAGCAGTCCTTTCGGGGTCAGGGTCGCGACCGAATCGGCCGGGTTTTAGAGCCGCGCGAATTATAACAACGCGGCGCGGGCGCATCCAGTCGGGTCGCGGCCCGCCCGCGCCGCTCCGCGCGCGCGAGTCCGGGGCGTCGGGCTCTCCGGGGTCGGAAGACTTCGGGACGGCGTGCGCGCGGCGCGCGGAGCCCCGCGGGGCGCGGCCGCGGATATTAACCGTTGTGTCGCCGCGCGACAATCACTAGAATCGCGGCGGGACGTTTACCGGAAACCGACTTGAGAGAAAGACTGATACAGACGGCGGGCATCGCCTGGACGCTCGCCTACGCCGCGCTCGTCGTGTGGCTCTACGCCGCGGCGCCGCGCAGCATCGCCGAGGTGGGGACGCAAGCCAGCGTCGCCGTCGGCGCATACGAGGTCGACCGTGCGCGCTTCGACGCCGGGCGCGAGCTGTTCCTGCGCGGGCAGTACGCGGCCGCGCGCGGCGAGTGGGAGCGGGCCGACCCCGCGCGCCGCGACGCGCGCACGCAGTTCTACGTCGCCTACTCGTTCTACAGGGAGGGCTGGGGGCGCGTCTACAACGACGACGCGCTCTTCCGCCGCGGGCTCGAAGCGGCCGACCTCGCCGCCGCGCTGTCGCCGGGCGCGCCGCTCGCGGTTGAAGACCCCGAGCTTAAAATTCACTCGGCCGCCGAGCTGAAGGCCGAACTTGAGAAGGGTCTTGAGCGCACGGCCGACGACCTCAACCCGCTGAAGGTCTTCCGCGAGAGGAAGTGAAGGACAACCGCACGACGAACCGCGCGCTGCTGCGCTTCGTGCTGCTGCCGACCGTCTTCCTGACGGCGGCGCTGCTGGGCGGCGTGCGCGTGGCGGCGGGGACGGGGGAGCTGGTCTTCGTCGCGCCGCCGCTGGTGACGCTGGTGCTGGCGGCGCTGGCGCTCCTGCTGTTCGCGCGCGGCGGGGCGGTGATGGTCGGGCGCTGGCTGTCGGCGGAGAACGCGACGGCCGAGAACGTCTCGCACGCGCTGACGCTCGGCGCGCTCTTCTTCGCGTCGGCGCAGGCGTTCAACTCGGTGCTGCCCGAGGCGGGGCTGCCGCGGTTCGTGCTGGCGTCCTTCTTCCTGTGGACGCTCTGGCAGAACCAGTTCTCCCACTTCGACCCGCGTCGGCTGCTCAGGAGCCTCGCGGCGCTCTTCGGGACGGCCTTCGTCGTCAAGCACGTGCTGCTCGCCTCGCTCTACGAACCGCGCGAGGGCTGGCTCGGGCGGCTCGTGTCGGCGGCGCTCGAAGGCGTCACGCTCGGCGCGCTGGGCGGGCCGGCCTACGCCGACTCGACCGGCTACGTCTCGTTCTTCACGCTCGCGCTCTACGTCGGCGGCCTCGCGCTCCTGCCGCCCGCGCCGCGTGAGTTCGAGCCCGCGCGCGCCGGAAGGCGCCGGCTCGCCGACGCCGCGCGTGGGCGAGCCGCGCTGGACGCGCCCGACGAGGCGGACGAGGCGGACGAGGCGGACGAGGCGGATGACGGCGGCGACGGCGGCGGCGACGAGTGAGCCCGCGGCGGGGCAGCGGCGGCGAGCGCGGCGCGAACGGCGAGAAGGGGGCGCGGAGCCTGTCGGCCCCGCGCCCCCTTCTCTCTCCCCCTTCGCATGGGAAACTTTACCAGTTGACGACGAGCGCCTGCTCCGACTCCCAGACGGGCACGTCCTCGCGTATCGCCACGCGCTGGAGTCGCGCCTTGTCCGTCAGAAGCCTGCCGGCGCCCTGCGCGACGGCCGCCAGCGGGTCGTCGGCCACGGCGACGTGGAGCCGCAAGTCCTTCTGCAAACGCTCGGCCATGCCGCCGAGCAGCGCCCCGCCGCCCGTCAGGATGAGGCCGGTCTGGTAGATGTCGGCCGTCACCTCGGGCTTCGACTCCTCGATGGCGCGGCGCGCGCTGGCGACGATTTCGGAGACGACCGGCTCCAGCGCCTCGCGCACGTCGGCGGCCTCCATCTCGACCACCTTCGCCAGCCCGTCGGTCAACTGCTTGCCGATGACCTCCAGCCGCCCCTCGCAGTCGCCCCCGACGTTGCCCAACTGCTTCTTGATGTTCTCGGCCGTCCGCTCGCCTATCTGCATCTCGTACTTGGCCCTCACGTAGTCGCAGATGGCCTGATCCATGGCGTTGCCGGCCGCGGGCGTGCTGTGCGAGGAGACGACCGCGCCCGAGGCGATGATGGCGACGTTGCTGGTGCCGCCGCCGATGTCAACGACCAGGTGCGCGCGCTCGTCGTCCTGCCGGAGCCCGGCGCCGAAGCCGGCGCACAGGCCCTCGTCAACGAGGTCAACGCGCGTCGCCTTGGCGTCGCGCGCGGCGTCGCGGATGGAGCGCTGCTCCAGCGTCGTCGAGGAGCCGGGGACGCCGATGACGACGTGGCTGCGGCGGTGCGCGCCGCCGTTGACGCGCGCGATGAACGCCTTGAGCATCTTCTCGACGGCGTCGAAGTTTTCGATGGCGCCGCCGCGGACGGGGCGGAAGACCTCGACGTCCTTCGGCTCGCGGCCGAGCATCTTGTAGGCTTCCCCGCCCACTTCCAGGACTTCGCCCGTGTACTTGTGAATGGCGACGGCCGAGGGCTCGTTGAGGACGACGCCGCGGCCGGGCGCGAAGATGAGCGTGTTAACGGTGCCGAGGTCTATCGCCAGATCGTCCGTAAAGATACTGGTCAGGATGTTCATAACTCCCCCACGTGTTCTAATGCTTTCCCTGTGAACGTTATTCGCCGAGGTCAACTCACCCTCGGCAACCTGCGTTCCACTCTGACAAATCACGATAACCGCGGCTTTTCCACCAGACGCCCCGGCCGCCCCGTTTGGTTTTCAGACGAACTCCCGCCCGCGCCTCATCCGCGGCGCGCAGAAGGCGAACGGAAATAAAACGGCGGGCGCGCGCCGCCGCGCGCCGCGACGAAAATCAGGCGCCCGACCTGCCTTTATCCGGCGGCGCTCAGAGTTCTTCGTCGAGGCGGATGTCGCTGACGATTTCGTAGAGGGAGGGGGCGTCGGCGCGGGAGACCTGCTTGGTCTGCGGGACGGAGAGGACGCGCACGGTGAGGGCGCTCGAACGGCGGCGGACGGTTATCTCGTCGCCCTCGCGGACGGCGCGCGACGAGCGCGCCGCCGCGCCGTTGACCGCGACCGCCCCCGCGTCGCACAACTCCTGCGCGACCGTGCGTCGCAGGACGAGGCGGCTGGCCCGAAGGTACTGGTCGAGGCGCATGAAAGTCTGAGGCGTGAACCGTGAGCCGTGACGAGAACGGGAACCGTGAACCGCGACGGGGACGTGGGACGTAAACCGCGAACCGTGGCGAGAGGAAGACGGCCCCCCTTCTCGTCACGGTTCGCGGTTTACGGTTCGCGGCCTTTACTGCTTCTTCTTGTCGCCTTTCGAGGCCGGCGCGGCGGCGCCGTCGGCGGCGGCCGTCTCCTGCTGGTCCTTGTCGAGGAGCGGCTGGATGGCGCTCTTGTAGCCCTCGGCCGGCTTGATGTACGCCTCCCGGCGGAGCGTGCGGAGATACTTCTCGCGCTCGGCCTCGCCGCGCTCCTGCGTCAGCAGGCCGCGGACGAAGTTCTCCTTGAACGAGTCGTCGCGCTCCAGCACCTTCAGCACCATGTAGCCCTCGTCGGTCTTGATGGGGTCGGTGAAGCCGCCGGCCTTCACGTTCTTGATGGCCTCGGCGATGAGGGGCGACAGCTCCGAGACCATGAACCAGCGCGGCTTGCCGTCGGCGTCGGAGAGCACGCCGCGGGTCTTCTTGGTCTGCTCGTGCTCGGAGTTCTTCTCGACCAGCTCCTCGAAGTTCGCGCCCGAGCGCGCGCGGGTGGCGAGGTCGGCGGCCTTGGCCGACACCTCGGCCTCGGTGCGGCCGGCGAGGCTCAGGAACAGCTCGGAGAGGGTGACGCTGGCGAACTTGTCGCGGTGCGCGGCGTAGTAGTCGCGCAGCTCCTTGTCGGTCAGCCCGTAGTAGACCTTGGCGTCCACCTCGCGCTGGAGCACGGCCTGGCGCATGAACTGGCGGCGGAGCGTCTCCTTGATGTCCGAGAGGCTCAGCCCCTCGCGCCGCATCGCCTCCTCAAGCTCCTCGATGGTGGCGATTTTCGAGTCGCGGGCGACGCGCAGCACCTCGCGGTTGACCTCGGCCTCGACGTCCTCGGGCATGCGCGGCATGTCCTTGCCCTTCTGGACGAGCAGCGCCTCGTTGATGAGGTTGAGGATGATCTCGGGCTGGCGCTTCTGAATCTCGGCCTCGGCCTGCTCGGGCGTCATCCCGCGCTGCTTGACGAGCACCTCGCGGAACTCGCCGTTCTCGCGCTTGAGCTGCGAGAGCATGATGACGTAGTTGTCCACCTGCGCGACGGGCTCGTCGAGCACCGTGGGCGGAGCCTCCTCCTGCGCGCGCGCGGGCGCGACGGCCAGACACAAAAACGCCGCCGCGCAGAGCACAGCGCGCACGACTGCTGACGATTTTCTTCTCACAGACTTCATACTCCTGGTGGATTTCCGCCGGGCCGGGAAAATTTCGACTCTGACCGCCGCTCGACCGGGGCATTCTAGCCGGAAAACGGCGCCGCCCCAAACGCGCGCCCGCCGGCTCGGGGCGGCCGGGGCGGCTGAACCTGCGCCCGGGCGGGACGCGCGGGCGAAGACAGGGGCTCCTCTTTGATGGCTCAAACGGCCGCGGCGATGCCAGCCGGGGGCGCGGCGCGGGGCGGTGGCGCGGGTTAAATAATCGCCCCGGCCGGCGCGGCCGGGGCCGGGGCGTGGAAGCATTAAAACCGTGCGGGGCGGCGCTAATCCGGCCGGCGGATTTCCAGCAGCACGGAGCGCGCCTTCTCTATCAGCTCGCCGCCGGCGGCCTCGACCTTGAGGACGCCGCTCGGGCTGAAGGAGGCGCCGGCGCCGCGGCCGACCAGCGCCAGCAGCTTGTCGGGCGAGACGCGCGCCGACTCCTTGAGCTTGAAGGCGAGGCCGCCCGGCGTCCGGTCAATCGAGACGACGCCCGTCTCCTCGGCCGCGCGCCGCAGCCGCGCGTAGGCGAACAGGCGCTCGACCGACTCGGGCGGCCGCCCGTAGCGGTCTTCGGTCTCGCGCCGGATGACGTCGAGCGCCTCGTCGTCGCGCGCCGACGCGATGCGCTTGTAAGTCCTCAGACGCTGCCCCATGTCGGAGATGTAGTCCTCGGGGATGGAGACGTCCGCGCCGAGGTTGATGGAGACGGACGTCTCGTCCTCGACCTGCTCGCCGCGCAGCTCCGACACCGTGCGCTCCAGCATCTGCGTGTAGAGGTCGAAGCCGAGCGCGTCCATATGCCCCGACTGCTCGCCGCCGAGCAGGTTCCCCGCCCCGCGCAGCTCCAGGTCGAGCGCCGCGACGCGGAAGCCCGCGCCCAGGTCCGAGAACTCGCGGATGGCGGCCAGCCGGCGGCGCGCGATGGCGGTCAGCTCCGCCTCGGAAGGTATCAGCAGGTAGGCGTAGGCGCGGCGGTTCGAGCGCCCGACGCGCCCGCGCAGCTGGTAGAGCTGCGAGAGGCCGTAGTTGTCCGCGCGGTTGATGACGATGGTGTTGGCGCGCGGGATGTCTATGCCGTTCTCGATGATGGTGGTGGCGACGAGCACGTCGGCCTTGAAGGCCACGAAGTCGAGCATCACCTGCTCCATCTCCTTCTCGTTCATCTGGCCGTGCGCCACCGTGACGCGCGCCGCGGGGACGAGCCGGCGGACGAGCGCCGCCACCGTGTCAATCGTCTCGACGCGGTTGTGGATGAAGAAGACCTGCCCGCCGCGCCCCAGCTCCAGCTCGACGGCCGACTTGATGACCGACTCGGAGAACTGCACGACCTGCGTCTGGATGGCGAGGCGGTCGCGCGGCGGCGTCTCGATGACCGACATGTCGCGCAACCCCATCAGCGACATGTTGAGCGTGCGCGGGATGGGCGTCGCCGAGAGCGTGAGCACGTCCACGCGCTTCTTGAGCTGCTTGAGGCGCTCCTTGTGCGCGACGCCGAAGCGCTGCTCCTCGTCCACGACGACGAGTCCGAGGTCGCGGAAGGCGATGTCTTTCGACAGGATGCGGTGCGTGCCGATGATAACGTCAATGTCGCCCGACTCGACGCGCTTGACGATCTCCTTCGCCTCCTTGGGCGAGCGGAAGCGCGAGATGAGTTCTATCGTGACGGGGAAGGCGGCGAAGCGCGCGCGGAACGTCTCGTAGTGCTGGTAGGCGAGCACCGTGGTCGGCGCGAGCACGGCGACCTGCTTCGAGTCCATGACGGCCTTGAAGGCGGCGCGCATGGCGACCTCGGTCTTGCCGTAGCCGACGTCGCCGCAGAGCAGCCTGTCCATCGGCGTCATCCCCTCCATGTCCTTCTTGACGTCCTCGATGGCCGTCTCCTGGTCGGCCGTCGGCAGGTACTCGAAGGCGTCCTCGAACTCGCGCTGCCAGGGGCTGTCGCCCGAGAAGGCGTAGCCCTGGACGAGCTTGCGCTCGGCGTAGAGCTTCAAAAGCTCGTCGGCCATGTCGCGCATCGCGCGCTTGGCGCGCGCCTTGGTCTTCTGCCAGCCGAGGCCGCCGAGGCGGTCGAGCGTCGGCTCGTGCCCCTCGGCGCTCGAATACCTCTGGACTAAGTCGAGCCGCTCGACCGGCGCGTAGAGCTTGGCGTCGTCGGCGTAGTAGAGCAGCATGAACTCGCCCTTGCGCCCGCCGAGTTCGAGCGTCTGCAAGCCGCCGAAGCGCGCGACGCCGTGGTCTATGTGGACGACGTAGTCGCCGACCTTCAGGTCGCGGAAGTCGGAGAGGAAGGCGGCCGTCTTCGACTTCTTGCGCCGCGCCGCGCCGGTCGCGGCCGCCCCCGCGCCCGGCGCGCGCTGCTCGGCGCCGGCGCCGCTCGCCTCGTCGAACAAGTCCGTCTCGACGTGGACGACGAGCCGCGCCCCCGGCAGCTCGAAGCCGCCCGACAGCCTGCCCGTCGTGACGACCGCGTCGAAGTCCTCGGCGTCCGCGCCGCCCTCGCCGGAGAGCGCCACGCGCGCCGCCACGTTGTAGTCCGACAGCACGTCGCCCACGCGCTCGGCCACGCCCGCCGACGGCATCGCGAAGAGCGTCAGCGCCCCCGCTTCGGCGCGCGCGCGCCGCACGTCGGCCGCGAGGTCGGGGATGCGCCCGTGGTAGCGCTTCGCGGGGAGCGAGCGCCACTCGACCTCGGGCGCGCGCTCGACCGCCGGGAACAGGAAGAGCGGCGGCGCGGTCGGGCGCGCGCGGCCTATCTGCACGGCGGGCTGCTCGGACTCGCCCAGGAAACGCTCGTCGGTCGCGGCGGCGGCGCGGCCGAGCGCGCGGAACTCGACGCGCGCCGCGTTGTTAATCCGTCCGCGCAGCTCCTCGGCCGTCAGGTACAGCTCCTCGGGGCGCAGGCCGATTTCGCCCGCGGCCTCGTTCTCCTGGTGGCGCGCGGCCAGCGTCTCGAAGGCGGCGCCGAGGTGCTGCTCGACGCCCGCCGGCTCGTCCACGACCAGCACCGCGTCGCCGAGGTAGTCGAAGGCCGTCGAGTCGGACTTGACGACGAGCGAGATGAGCCACTCCCAGCCGGGGAAAGTCTCGCCCTCGTCGGCGTGGACGGTGCGGTCTTTGAGCGCGCGCGCCTGCGACTCGGCCGGCCAGCGCTCGCGCGCGAACTCGGCCCACAGGCGGAAGTCGTCGCGGCCGACGGTCAGCTCGCGCATCGGGACGACCTCGGTCGCCTGCAACTGCTCGATGGAGAGCTGCGTCTCGGCGTTGAAGCGGCGGACGGAGTCCACGGTGTCGCCGAAGAACTCGACGCGCACGGGGGCGTGCTCGCCCGGCGACCAGACGTCGAGGATGCCGCCGCGCATCGAGAACTCGCCGACCGCGCCCACCGGGTCTTCGCGCACGTAGCCCGAGGCGAGCAGCGCCTCGACCAAGTCCTCGGGCGGGTGGTCTTCGTCCCTCCTCAGGACGGCGCCCGCCTGAAGGAGCTGCGCGGGCGCGACCGTCCTGCGCGCCATCGCGCGCGACGAGAGCAGCACGAAGCGGCCGCGGCCGCGGGCCAGGTTCCACAGAGAGAGGGCGCGCCGCTCCAGCGTCTCGGCGTGCGGCGAGGCGCCCGCGTACGGGTCGCCCTCCGAGGCGGGCAAGGTGAGCACGGCCTCGCAGTCGTCCGCGCCCGCGCGGAGCGCGCCGCACCAGAAGGAGAGGTCGCGCTCCCAGTCCTCCAGGTCGCGGTTGGCGGCGACGACGACGGCGAAGCGCCGCCCCGTCTCGCGCTGCAAGGCGGCCAGCGCGAGCGCCCGCGCCGGCGCGGACGTGAGCCCCGCCACCGACACGACGCGGGCCCCGGCGGCCACCTCGGCCGCGAGCCGGCGGAACTCCGCCCCCTCGACCACGCGCCGCAGCACGCCCGCCAACACCGTGGATGATTCGACTGAACTGCCCATAAGCGCAAAGGATGAGGGGTGAAGGACGAAGGGGCGGCCGACGCCGCTCCCCCTACCCTTCGGGCTTCACCCTTCGTCCTTCCCTTCCTCCCACCACTTCGGGCCGCGCTCGCCGAGGGCGAGTTTGGCGGCGTGGACGCGTCGGCGCGCGCCGGCCTCGGCGTCGCGGTCGCCTTCGCGCAGCGCGCGGCCGACGGCGCGGCGCGCGTCCATCAGCTCGTTGACGAGACGCTGTCGTACATCTTCCGGCAGGCTCGGGTTCGACGCGCGCCAGCGCCGCCCCCCGATGACGACGTGCCGGCCGTCTTCCGTCTTTCGCGGCCCCGCGCGCGCCCCCTCCGGTTTCGACGCGCCGGCCTTCTTCGCCGCGGCCTTCTTCGACGCGGCCGTCTTCTTCGACGCGGCGGCCTTCTTCGGCTTCGGCGCGGGGGACTCTTGCGGCCCGGCCTTGCGGCGCGGCCCGCCGCCGCTCACGCCAGCCCCCTGACGCGCTCGATGACGCCCGTGGTCGAAGCGCCCTCGACGTATGGGAGCGCGAGGACGCGGCCGCCGGCGCGCTCGACCTCCTCGCGGCCGTGTATCTCTTCGGGCGCGTAGTCGCCGCCCTTGACCAGCACGTCGGGCAGAAGCTCCGCGATGAGACGGCGCGGCGACTCCTCCTCGAAGATGGTCACGAAGTCCACGGCGGCGAGCGCCGCCAGCAGTTCGGCGCGCTCGGCCTCCGGCATCACCGGCCGCCCCTCGCCCTTGAGCGCGCGCACCGAGCGGTCGCTGTTGACGGCGACGAGCAGCGCGTCGCCCAGGCGCCGCGCCGCCGCCAGGTAGCGCGCGTGGCCGACGTGCAGGAGGTCGAAGCAGCCGTTGGTGAAGACGAGCGAGCGCCCCGCGGCGCGCAACTCCGCGCGCACGCGCAGCAACTCCCCTTGGTCCTGAATCACCCTGCCGCCCATCCGTGTGGGTCAATCGTAAATCGTAAACGGCGAATCGTAAATCGCCGGGGCGAAGTTTTGTCTATTCACGACTCACGATTTACTATTCACGAATCATGACGACACGGCTCTACGGGGACATCCTCCCCGACAACGACCAGACGCGCGCGCGTCAGGAGCACTTCCGCGAAATCCTCGACCTCGTCGGCGCCGCCTACCCCAACCGCTTCGACCGCTCGAACGTCGCGCGCGCCGCAGAGGCCGAGGACACCGTCAGCGCCGTCGTCAGGGGGTTCCGCGGGCACGCGCCCGAGTTGCAGGAGGGCGAGCGCCCGACGCCCGAGCAGTTGGAGGCGGCCAACGCCGTGCTGGGCGAGGCCGGCAAGGTTCGCATCTCGGGGCGGCTGGCGACGCCGCCGCGCGTGATGGGCAAGGCCGCGTTCGTACACCTCTCCGACGGCATGGAGCGCCTGCAAATCTACGTGCGCAGGCAGGAGGCCGTCGCCATCAGCAACGACTCTCTGCGGCCGGTCGAGGCGGAGGAGAGCGGCTGGAAGCTTTTCCAGTTGCTGGACCACGGCGACTTCGTCGGCGTCGAGGGGCGTCTGTTCGTGACGAAGACGGGCGAGTTGTCCGTCCACGTCGAGACGATTCAGTTTCTGTCGAAGGCGCTGCTGCCGATGCCCGACAAGATGCACGGCATCAGCGACCCGGAGGTGCGCCAGCGGCAACGCTACGCCGACCTCATCGCTTCGAGCCTGAAGGTCAGGGCGGACGAGGAGGGCGGCGACTCGCCGCAGGAACTTTCGACGCGCGAGGTCTTCGAGCGCCGCTCGAAGCTCATCACGGCGCTGCGCCGCCACCTGGACGACCACGGCTACGTCGAGGTCGAGACGCCGATGCTCTCGCCCATCGCCTCGGGCGCGGCCGCCCGCCCCTTCACGACGCACCACAACGCGCTCGACATAGACCTCTACCTCCGCATCGCGCCCGAACTCTACCTCAAGCGCCTCCTCGTCGGCGGCTTCGAGCGCGTCTACGAGTTGAACCGCAACTTCCGCAACGAAGGCGTCTCCACCCGCCACAACCCCGAGTTCACCATGCTCGAATTCTACACGGCCTACAAGGACGTGAACTGGATGATGGACTTTTGCGAGGAGATGATTCGGGAAGCAGTGCGGAAAGTGACTGAAGGCGTAAAAGTTCCATTTGACAATGTAATTGACCTTTACGTCCCTCAAGAGGGCGATGAAGAAATGCTGCGAGAACTCACGAGGGAGGTGTCAACGCAAGAGATTAACTTCGGATTCTTCGAGAGAATTTCGATGAAGGATGCTATCTCTGCCTACATTACTAAGGAATATAATTTCATTGAATACGGCGGAGAAAATTTTTCATCGCGTTGGCTCAATGATTATAAGTTGACTAATCTGGTCTGGTCGTTTGCTCGAAAAATGTTTCATGACCTCTTGCCGCCTGAAGAATTTGCAACACCTGAAATCAGAAGAAAGGTTAATGAAGCAGCTCGACGTGCGTGGGCTGAAGCAGTGAACGAATACCCGGAAAAAGCGCAACGCTCTGAACAGTTTTATGATGAATCAGGGCAAGCGGGGTTAATAGTGGAAATTTTTGAATTGATGGTTGAAAAAAGATTGATTCAGCCAACATTTATTACGGATTTCCCAAAATCAGTTTCACCTCTCTCTAAAGCGTCCCCTGATAACCCGACCATCGCGGAGCGGTTTGAGCTTTATGTGATGGGGATGGAGGTGGCGAACGGGTTCTCGGAGTTGAACGACCCGGCGGAGCAGTTGGAGCGGTTCGAGGAGCAGGCGCGGCAGCGCGAGGGCGGCGACGACGAGGCGATGCAGACCGACCTCGACTACGTCCGCGCGCTCTCGTACGGGATGCCGCCCGCGGCCGGCATCGGCATCGGCGTTGACCGCCTGACGATGCTGCTCACGAACCGCCGCTCCATCCGCGACGTCATCCTCTTCCCGCACATGCGCCCGCAGAAGACCGCGGAAGCGCAGGCCGCCGAGGGCGAAGAGCCGCCCGCCGACTCTTAAATCTCCGCCCCGGGGGCCGAAACCCGCCGTTTTGCCGGTAAAAGGCTCGAAACACACGCTTTCGAGCGTCGGCCTCGCGTCCGAACCCGCGAATTTCGCCTTTTGCATCGCGATTTCGAAGCTTTGCATCGCGATTTCGAGCTTTAAAATCGCGATTTCGGGCTTTTGCATCGCGATGCAAAGCTTTTGAATCGCGATTTCGGCCTTTAACATCGCGATGCAAGGCTTTTGCATCGTGATTTCGGGCTTTAACATCGCGATTTCGAGCTTTTGCATCGTGATTTCGGGCTTTTGCATCGCGATGCAAAAGCCCGAAATCGCGGTGCAAGGCTTTAAACTCGCAGGTCAAAGACTTACTTTCGCGGAAGTAAGCTTTAAACTCGCAGGCGAAAAGCTTACTTTCGCGGAAGCGGGCTTTAAAATCTCGGCTGAAAGCTTTAAATCCGGGCGCGCGGGCTTTAAAATCGCGCGCGAAAGGCTTTGGGCCGCGAGTGAAAAGCGTTCCGGTTTGGTTGAAAAGCCTTCCGTTTTAATTTTAGAAGGAGATACCCCCTGGATGATTCGCAAGATTTCCCTCGTCGCGGCCGTCGTCGCGTTGGCCGCCGTGTTCGCCTTCGCGCAGGAGGGCGGGCAGAAGCCTTTGAAGCTGACGGGTTACGTCATTGACATCATGTGCGCGGAGATGCACGGCTCGGAGGAGGAGGCGCAGAAGCACCCCAACGCCTGCGCGCTGATGCCTTCGTGCGAAAAGAGCGGCTTCGCGGTCGTCTCGGGCGGCAAGACCTACAGGCTCGACGAGCAGGGCAACAAGCTCGCCGCCGACGCCCTGAAGGCCGCGAAGGGCAGGCGCGGCTTGAAGGTCGAGGTCGAGGGCGCGCTCGAAGGCGAGACGCTCCACGCCTCGCGGCTCGAAGAGGCGAAGTAGGCCGCCGCGCGCGCGAACTTCACGGGCTCGGGGCCGTCCCGTCGGACGGCCCCGAGCCCGTCGCTTTTGGGCGTCGAAAAAAAATCTTCGGGGCGCGCGTGGGAGTTTGGCGACGGAATACGCGTTTAGAGTTAAGAGGGAACCGGCGGCGGCGCGTTCGCGCTGGGCGCGCCGCCGCGCGACCCTCCCGACGGCTGACAAGGCCGTCTCATTTTGCGGGCGCGGGCGCGGCGCGCCGGGCGGACAAGGGGAGATTCGCCAAAGGCCGCCCGCCCGCGCCGCAAACGAAGCGTCCAGGGCGCCCGGGGTCGTTCGCCGGGGCCGGCCTTCCCTTCCCCCCAAGGAGCAGAGCGAGAAGATGACCTCCAAGAACTTCGGCCCGACGATTTTCAACCTTTAACCGAAGGCGCGCGGGCGCCGGGCGAACCTTTAAACGCCGCGGGCGCGTGGACACGGCTTTAAGCTTCGGCTTTTAGCCGCGCCCACGCGCCCGCGGCGTCCGCGCGTCTTGAGGCGCCGACGCGTCAGAGGCGCGCGAGCGCCTTCGAGGCGAGCGCGGCGGCCTTCCTGAGCCGCGCGGGGCGCTCCTCGGGGCCGCTCAGGCGCAGGCGCAGGACGGCGCCGCCCTTGAGGACGTGGAGCGTGACGGCGCGTCGGTTCCAGGTCATGTAAGCCTCTTCCCCGAGCCCGGACACGCGCTCGGGGCGCGCCTCCTCGTCGTCCTCGCCGCCGCCCTCTTCCTCCTCCTTCTCGCCGTGGCCGCCCTCCCTGACCTGACCGGCGGCGCGCTCGCGCTTAAGCGCGCGTTCGCGTTCGCGCTCGCGCTCCTCCTTCAACTCGCGCTCGCGCTCGCGCGCCTCGACGGCCTCCGGGTGGAAGCGCCTGCGCCAGTAATCGCGCGCCGCGTCGGCGGGCGCGCCCTGCGCGGCGCGCACGACTTCGAGGCTGACCGATTTGGCGAAGGTCGGCAGGCGGTAGAAGCACTGAGAGGCGGCGAGCGCGCCCGCGAGGTGCTCGCTCCCCTGCGCGTCGGCCGGCGCCTCGCCCTGCACCTCGCGCATCTCCTCGCCGGCCAGCAGCGCGCACGCCGCGGCGCCCGCGTGCGGCGCCGCGGCCGGGGACGGCGTCTGCGCGGGGGCGGGCGTCGCGGCGGCGCGCGGCGCGTCCGCCCCGCGCGGCGCGTCCGCCCCGCCGCACGCGGGCGCCTGCGCCGCCAGCGCGCACAGTAAAAGGGTCAGCGTCTTCAGCCGCATCTTCAACCTCCGTAATGTCGGCGCGCGCGGCGCCGCGTCTATTCGGGCATGCGCTCAAGCTCGCGCGTCATGCCGAGCCGCGCGAAGACTTCGCGCGCCTCGCGCCACATCTCCGAGCCGCGCCCGGCGTCGCCGCGCTCGCGCTCGTGGCGGGCCCAGTCGCGCAGCGTGCGCGCGCGCTCGGCCTCCGCCCCCATCTCCGTGTAGACGCGCTGGCCCTCCGCGACGCACTCGGCCGCCGCGCGCGCGCGGCC
>DASVUF010000352.1:0-4129 GCA_036387195.1 Pyrinomonadaceae bacterium | reverse complement strand
CCCCCCGCCGCCCTGTTTTTCTACCGTCTATCGTCTAACGACTCCCGCCCACGCGCCTTACCGCACGCGCCCCATCAGGCGGCGCAGGGTGGGGATGAGCGCGGCCAGTATCCCCGTGGCGATGAGGAGGCCGACGGCGATGCCGCCGTAGAGGCGGACGAGCGTGCCTGGGCTCTCGGCGTCGAAGAAGCCGGAGAGGTAGCCGGCCAGCTTGCTCCCGATGGACGAGGCGAGGAACCACACGCCCATCATGATGCCGACCAGCTTCGCCGGCGAGAGCTTCGTCACCGTGCTCAGGCCGACCGGGCTCAAACACATCTCGCCCACCACTTCGAGGAAGTAGAGCCCGACGAGCCACAGCGGGCTCACCTTGCCGTAGGCCGTCAGCGTCGCCGCCGGAATCATCAGCAGGTACGCGAGCCCGATGAAGAGCATCCCGAGCGTGAACTTGGCCGGGCTCGAAGGCTGGCGGTCGCCCATCCGCACCCAGAGGACGGAGAAGAGCGGCGCGAGGAGGATGACGTAGAGCGGCGTCAGCGACTGGAGCCAGCTCGAAGGGAACGCGTAGCCGAAGAACTCCGTGTTGACCAGCCGCGCGGCGAAGAGGTTGAGGCTCGCGCCCTTCTGCTCGTAGGCGGCCCAGAAGAGGATGGTGAAGAGGAAGAAGATGAAGATGGCGCCGATGCGCTTCCAGTCGTCGCCCGTGAGCCGCTGCGCGCCCTCGGCGGCCTCGCCCTCGTTGACGACGCCGCCCGCCTTCTCGACGCGGCGCTCGGCCTGCCGGAGCCGGCCGCGCTGCGACAGGAAGACGGCGAGCCCGAACAGCATCCCCACCCCCGCCGCGCCGAAGCCCCAGTGCCAGCTCGCCGCCGGGTTGAAGCCGTTCGAGGCGAGGAACTGCTTGAAGCCCTCGCTCTGCGCCAGGTAGCCGCAGACCAGCGGCGCCATCACCGCGCCGAGGTTGATGCCCATGTAGAAGAGCGAGAAGCCGCTGTCGCGGCGGGGGTCGTTCTCGCTGTAGAGGCCGCCGACCATCGCGCTGATGTTCGGCTTCAAAAGCCCCGTGCCGATGGCGATGAGCGTCATCCCCGCGTAGAGGAAGGTCGTTGACTGGAAGACCATCGTGAAGTGGCCGCAGGCGATGACGACGCCCCCCAGCAGCACCGCCAGCCTCGCCCCCAGCCACTTGTCGGCGACCAGCCCGCCGGGCAGCGCCGTCAGGTAGACCGACATCGTGTAGGTGCCGTAGACGGAGGCCGCGCGCTTCGTGTCGAACCCGAGGCCGCCTTGCGCCGCCGGCGCGACCATGTAGAGCACCAAGATGGCGCGCATGCCGTAGTAGCTGAACCGCTCCCACATCTCGGTGAAGAAGAGCGTCGTCAGCCCCCGCGGGTGGCCGCCCAGCCCGCCCGTGTCCTGCACGGCCTCGACCGCCTCCTGCGGCGGCCGGTCAATCGCTTCGCTCATAATCGCGCCCTGGAACTTCCGCCCCTTTCTTCCGAGCTGGCCTTCCCTGAAATTGCGCGGCGCAGTATATCACGCGGAGCCGGCGTGATATGCTGCGCGCCGGGTTTAATAGCACACCGGAACGTCCGGCGCCTGCCGGCCGCGGCCGCGACCTCGGGCATAGGCAAACGTGCACATAGCGATTGACGCGCATTCGGTGGGGGCGGGGCTGGCGGGCAACGAGACGTACGCGGCCAACCTGGTGGAGGCGCTGGCGGAGGTTGACCGCGAGAACCGCTACACGGTCTACGTCACGCGGCCGGAGGCCGAGGCGCGGTTCGGGGGGCGCTGGCCGCACGTCTCGCTGCGCAGGACGCTGCCGCACACGCCGCTGGTGCGCATCCCGCTGACGCTCTCGGCCGAGCTGAGGCGGCGGCCCGTGGATTTGCTGCACGTGCAGTACACCGCGCCGCCCTTCGCGCCGTGCCCGGTCGTCGCCACCATCCACGACCTCTCGTTCGAGCACCTTCCCGAAACTTTCAAGCTCCGCAGCCGTGTACAACTCAGGCTCACCGTGCGCGCGACGGCGCGGCGCGCGGCGCACGTCATCGCGCCGTCCGAGCACACGCGGCGCGACCTGATAGAGACTTACGGGCTCGACCCGGCGCGCGTGACGACGGTGCCTTTGGCCGCCTCGACGCGCTTCCGCCCCGTGCGCGACGCGGACGAAATCCGGCGCGTGCGGGCGCTCTACGGCATCTCGGGCGAGTACGTGCTGGCGGTCGGCTCCATCCAGCCGCGCAAGAATCTGGGGCGGCTCGTGCGCGCCTATTCGGCCTTGCGCCGCGCGCGCGGGAGGAGTAATCTGCCGCAACTGGTGCTCGTCGGCAAAAAAGCGTGGCTCTACGGCGAGACGCTGCGGGCGGTCGAGGAGGAGGGGCTGGGCGGCTCGGTCGTCGTCACCGGCTACGTATCCGAGGGCGACCTGCCCGCACTGTATACGGGGGCGCTCTGCTTCGCCTACCCGTCCTTCTACGAGGGCTTCGGCCTGCCGCCGCTCGAAGCGATGTCGTGTGGCGCGGCCGTCCTGACGGGCGACCGGACGAGCCTGCCCGAAGTGGTCGGCGACGCCGGGCTGACCGTCAACCCCTTCGACGAGGGGGCCATCTCGGCCGCCCTCGCGCGGCTCATAGACGACGACGCCCTGCGCGCCGACCTGCGGGCGCGCGGACTGAGGAGGGCGCGCGAGTTCGACTGGCGGGAGACGGCCCGCATGACCTTGCAGGTTTACAGGAGAGTGGAGGGAAGGATGAGGGCGGAAGGGTGAGGGGTGAGGGGGGCGCCGTCGGGCCGTCCCCTCATCCTTCACCCGTCCGCCCTCGCCCTTCCGCATGACCGACATGCGCATCGCCATTCTGGGGACGAGGGGGATTCCGGCCAGCTACGGGGGGTTCGAGACCTTCGCCGAGCAGCTCTCGACGCGGCTGGTCGCGCGCGGGCACGACGTGACGGTCTACTGCCGCGCGCACTACGTCAGCCCGCGCCAGATAGAGTACAAGGGCGTGCGCCTCAAGGTCCTGCCCACCATCCGCCACAAGTACTTCGACACCGTCGTCCACGCCGGCCTCTCGGCCTGCCACGCCGGCCTCTCGCGCCGCTTCGACGCCGCGCTCATCTGCAACGCCGCCAACGCGCCCTTCGCGCCCCTGCTGCGCGCCGCCCGCGTCCCCGTCGCCATCAACGTTGACGGGCTCGAACACAAGCGGCGGAAGTGGAACTGGCTCGGGCAGAACTACTACCGCGTGGCCGAGCGCCTGTCGGTCTGGCTGCCGAACGAGACGGTGACGGACGCGCGCGTCATCCAGGACTACTACCTCGCCAAGTACGGGGCGCGCTCGACCATGATCGCCTACGGGGCGGAGGTCGAGCGCCGGACGGACAGGACGGCCGTCACGCGCTGGGGCGTCGAGCCCAACCGCTACGTGCTCTACGTCTCGCGGCTGGAGCCGGAGAACAACGCCGAGATGGTCATCGAGGCGTTCCGCCGCGTCCGCACGCCGCAGAAGCTGCTCATCGTCGGCGACGCGCCCTACGCGCACGAGTACATCGCCAAGCTCCGCTCGCTGGCGCGGCGCGACCGCCGCATCGTCTTCACGGGCTTCGTCTTCGGCGACGCCTACCGCGCGCTCCAGCAGAACGCCTACTGCTACGTCCACGCCACCGAGGTCGGCGGCACGCACCCGGCGCTGCTGGAGGCGATGGGCTACGGCAACTGCGTGCTGACGCTGGCCACGCCCGAGAACGTCGAGGTGACGGGCGACGCCGCCATCCACTACCGCGACGCGAACGACCTCGCCGCGCAGCTCCAGCGCGTGCTGCGCGGCGGCGCTATCGTCAACCAGCACCGCCAGCGCGCGCAGGCGCGCGTCCGCGAGCGCTACGACTGGGAGCGCGTCGTTGACGAGTACGAGCGCCTCTTCGCGCGCATGGCCGGCGTGGAGCTGTCCGCGCCCGCCTTCGCCCCCGCCGCCGCCCCCCCGGCGCCGGCCGCCGCGGCGCGCGCCGACGCGTCGCGGGACGAGAGCGTCGCGAAGAAGGGTTGAGCCCGGCCGCCGCCGCGGCCCCGGCGCGGCCCCCGAAATCAAAAGGTGGGCGAGGGTCACGCAGACCCTCGCCCACCTTT
>DASVUF010000351.1:0-4856 GCA_036387195.1 Pyrinomonadaceae bacterium | reverse complement strand
CGCCCGCCTTACCTTTCTATTCCACCGGGCCGGCCGTGGGCACCACGGGGCGGCCGAGGCCGTCGCCGGCCGCCGCCTCGTCAATCGCCGCGTTGCGGTCGATCAGCTCGACGTCGAGGCAGAGCGACTGGAGCTCCCTGACGAGTACGTTGAACGACTCGGGCACGCCGGGGTTGAAGTCGGCCTCGCCCTTGACGATGGCCTCGTAAATCTTCGAGCGCCCCGCCACGTCGTCCGACTTCGCCGTCAGCAGCTCCTGGAGGATGTGCGCCGCGCCGTAGGCTTCGAGCGCCCAGACCTCCATCTCGCCGAAGCGCTGGCCGCCGAACTGCGCCTTGCCGCCGAGCGGCTGCTGCGTAATAAGCGAGTAGGGCCCGATGCTCCGCGCGTGAATCTTGTCGTCCACGAGGTGCGAGAGCTTGAGCATGTAGATGTAGCCGACCGTCACGCGCTGCTCGAACGGCTCGCCGGACAGCCCGTCGTAGAGGATGGTCTTGCCGGAGTCGGCCACTATCTCGGGCAGCCCCTGGTCGCGCAGGGTCTGGCTCGCCCGCTTGATCATCTGCTTGATCTCGGGCTCGGTCGCGCCGTCGAAGACCGGCGTGGCGAAGTGCACGCCGAGCACGCGCGCCGCCCAGCCCAGGTGCGTCTCCAGAATCTGCCCGACGTTCATGCGCGAAGGCACGCCGAGCGGGTTCAGCACGATGTCCACGGGCGTGCCGTCCGGCAGGTACGGCATGTCCTCCTCGGGGAGGATGCGCGCGATGACGCCCTTGTTGCCGTGGCGGCCGGCCATCTTGTCGCCGACCGACAGCTTGCGCTTCATCGCGATGAAGACCTTGACCATCTTGATGACGCCGGGGGCGAGCTCGTCGCCCTGGCGCAGCTTGGCGATCTTCTCCTCGTAGATGTCGGTCAGGATGCGAATCTGGCGCTCGGTGCGCTCCTCGAAGTCCTTGACCTCGGCGACGATGTCGGCCGCGCGCGCGCCGGCGAGCTGCGCCTTGCGCAGTTGCTTGGGCTCGAGCCCCGCGAGCATCTCGCGCGTCATGGTCTCGTTCTTGGGGATGCGCACCTCGCGCTCGACCGCGAGGTCGGCCGCGAGCTTGCGCCCCTCGAACAGCTCGTAGACGCGCGCGTCGCGCTGCTCGCGCAGGATGCGCATCTCGTCCTCGAGGTCGCGGCGGAGGCGATTCTCCTCCTCCTGCTCGATGTTGAGCGAGCGCTGGTCGCGCTCCTGCCCCTTGCGCGTGAAGACCTGCACCTCGACGACCGTGCCGTCGATGCCCGGCGGGCAGACGAGCGACGCGTCCTTCACGTCGCCGGCCTTCTCGCCGAAGATGGCGCGCAGCAGCTTCTCCTCGGCCGTCAGCTGCGTCTCGCCCTTGGGCGTGACCTTGCCGACGAGGATGGAGCCCGGCTTGACCTGCGCGCCGATGCGGATGATGCCCGACTCGTCGAGGTCGCGGAGCATGTTCTCGCCGACGTTCGGGATGTCGCGCGTGATCTCCTCGGGGCCGAGCTTCGTGTCGCGGGCCTCTATTTCAAGCTCCTCGATGTGGATGGACGTGTAGTAGTCGTCCTTCACCAGCCGCTCGGAGACGAGGATGGCGTCCTCGAAGTTGTAGCCGCGCCAGGGCATGAAGGCCACCAGCACGTTGCGGCCGAGCGCCAGCTCGCCGCGGTCCGTGCAGGGGCCGTCGGCGATGACCTGCGACTTCGAGACGCGCTCGCCGATCTGGACGATGGGGCGCTGGTTGATGCAGGTGTTCTGGTTCGACCGCTTGAACTTCGTCAGCGTGTAGATGTCGGCCGTCACCTCGCGCGAGATGGTGCCGTCCACGTTGTGGTCGGCGCGCACGATGATGCGCTCCGAGTCCACGTAGTCCACCACGCCGTCGCGGCGGGCGGCGACGACCGCGCCCGAGTCGCTGGCCGTGACGCGCTCCATGCCGGTCCCGATGTAGGGGGCCTCGGCGCGCAGCAGCGGCACGCTCTGGCGCTGCATGTTCGAGCCCATCAGCGCGCGGTTCGCGTCGTCGTTCTCGAGGAACGGGATGAGCGACGCCGCCACGGAGACGAGCTGCTTGGGCGAGACGTCAACGTACTCGATGTCGTCGCGGTGGGCGTTGATGAACTCGCCCGCCTTCCGCGAGGCGTTGCGCTCGTTGATGATGGCGCCGTCCTCGCCCAGCTCGATGTTGGCCTGGCCGATGACCCACTTGTCCTCCTCCCACGCGGTCAGGTAGAAGGGGTAGGGCTCGTACTGGGCCCGGCGGCCGTCGGCGGCGACCTTCCTGTTGGCCTTCTCGACCTCCTCCTCGGTGACGTGGTCGCCCGGCTTGAGCCGGGTGTCGCCGCCGTTGACGATGCGGACGTACTCGATGACGCGCCCCTCGACGACCTTGCGGTACGGCGACTCGATGAAGCCGAACTCGTTGATGCGCGCGAAGCACGAGAGCGACGAGATGAGGCCGATGTTCGGCCCCTCGGGCGTCTCGATGGGGCAGATGCGGCCGTAGTGCGTCGGGTGCACGTCGCGCACCTCGAAGCCGGCGCGCTCGCGCGAGAGGCCGCCCGGCCCGAGCGCGGAGAGGCGGCGCTTGTGCGTAATCTCCGAGAGCGGGTTGGTCTGGTCCATGAACTGCGAGAGCTGCGACGACCCGAAGAACTCGCGCACCGCGGCCGTCACCGGCTTGGCGTTGATGAGGTCGCGCGGCATCGTCGTCTGCATCTCCTGCTGGATGGACATCTTCTCCTTGATGGCGCGCTCCATCCTGACCAGCCCGATGCGGAACTGGTTTTCGAGCAGCTCGCCGACCGCCCTCACGCGGCGGTTGCCGAGGTGGTCGATGTCGTCGGCCAGGTACTCGACCGGGTTGCGCCGCATCTTCAGCAGGTACGAGATGACCTGCACGAAGTCCTGCGCCGAGAGCAGCGGGTCTTCGATGCGCTCGCGCTCGGGCCGCCCCATCTTGATGTTGAACTTGAGGCGGCCGACCCTGGAGAGGTCGAACTTGCGCTCGTCGAAGAACATGCCCTCGAACAGCCGGTAGGCGGTCTGCACCGTCGGCGGGTCGCCGGGGCGCATCTTGCGGTAGATTTCGAGCAGCGCATCAACCGGCTTGGTGATGACGTCCTTCTTCAGCGTCTGCGCGAGCACGCCGCCGAGGTCGTCGCGCTCGGGGAAGAAGACCGTGAAGCCGGTGACGCCGGCCTCCATGACCTCCTGCAGCTTGGCGGGCGTGATCTCGTTGTTGGCCTCGACGATGACCTCGCCCGTCTCGGTGTTGACCACGTCGGAGAGCGCGTAGGCGCCGTCGAACTGCTGCGAGTCAACCTCGACCTCGCCGACGTGCCCCTTGCGGATGTCCTTGAGCGCGCTGTTGGTCACCTTCTTGCCGGCCTTGACGATGGGCTCGGCGGCGCCGCGCGGCTTGATGTCCTGCTCGGCCTTCATGCCGACGAGGTTGGTCGGCCCCTCGGGGCGCACCTGGACGTAGAGCCGGTTGTCGGCGACGCGCACCTCGTCGCCGATGTAGAAGGCGCCGAGGATGTCCTCGTCGGCGAAGCCCGCGTTCTTGACCGCCTCCTCGAGCTGCGAGTCCGAGGCGAAGCCCTTCGGGTCGAACTGCGGGTTGAGCCAGATGCCCAGCGCGCGCAGGAAGATGGAGGCCAGGAACTTGCGCTTGCGGTCGATGCGGACGTAGAGCAGGTTCTTCTGGTCGTACTCGAACTCGACCCACGAGCCGCGGTACGGGATGACCTTCGCCAGGTAGACCGGCGCCTTCTCGAAGAAGACGCCCGGCGAGCGGTGGAGCTGCGAGACGATGACGCGCTCCGTGCCGTTGATGATGAAGGTGCCGTTGTCGGTCATCAGCGGGATTTCCCCGAAGAAGACCTCCTCCTCCTTGATGTCGCGGATGGACTTGGCCTCGGTCTCCGGGTCCTTGTCGAAGACCGTCAGGCGAATCTTGACCTTGAGCGGCACCGAGTAGGTCATGCCGCGCTCCTGGCACTCCTGCTGGTCGTGCTTGTGCTTGAGGCCGACGGGCTCGCCGCAGTTGTCGCACAGCGTCGGCCGCACGGCGTTGAACGTGCCGCAGCTGTGGCAGAGCGTCTCGCCCGGCGTGAGCGGGTCCACCTTGACGAGCGAGCCGCACGACTTGCAGTTGGCGCGCAGGTAGCGCAGCCCCTCCAGCCGGCCGCACTTACACTGCCAGTTGCCGATGTGGTACTCGACGAAGTCCAGCTCGGCCGTCTGGCGGAAGTCCGAGATGGGGAAGACCGAGCGGAAGACGGCCTGGAGCCCCGCCGGCTCGCGCTCCTCCGGCAGGAGGTCCATCTGGAGGAAGCGGTTGTAGGAGTCGCGCTGAATCTCGATGAGGTTCGGGATGCGCACCGCCGTCTTGATCTTCGAGAAGTCGTGGCGCGTGGGCGGCTGGCTCACGCGGCGGCCCGAGCCGACCGCGCTCTTCTGGAGCGGGTTCTGAACCGGATTTGCAGACATCAGGAGTTCCCTTAAGCCCGCGGCCATCAGCAGCCGGCCGCAGGCTATTGAGTATTAAAGAGGACCTATTCGACGCCGCCCGGGCCGGCCTGCTGATAGCCGGCGGCCGGGCGCTCAAAAGCTTCTTTTAGAGACGCCAAAGCGCGGCCAGAGCGCACGAGCCTCCGGCCGCTTCTTTTTCAAAAGCGGTACGCTTCGTCAATGTTTTCGGGAGTACCGACAGCCCCTCACTACTCCCATACCTTAGCCGCCCGGGCGGCCAATGTCAAGAACCGACCAACGAGAGGACGCGGGCCGCGGGCCGTCGGCCTCGACGGGGCGAAGGCGGAGCCCCGCCCGTCAAGGC
>DASVUF010000350.1:0-12146 GCA_036387195.1 Pyrinomonadaceae bacterium | reverse complement strand
GCGGCGCCCCCGCCGTCCGCGTCGCCGGCCCGTTTTAGTAGGCCCGGCCGCTATCCTCGTTGAGCGTCCGCGTGAGGCGCTCGAAGTAGGCGTTGAAGGTCACGAAGCTGTTACCCTGGAAGAAGGCGCGGCCGCCCGTCTCGTTCGAGACGCGGTTGAGCGCGCTCTGGCCGTAGCTGATGGCGCGGCCGTTCCAGCTCGTCAGGCCGGCCGAAGGCGCGTAGAAGGAGTAGACGGCGACGCCGCGCTCCTTCGCCTCGCGCACGGCGCGGTTGAGGTCAATCGAGTCCACCGAGGACGAGAAGTCGAAGCCGCGCGAGGCGTCGAGGCCGTCCGAGACGAGGAGCACCGCGTTGCGGTTCTCGCCGCCCGCCGGGAACTGCCTGATGGCGTCGCGCACCTGCACGTAGGGGTTGTAGGGCGAGACGGCCGTCGAGCCGATGGGGACGCGCAGCGAGCGCGCCGCCGCTTCGAGGTCGTTCGTGAAGGGCTGGCGCACCTGGAGCGAGCCCGCGCGGATGTAGCCGACCATCACCTGCGAGCCCTCGGGGAGCGCGCGGATGAACTCCGCCGTCTGGCGCAGCTCGTTGCCGACGCGCGAGACGAGGTCGTCCTGAATGAGCACGGCGAGGTTGACGGGCACGCGGACCCGCGCGCTCGACTGCGCGGCCCGGCTGGACTGCGCGCTCGCCTTCAAGGCCGGCGCGCCGAAGGCGGCGACGGCCAGCATAAACGCTGCGATAAAAGTTGATAATTTCTTCATCATGATTACTCTCGAAAGACCCGACCCGCCCTGCTTCCTACCGTCTGCATCTTCATCGGCGCCCGGGTTTTTCGTGTCTATTTTGATGCCCCGCCCTACCCTTTGGTTGGCCTCCGCGCGCGGGGCCGCGCCGCGGGCCGCGGCGGCGCGATTGACTCGCGCGTCGCGCGGGAGGAAGCTTGGGGCAACTGGCGCGCGGCGCGGCGGCTCAAAGGCTAAAGTCTTGAAAGGGTCGTGCGGGGCCCGGGAGAGGAGCGCGTATGAAGAAGCTTCTGGCAATCGTCTTTGTCGTCGCGGCGCTGGCGGCCGTCGCCTTCGTCGCCCTGAGCGGTCAGAGGGCCGGGCGGAACGCGGAGCCGAAGAAGGCGGAGGGCGCGCCCTCGGCCGAGGCCGACGGCGCGGCGGCGGATAAGGCCGGCCGCGCGCCCGTGCTGGTCGAGCTGTTCACCTCGGAGGGCTGTTCGAGCTGCCCGCCGGCCGACGCCGTGCTCGCGCGGCTCGACGAGCGGCAGCCGGTCGAAGGCGCCGAGGTCGTCCCGCTGGCGTTCCACGTTGACTACTGGAACCACCTCGGGTGGGCCGACCCGTTCTCGTCGCGCCAGTTCAGCGAGCGGCAGGGCGAGTACTCGCGCGCCTACGGCCGGGACGGCGTCTACACGCCGCAGATGATAGTGGACGGCGTCAAAGAGTTCCCCGGCGGCAGAGAGGGCGACGCGCACAGCGCCGTCGGCGAGGCCGCCCGCGCGCCGAAGGGGCTGGCGAAGCTGACCCGCGCGGGCGGGACGGCCGAGGGCGTCGTGCGCGTCTCGGTTCGCATCGAGAACCTCCCCGCCCTGACCGAAGGCGACGCTGCCTTCGTGCTGCTGGCCGTCACAGAGGGCGGGCTGGCGTCGGACGTGGCGCGCGGCGAGAACACGGGGCGCAGGCTCGGACACGTCGGCGTCGTGCGAAGCCTGACGACGCTCGGCGGGCTCGGCGGCGGCGGCGCGGGCGCTTTCGAGGCCGAGGCCGACGTGCGGGTCGAGAAGAGTTGGCGGCGCGAGAAGCTGCGCGCGGTCGTCTTCGCGCAGGAGCGCGGGACGCGGCGCGTGCTGGCCGTGGGGTCCGTCAGGCTGTTCGGCTGACCGGGCGGCGAGAATCGAATCCGGCGCGGCGTGCGCGCGCGTAAATTGGGCGCGGGGAGTTCGGACGGGGGCCGAAAGACGATGCTGATAAAGAAGCCGGACGACGTTAAGCCGAGCGAAATCACAGACAGGCGCGTCTACCTTACCCGCCGCAACTTTATGCGCGGCGCGGCGCTGGCCGCGTCGGCCGCCGCCACGGGGCTGGCCTACCGCGAACTGCTCGCCCCGCCGGCCGAGGCGACGACGCCCGCGCGCGCGGGCGCGCCCGCCTCGCAGCCGGCCGCCAGGAGTTGGGGGCTGCCCGGCGAGGACGCGACCGAGTATCAGAAGGTCAAAAGCTTTAACAACTTCTACGAGTTCGGCACGGACAAGTACAGCCCGGCGCGGCGCGCGCAGGCGCTGGTCACGCGGCCGTGGGCGGTCGCGGTCGAGGGGCTGGTCAACAGGCCGAAGGTCTTCGACGTGGACGAGCTGACGCGGCTCTTCCCGCCCGAGGACAGAATCTACCGCTTGCGCTGCGTGGAGGGCTGGTCAATGGTCATCCCGTGGCTCGGCTTCTCGCTCGGCGCGCTGATTAAGCTGGCGGAGCCGCAGGGCGCGGCCCGGTACGTGGCCTTCGAGACGGCCGACGACCCGAAGCGCAACATCCCCGCGCTCGGCGAGTACCAGAGCGGGCTCGACTGGCCCTACGTCGAGGGGCTGAGGCTCGACGAGGCGCTGCACCCGCTGGCGACGCTCGCCGTCGGGCTCTACGGCGAGCCGCTGCCGCCGCAGAACGGCGCGCCCGTCCGCCTCGTCGTCCCCTGGAAGTACGGCTTCAAGAGCATCAAGTCAATCGTCCGCATCACGCTCACCGAGCGGATGCCGCCGACCTCCTGGAACCGCGCCAACTCGGCCGAGTACGGCTTCTTCTCCAACGTCAACCCGGACGCGCCGCACCCGCGCTGGAGCCAGGCCACCGAGCAGCGCATAGGCGAGTGGGGACGCAGGCGCACGCTCCCCTTCAACGGCTACGCCGAGCAGGTCGCAGGGCTGTACGGCGGGATGGACTTGAACTACTACTTTTGAGCGGGCGGCGCGGCCCTCCGCACGCCGTTTTTATGAAGGACGTTAAGTTCTACAAGCTCGTGCTGTTCGTCAACGCGCTCGTGCCGGCGGCGCTGGCGGCGTGGGACTGGCGTCGCGGGGCGCTGGGGGCGAACCCCCTGGACTTCGTGACGCGGGCGACGGGGACGCTGACGCTCTTCTTCCTCGTGCTGACGCTGGCGGTGACGCCGCTGCGGAAGTGGACGGGCGCGCAGTGGCTCGTAAGGCTGCGGCGGATGCTCGGGCTCTACGCCTTCTTCTACGGGTCGCTGCACCTTTTGACCTACGTCTGGTTCGACAAGTGGTTCGACGCCGGCGCCATCGCGGAGGACGTCGTGCGGCGGCGGTTCATCCTCGTCGGCGCGCTGGCCTTCGCGGCGATGGTCCCGCTCGCCGTCACCTCGACCGACAGAATGATAAAGCGGCTCGGCGGCAAGCGCTGGCAGAAGCTCCACCGCCTGACCTACCTCTCGGCGGCGGCCGGCGTCGTCCACTACTACCTGCTCGTCAAGTCCGACGCGCGCAAGCCGCTCGCCTTCGCCGCCGTCGTCGCCGCGCTGCTCGGCTACAGGCTGGCGCGGTTCTATTTCAAACGCCCCGTCGTCCCCGCGCAGCCGGTCGTCCCGCGGCGCTGACGGGAGTTTAAGCGCCGGCGTAAAGAGCCCCGCGGCCCGCGCCTTTTCATCAAGGCGCGGGCCGCGGGGCTCTGCTTTCAGGGCGGGGCCCGGCCGTTAGCCGCCGACCTCCACGTCTCCCCTCACTCCTCCGTGACCGAGCGCGGGGGGCGCTCGTCGAAGCCGCGGGAGGCGCGCATCTGGCGTTCGAGGTTGCGGTAGCCGACGACGAGCGCGGCGATGACGGCGACCTGCAACAGCTCGACCGCCACCCATACGAAGACGAGAAACCTCATCGCTCACCTCACCTCCCGGCGGGCACCTGCAACTGCACGCCCGAGCCGCCACCCGCGCCGTACATGATGGTCAGCGGCCCCTGGTGGCTCCGGATGCCGTCGGCGCGCGCCCGCTCGATTTCCAGCTCCAGCTCCAGCTTCTTGATTTCGAGGAGCGCGGGGTTGGCGAAGGTCGCCGCCTCAATCTGCTTGGTCTGCGCGGCTATCTTGGCGGCTTCGAGCCGCGCCTCCTCGGCCTGCTTCTGCTTCTCGTTGGCGACGACGCCCGAGGCCGCGGCCTCGATGCGGTCGTCGAGGAAGTCGGGGTTGCCGACCTGTACGGACTCGGTGACGAGCTGGAGCTGGCCGGCCAGTTGCGGCCTGAGCGACTCGACTATCTGCTTCTGGATGCGCTCCTGGTTGGCGTAGATTTCGTACGCGCCGTAGTCGGCGAAGGCGTTGCGCGCCTCGGTCTGCACGAGCCCCCTGAGGATTTCGTTTCGACGGCGGTGGCGCTCCTCCTCGCTGAAGCCGTACTTGCGCACGTACTCCTCGACCTTGGCCGGGTCGGAGAAGGCCGTCACGGAGATTTCGACCTGGAGCGGGGCGTTGTCCTTGCTCGTCACGCGGACGGGCGCCATCTCTGTGAACGACTTGATGTTGACCTCGTAGGCCGCGCGCCCAGGCGCGAGCGTGGTGAACCAGCCGTCCTCCGGCCGGTAGACGCGCTCGATGCGGCCGAAGTAGGTCACGACCTTGACCGACCCCTCCTGCGTGTAGTTGACGTTGGCGTAGGTGACGCCTGCGCCTATCAACACCAGCAGCGCGACCAGCACGAGCGCCGCGAGCGTGTATTTGCTATTCAACGTTGATTCTCCTTTTGAGACTTCTATCACCTCGGGCCATTCGTTCCTCTTCTTTTTCATCACACGTTAATACGAAAAATTCAGGCCGCGGGTTTGTCCCTCCCGCGCGCGCGCGCGGGAATTTCCGCGCGCCGCGCGTGGGTTCTCACGCCCCGCGCGCGTCAATCGGTCTAAGGACAAAGGAGGCGGCGGGACTCCGCGCCGGCCGCGAGGAGGCGCGCGCGGGCGTCGCGCCGCCGGCAGGGCTTCAATTTAAAGGGAGGGTTTAACTCAATGCGCACAGTCTACGGGCCCCGCGCGCGCCGCGGGCGCGTCAACCTCTTCGGCCTCGGGGACTTCGGGCGCGCGGCGCGGCGCGGCGTCGCGCTGTTCGCGGCGGCCGCGATGCTGAACCTTGCGTGGGCGTCGGCCGCGGCGCGCGCGCGGACGGCCGCCGCCGCTTCGGGTCAGGTCATCTCGGCCGAAGGGCTCACGCTCGACGGCTCGCCCGCCGTCTCGGGTCAGACCTTCTTCAGCGGCAGCGTCTTCGACGCGCCGGCGGGCGCGTCGGCGTCGGCGTCGCTGGCGCTCGGCAACCTCGCGCGCGTAGGGCTGTCGGGCGGGGCGCGGCTGCGGCTCGACTTCACGGACTCGACGCTCCGGGGCGCGCTCGAAGCGGGCGCGGCGCGCGTCTACGCGCCCGCGGGCGTCGTCGCCGCGCTGGCGACGGCCGACGCCTCCGTCCTGAGCGACGCCGCGGCCGGCCCCGCGGTCTTCGGCGTGACGGTTTCGAAGGAAGGCACGACGCTCAACGTGCAGGCCGGGCGCGTGGAGATGCGCGCGGGCGGGCGGGCGCGCACGGCCGTCGCCGGCGAGACGCTGCGCGCTTCGGCCGGCTCGGCGCCCGAACCGCCGGCGCCTCAGGGACAGAATTTGAGCGGCGGGAGGAAGGCGGGTCTGTTCGTCGGCGTCGCGGCGGCGCTCGTGGCGGTCATTCTGGTCGTCACGGGGCGGGAAGATAAAGTGGAAGACTCCTTCGGCGGCTGCCCCATCGTCCTCAGCCCGACGGGCGGCCCGCTCCCGCCGTGCTTCTGAAGAGTTGGACGGTTGAGAGAGCCCGCCCTCACGTCACACCCGCCGGACGCGCCGAGAGGCGTGTGCAGAACACGCGTTCGTGTCCTGCACACGCCTCTCGGCGGTCGGGGCGTCGGAACTCAGTAGCGCGAGCGCCGGCCGGACGACTGGCGGCTGTAGTTCGAGCCGTAGAAGCGGCGGTCGCCGCTCGTGAAAGAGCGTCGCTCGATGCGGCGCTGGCGGCGGTCGTCGCGCCGCTCGACCCTGCGCTGGCGGCGCACCATGCGGCGCCAGCGAGAGCGGCGGTCGTCGTCGTCGCGGTTCTGGCCGGCGCGCCGTCCGCGCTCCCAGCCGAGGTGGCGGCCGCGGTTGTGGCTGCGCCCCCAGTCGCGGCCCCTCTGGGCCGCCACGTCCATGCTCGCGCCCATGACGAGCACGAAAAGGACGACGAGCGTACTCAACGCCCTCGCCGCTGTACGGATTTCAAATCTCATCCCTTTGTGTCCTCCAGACTTAACTTGCTGTCGCGGGAGAGTTTTGCGGATTAGTCGAACCGGGGCGCCTTAAGCCCGCCACGGTGACAGCAAACACGATGCCGCGCGCGGCGGCGAATGGCAAGCGGCCGGGCGTCGGGGCCGACGCCGCGCCGCGCGCCGGGGCCGCTTTAGCGCGTCTATTCCCGCGCGGGACGCGCCCGTTTCCCCTCCGCCCGCCCGCGCGCGCCCCGCTTGCCATCCGGCCAGCGGTCGCTTAAATTAACCTCTCGACTTTTGCAGCTCTAGCCCGCACAGTAACCGTCAACTCCCAAGCGCCGCGGGGCTCCGAAGTCTCCGCCGTCCGACCCCGCGCGCCGACCTGTCGAAAGGATGACCGACCCGTCGCCATGAAATCTTACCCAACCAACCAGATTCGCAACCTGGCCGTCATCGGCCACGGACACGCCGGCAAGACGCAGCTCGTCAGCTCGCTCCTCCACCTCGCGGGCGCGACCCCGCGCTGGGGCAAGGTGGACGAGGGGACGACCGTCACCGACTACGACGAGGACTCCATCGCGCGCAAGATAACGCTCAACAACCAGCTCGCTCACTGCGAGTGGCGCGAACACAAGGTCAACCTCATAGACACGCCCGGCTTCTCGGCCTTCGTCCCGCACTCGCGCCCGGCCCTGCGCGTCGCCGACTGCGCGCTCGTAGTCGTGGACGCCGTCTCGGGCGTCGAGGTCGGCACCGAGAAGACGTGGGGCTACGCCAACGAGTTCATCACGCCGCGCGTGATGGTCATCACCAAGCTCGACAAGGAGCGCGCGGACTTCGGCCACGCGCTCGACACCGCGCGCTCGACCTTCAGCCGCGCCATCGTCCCCTTCACCCTCCCCATCGGGCAGGAGGCGAACTTCAAGGGGGTCGTGGACATCGTCCACATGAAGGCTTACGAGTTCGACGCGGGCGGCAAAGCGAAGGAGATTCCCATCCCCGAGCAGGGGCGCGACGTGGTCGAGCGCGAGCGCGAGCGGCTGGTCGAGGTCATCGCCGAGTCCGACGACTCGCTGATGGAGAAGTGGCTGGAGAACGGCACGCTCGAAGAGGCGGACATCATCCCCAACATCAGCCGCGCCATCGCCGGCTCGCGCCTCTGCCCGGTCTTCGCCGTCTCCGCCCTGACGCTCGCCGGGCTCCAGCAACTCCTCGACGGCATCCTCGACTACGCGCCCGCGCCCGACACGCACCAGAGCGAGCGCGGCCGGGCGAGCCTCGACGACGGCGCGGCCGAGGTGACGCGCGGCTACCACGCCGAGGAGCCCTTCTCGGCCTACGTCTTCCGCACCATCGCCGACCCCTTCGCCGGCCGCATCAACGTGATGAAGATCATCTCGGGGCGCGTCAAGCCGGACGCCACCGTCCAGAACACGACGCGCGGCGCGGCCGAGCGCCTCGGCGCGCTCCACTCGATGCAGGGCAAGCAGCTCGACAAGATTGACGAGGCCAGCGCCGGCGACATCATCGCCTGCGTCAAGCTCAAGGAGACGCAGACCGGCGACACCTTGGCCGACAAGGCCGCGCCCGTCGTCTACGACCCCATCGAGTACCCCGAGGCCGCCATCGCCTTCGCCATCGAGCCCAAGTCGCGCCAGGACGAGGAGAAGATTTCGGTCGCGCTCCACAAGATTCTCGAAGAGGACCCCTCGCTCCACTTCACGCGCGACGCGCAGACCAAGGAGTTCATCCTCTCGGGCTCGGGCCAGCTCCACATCGAGACGGTGGTCGAGAAGCTGAAGAACCGCTACCACGTCGAGGTCGCGCTCCACCCGCCGAAGGTGCCCTACAAGGAGACCATCACGGCGCGCGCCGAGGTGCAGGGCCGCCACAAGAAGCAGACCGGCGGGCGCGGGCAGTTCGGCGACTGCAAGGTCGTCTTCGAGCCGCTGCCGCGCGGCGGCGGCTTCGTCTTCGAGGACAAGATTTTCGGCGGCTCCGTCCCGCAGCAGTTCCGCCCCGCCATCGAGAAGGGCATCGTCGAGGCGGCCTCGTCCGGCGCCATCGCCGGCTACCCGATGGTGGACTTCAAGGCGACGCTCGTTGACGGCTCGTACCACACCGTTGACTCGGACGAGCACAGCTTCCGCGCGGCCGGCCGCAAGGCCTTCCGCAACGCGGTCGAGAAGGTCAAGCCGACCATCCTGGAGCCCATCATGAACGTCGAGGTGGTGGCGCCGGCCGAGTGCTCGGGCGACATCATGGGCGACCTCAACTCGCGCCGCGGCCGCGTGCAGGGCATGGAGATGCGCGGCAAGAACCAGGTGGTCAAGGCGCAGGCGCCGATGTCGGAGATGCTCGACTACCAGTCGAAACTCAACTCCATCACGGCCGCCCGCGGCTCGTTCCACATGGAGTTCTCGCACTACGACCCCGTCCCCGGCCAGATAGCCCACAAGATAGTCGAGCAGTCGCGCGCCGAGGGCCGCATCCGCGCCGAGGAGGAGGACTAAAGGAAGAACGCAGGCGGGCGCCGGCGCGCGGCCGAGGCGGGCGTCTACCCAAAGGCGCCCGCCTCGCCGTCTGCGGGCGTCATACTTGGGGCGCGCTCTCACACCGTCTCGGCGCGACGCCGGGGCCCCGCACGCCGCCCCCTCACGGACGAGGCCGCCCCCGTCAACTCGCCGCGCCGGCGCCCTGATTTCAAATAAAAACAGACGCGCCCGAACGGGCGTCTTTACGGGCGGCCTGTAGTACGCCTGCTATGCGTTAGGCTTTCAAGGGGTTGAATGACCCTGACGCGCGTCAGAGCATCACCGCAATTTTTAGTGACTTATTCGGCGAAGCCAATTAGCATTTATATTGTCTATCTAGCAGGTATCTTTGACGGAGGGAGCGCGCATGCCTCAAGAAAAGAAGCACGAAGTTAAGGTCAGTGTTCAGGTCCTGGACTTATCCAAGGTGGGTAGCGGGATTAATCTCGAAATAAAGTCAGACGGAGTAATGTTGGGAGCCATGAAAATCGGGCACGGCTCTATCAGGTGGCGAGGGGCCAGCAAGCAAAAATTCAAGCGAATAGGTTGGGCGGAATTCGCAAAGCTGATGGATGAGCATTGAGTCTACCGGGGCGGAAAGCCTAACAACGGCATGCACCCAACGCCCCTTCACGCTGTCTCTCATGATAGCTGAAGAGAGGCGCGGGTGATGCCGGGCGTTATCTTAGGAGCGCCTGGGCTTGGCCGGCAGTTCGGCGGGAAGGTCTCGCCGGTCGTCAATCAGGACGTCGGTGCTGACGCCCGCCGCCTCGGCGTAGGCCAGCAAGACCGGGAGCGGCGGCTCGCCCGTCCCGAGTTCATAATTCGATATTCTGTGATACGCAATCCGGCCTTCATAGCCCAGGCGCTTTAACATCTCCGTCTGAGACAGTCCGAGGGCCAGACGAATCTGCCGCAGCTTGTCGGGCAGACGTTCCGGCCTGATTCGCGCCGCCCCTCCCATCAGGCATGACCTCCCGATGGAACGGACAGCGGAATTAGCTTGCCTCTATGCGCTATTCGCATGGAATGTCTTCGCGTGACCTGTTCGCCGTGAGTAGAGACCTCTCTTGCTCAACGGCGATGCTCATCTCTCCGGCGGTTGAGGGTGAGCTACGCGACGCATCCGACCCGTTGCTTTAAGTTTTCAAAGACTGGAACGCGCAGGAGGATACCACATGGGGATTTACGTGCGCGATTAGCGCCGGCGCGGCCTTGTCGGAGCGGCCGCGCCGCAGTCCCCGGCTGTCGGGCCGGGGGCGAGGGGTCGCCGTCGCTCCCGGCGGGGCGCAGGCGACCCCTCAGACTTTTTGGGCCCGCGACATGACGCGGCGCGTCGCCGCGCTCCGGCTGCTCGAACCCGCGCTCGACGAAAACTACGGCTCCGTCAAGGCGGACGCATACGCTTGGCCCGCGTCCGCGTCGGCCGCCTGAAGACGCGCTTACATGCGACCCGTGCGGATTACGCCGCCCGGAGGTCGTCGCGCCGCGGGGCCGTGCGGGCGTGCGCGCCGCACGTGTTCGTGTGTCCGGCCGCCGTGCGGGACTGAAAAAGTCGGCGCCGGCGCGTGCGTATGTCATATTGACCTGCACGGGAGCCGTGCGGGGTTGAAAAAGTCGGCGCCGGCGTGTCGGGGGGTGGCGCCGGCGTGCGGAGGCGTCATGTTGACGTGCTCGCGCGTCGTGTCGTGGGGGAAAAGTCCGTGCGTGCGCGTGGCGGGGCTGTGCGCGCGCGCGGCGGTGCGGTGCGGGGGCTTGCGTATAGCGTGCGGGGGCTTGCGTATAGCGTGCGTGCGTTCGCGGGTCGGGTGCGTGTGCTGGTGGGTCGGGTGTGTGTGCAGGCGTCGGGTGTGTGTGTAGGTGGGTCGGGTGCGTGTGCAGGCGGGTCGCGTGCGTTGGCGCGTGCGGGAGGGGCGGGAGAATTTTTTGTCGCGCGCGGGGTGGGCGGGGGTATAATTCGCGCTTCCCAGGGGGGTTGACGGCTTGCCCCGGCGGTAAACCTCATTCCTTCGACTCACCGGGAGGAGACTCACTCGCGCTTCTTCCCTTCACCTCAGGGAGAAAAAAACATGAACGACAATCAGCGCCGTCGCTACGAGCGCGGCTCGCGCGTGGACGCGTTTATGACCTCGAACGCCGCCGACTTCCCCGCGGCCGGCAAGGGCGGCCAGACGGCCGCGCGCCTCAGAGAGGAGTTGGCCGCGCTGGCCGCGCTCGACGTGTTGAAGGCCGGCGCGGCGAGCGAGCGCAGGCGAACCTCGTCCGCGCGTGGCGGCCTGCGCGAGTCGCTGCGCGCGCAGGTGGCGGCCGTCTGCGACACGGCCGAGGCCGTCGGCGCGGAGCACGCGGAGGCGCGCGGCCTCTTCCCGCGAGCGCGCGCCGACAACAGCGACCAGACGCTCGTCGCCGTCGCGCGCTCGTTCGCCGCGGCCGCCGCGCCGCTCAAGGCGCGCTTCGTCGAGTACGAGATGCCGCCCGACTTCGTAGAGCGGCTGACGGCCGACGCCGACGCGCTCGAAGCCCAGATGTCGCGGCAGACGGAGGGCGCGGGGGCGCGCGTCTCGAACAACGCCGCCATAGAGGGCGCGCTCGGGCGCGTGGACGAACTGGCCGAGCGGCTCGACGTGGCCGTCCGCAACAGGTACCGCGACGACCCGGCGCGGCTCGCCGCCTGGGAGAGCGCGCGGAGACTCGAACGCCCCGCGCGCGCCAAACGCGACGCCGGGTCGCCACGGCCGAACGCTGAACAGAAGTAGGCCGCGCGGCGGCGCGGGCGAAGGCGGCGCCGTCAATCTCTTGCGTGCAGGCCGGGCGGTTCAACGCGCGCGCGATTCTAACGCCGTGACGTTCCTGTCCGGGGAAATTCCCCCGACACAGGCGCCCGGACGCGAAAAGGGCCCCGGCGGAAGGTTTACCGTCGGGGCCCTTTTTTGCGTCCGAAGACTCGGAACCGGGAGCGCGCTTACCAGCGGGGCTCGCGGTTGCCGCCGCCGCCCCCGCCGCCACGGCCGCCGCCGCCGCCGAAGCCGCCGCCGCCGCCCCGGCCGCCGCCGCCGCCGCCGAAGCCGCCGCCGCGTCCGCCGCCGCCGCCGAAGCCGCCGCGGCCGCCGCCGCCGCCGCCCCTATCCTCGCGGGGGCGCGCCTCGTTGACCGTCAGGTTGCGGCCGCCGAACTCCCTGCCGTTGAACTGCTGGATGGCCGCCTCGCCCTCCTCCTTCGAGGCCATCTCGACGAAGCCGAAGCCGCGCGAGCGGCCCGTGTCGCGGTCCTCGACGACCGAGGCCGACTCGACCGTGCCGGCCTGCGAGAACAGCTCGCGGAGGTCCTCGCTCGAAGTGTTGAACGAGAGGTTGCCGAC
>DASVUF010000349.1:0-21855 GCA_036387195.1 Pyrinomonadaceae bacterium | reverse complement strand
TTCGTCTGCGGCATCCTCGACCTGGAGGCGCCGGGCGCGCCGGCGGCGTTGCGGCTCGCCTCGGCGCGCTTCTTCGACGCGCCGTCGAGCTCGCACGAGGCCGCGAGCGCGACGAGCGCGCAGACGGCCAGCGCGGCCCCCGCACGGCGCGCGCTCAAACTTTCGGTGAACTTCAGACGCATCACTCTTCGACTCCACCCGCCGGACGGAGGGCGCGAGCATTTTACACGAACGCGCGCGCGGCGGGCACGCGCCCGCCGTCGCCGCAGGCCGCGGGGTCGGTCGGGCGGTTCAGGGGTTGCGCGGGCTCTGGGAGTCCGGGTCGGGGCCGGCGGCGGGCGTGTGCCCGCCCTCCTCGAAAGAGGGCGGCGCCTCCTCGGCCGGGACGGAGTACTCCTCGTTGGCCCAGGCGCCGAAGTCGAGCAGCTTGCAGCGCTCGGAGCAGAAGGGGCGGTGCGGGTTACCCTCGAAGGTGACGGGGCGGTGGCAGATGGGACACTTCATAAGGCCGTAAGTCGTGAGCCGTAAACCGTGACCGGGGCCCGCCGGTTACGCTCTGACGACCTACGTCTCGTCAGAAGGCGACGGGCGCTGCCGGGGTCTTGATTAAGATTTTTCGGTCGACGAAGTCGATGATACCGGCGCGGCGCAGCGCGTTCAAGCGGACGGTGACGCTCTCGCGCGTGGAGCCGACGATTGAGGCGATTTCGCGGTGCGGGAGCTGGAGGTCTATGAGGACGCCGTCGGGGTCGGGGCGGCCGTAACGCTCGGAGAGGTCTACGAGGAGCTTGTCGAGGCGGGCGGGGATGGCGTCGAGCGCGAAGTCGGCGACGCGCCGCTCGGCCCTGGAGAGCCGTTGACCAACCATGCGGAAGGTGTAATCATAAAGCTCGTGGCTCGCGGCCATCCCCTCCCTGTAAACCCCCGCAGGAATTTTGAGCAGGCGCGCCTGCTCGTACGCGATGGCGCACTTCTCGCGCACCCCCGCCGAGTAGAGCGACGACTCGCCGAAGATGGCGCCGGGGCCGACGATGTCTATAACGGCCTCGCGCCCGGTCTGGTCGTCAATGGAGCAGACCTTGACGCGGCCGCGCGCGATGCAGTAGAGCGCGTCGGCCACGTCGCCGCGGCGGTAGATGAAGCGGCGGCGGCGGTAGTCCACGGCCTCGGAGCCGGCGGCCAGCAGCGCCAGCGCCTCTTCGGGGAGGGCGGCTCCGACCTCGGAATGGCGCAGGACGGCGGCGCGGTCGGCCGCGGACATGTCGCTGGCGCGTCGGTGTGACATCGGGGGGAAACCTCTTTTAAGGGGTCGGGAATCTCAAGAGACTGTGCGTTGCGGCCCCCGCGGGCAGGCGCGGCCCCAGAACGGGAGTGGGCGAAGCGCCCCGAGCCTGCATGACCTGAATGGGAGATAAAGCGGACGCCGGCGCCGCGAAAACAGCGAGGTACAGCTAAAATTTAACCCGTTATTCGATGAGGAAAAGTTAACCGCAACCACAATCCCAGGGTAACCATCCCTTGAATAGCGGGCACAATAGCACGAAGACCGGGGGGGCGCAAGACCTCTTTTCGCAAACATTATGGCAAGCAAGATGACCGTCCTCGTCGTAGACGACGAGCCAGACAAGCGGCTGCTCCTCGCCTTCGCGCTCGAAAACGAGGGCTACCAGGTCTACACGGCCGACGACGGCGCGGCGGGGCTCGCCGCCGTCGAGGTCTACCAGCCCGACCTCATCGTCACCGACGTGATGATGCCGCGCATGGACGGCTACGAGATGGTTCGCCGCGTGCGCGCCAACCCGCAGACCAAGTTCATCCCCGTCATCATCCAGTCGGCCGCGCGCTCGGAGGCGCGCGACGTCCGCCTCGGCTCAGAGGTGGGCGCGCTCGGCTACCTGACGGACCCGACCGACCTCGACCTGCTGCGCGCCCGCGCGCGCACGCTGCTCGAACTCAAGCAGTACCTCGACTCGTGCCAGGAGGCGGCCTTCACGGACCACCTGACGGGGCTCGCCAACCGCCGCCGCTTCGAGCGGCAGCTGGAGCGCGAGGTGGCGCGCACCGAGCGCTACGGCCACCCCTTCTGCCTCCTGCTCGTGGACATTGACAACTTCAAGGAGGTCAACGACACCCGCGGGCACGAGGCGGGCGACGAGGCGCTGCGGCGCGTGGCCAACGTCATCCAGTCGGGCACGCGCGGCATAGACACGGGCGCGCGCATCGGCGGCGACGAGTTCGCCGTCATCCTGCCGGAGACGCCGCTCGCGCGCGGGATGGAGGTGGCAGAGCGGCTGCGCTCGGCCATCGCCGCGCTCAGCGGGGAGCCGCACGGCCGCGTCTCGGCCAGCCTCGGCGTCGCGGAGCTGCCCGCCTGCGCGCGCACACAGGACGAGCTGCGCGCGGCCTCCGACGCCGCGCTCTACGAGGCCAAGCGCGGGGGGCGCGACCGCACCGCCTGCGCGCCGCCCGCGGAGAACCCCGCGCCGGCGCTCGGCGTATCATAGGCGGGTAGGCGTCAGACGGTAGACGACGGCCGGCGGCCGACATCGTCCGCCATTCGGGCTTTGACATTGACGGCCGGACGACACGACCGCCGAAGGCGTTTCCGCCGACTGCGGCTCACCGCCTACTGCTTGCTGGCTACTTCGGGAGACTTTATGGCTGACTACCGGGACAAGCTTGAGGAGTGGCGCGAGGCGGCGCGGCGCAAGGCGCGCGACCTCGACGAGAAGTACAACATACGCGAGCGCGTCGAGGACGGCGCGCGCGTCGCGGGCGAGGCCGCCAAGCGCGGCGCCGACGTCGTCAAGACCGGCGCCGAGCGCGCCCGCGCGGAGGCCGAGCGCATCGGCGAAGACTTCGACGCGGGCGAGCACGCCGACGCCGCGCGCGAGCGCACGAAGGAGGCGCGCGAGCAGGCCGCGCGCGCCGCCGAGGAGGCCGCCCGCCTCGCGCGCGAGGTCGGCGGGCGCGTGCGCGAGGCCGGGCAGAAGGCGGGCGAGCGCGCCGAGGACTTCCTCGGCGGCGCGAAGAAGTATTACAAGGGCGCGGCGAAGGCGGCCGGCGCGGGCGCGCGCTTCGCCGGCCTGGGGCTGCGCGCGACGCGGCTGACCGCGGCCTCGTCGGCCGGCCTCTACCGCGCTTACGACTGGGCGCGCCAGAACCCGAAGCAGGCCATCGTCCTGACGCTCTCGCTCGCCGCGGGCGTGCGCGGCGGCGCGTCCTTCCCCGGCCTCGACGGCTTCCTGCTCGGCGCGCACCCGCACTGGCTGACGCACTCGGCGCTGCCCGTGTGGGCCGTGCGCAAGGCCGGGCAGAAGTTCGACGAGTACCTGCGCGAGCGCGAGCGGCTGGTCGCCGCCGGCGAGTTGGACGAGGCCGACCGCCGCCGCGTCGAGTTCGAGCGCAAGATGGCGCGCTACGTCGGCGCGCCGCTGCTCGGCGCCTTCAGTTGCGCCGCGGGCGTCACGATGATGGCGCAAATCTTCCAGCCCGGCACGGTCGTCGGCGCGCCCGTCAGTTGGCTCATCGGCGGCAACCCGCTGCTCTCGGGCGTCTGGCTCTTCGCCAACGGCGTCGTCTGCATCCAGCAGGGCTACCGTTTTTTCATGATTGCCCTGAAAGATGTCGAGGACGTGAACCGAATCGTAAGAGAAATCAAGGGTTTACTGCCTGCGGGCGCTCCGGCCTAAAAGTCGGAAGGTCGGTTTCGAGGTAGAAAAACAGGCCGGAAGTATACTGGCAGTATACTGGCCTTTTACCATTAAGAACGGCTGGATTTAGCCGTTTAGGGCAAACACAGGCCGAGAATGGATAGATAGGGCGGTGTTCTTAGCGCCGCCCTAAATTTTCCCCGCAAATTATTTTTCCGGCAAAAACGAATTTTAGTTAGTCGGTCGAGGTAAGTTTCCTGATTGCAACAAGTTAAGTGTATTCAAAATCTATCAAGAGGACGATTGTTGTACGTGTTAAACCCTTGACCGGGGTAGGTCATGATAGGCATCATAGGGGTATAGAAATGTTCTGTACGGGGAACTCTCACGTTCCCAATTTCTATCGTGTGTGGGTTGAGCTTGCCGAACACGAAGTTGACAACAGGCGCAGCGTAAACGGAGCCTCAATCACTCCGTTCGAGACTCGCAGACATGCCTCCGGGACTGCTTTTGAAAGCCTCCTCATCGGCGCGTTTGATAGAACGAACGAACCGGCCCCGCGCCTGTCAACCCTGCTTCCCGCGGCGCACGTAACAATGACCCGTTCAGGTTCAGAACGCCTGAATAACCAGCGCGAGAGAACCGGCACGTCTGCGAACGACCGAAGGCTATACTGCACGGCTTCGTCAGCAACACGTTCGACCTATGGGTAGGTCAACGTGTGCTCACTCCCTTCGGCTGCCTGCACAGCCCGAACCCCTCTAAGAGCGTCAACCTTTCCCCGAGTGGCGAGAGCCACGAGGAATCGGAGGCGGAGCCACAGGCGAAGCCGACGATTGCAGAGCCTAGTCCGGCAAGTGTCATAGTGATTTCCCGCCGCAGGAATTTATGAGTTTCCCGGAACCGGAAAAACGGATTTTAAGGCTTGTCCGAAATCGGGCGGGAGCCATCGCGGTTCTACAAAATGTAGGCTCTTGGTCGAACCTTTCGCGGTCGGGATTTCACGGGCGTTAAAGCGGCAACTTCAAAATTCGGAAGTCGAAGCAGCGTAAGTTACAGAGTGAGCCGGAATTTCGTGCAGAGAAGTTTACAGCCGGATTCCAAATTTTTAGTGATGCCACGCCCTCTTTATTCTAACGGGGCGTCTCACACACCTCGACCGAAAATCCGAAAAATTCGGAAAAGTAATTCGCGGGATAGTAATGGAGCAGCTATGGGAAGAACGGTCAGTGAGAAGAGATTCGCGGAAATCTGCGGGTTGAGTTGACGGGTACGTGAAATCGTTAAGGAGGCAGGGGCAAATTAAACACCTTCGCGCAGGCCGCAAGGTCTTGTATCTCTGGCCGGAGCACGTCGAAGACTTTTTGAGGGCGTGTGAGCAGCAGTTGGGCCTATGCCGTTGACAGATTGCGCTGTCTGAAAACGGAATTGCATCAGGCGTCTTTTTTGATAATACTCCGCAGCCGCTTTTCTGCCGGGGTGCGTTTCTTCAGCAGACCCTTGTGGCGGGTTCTTAACATGGAGCCTAACGTCTGATGATTGACGCCGAGCAGACGCGCCGCCTTCGTTATGCTCCCGCCGCTCTCTTCCAAAGCCTGCTCAATCAGCCTCGCTTCCAAGTCATGCACGGCGCTGAAGAGAGAGAAGTTTTTATCATGCAGTTCTCCGACAATAATCCTCCGCATGACGATGCGGGCGCATCCCAAAAGTCTCTCCTTATCTTCGGCGTCCTGCGAGCCTTTAAGCAATTCGTCGGCGCGACGGTACAGGCTATAAAGTTCCCCGTGCAGCATCACACGCCTTGCCCCGTGTTCCTCAATTAGCGCGAGTGCTGCAAGTCCCGCGTTAGACAGAGCGCCAGCGTCTTCGGCAACTCGCATGGCACGGCGCAGTATGTTCATAGACTCATCACTGGCTCCGAGTCTCGCACGAACTACGCCTTGAGTCGTCAGAGCCTCAGCCAGAAGGGCAGACTCACCACCCTTTTCTAGCGTCTCGATGGCACGTGCGATAACACGGTCAGCCTCCCGGTACTTCTTCTCCGCGATAAAGACGCTGGCGCGTGTCTCGTCCACCTGTGCCAGCAAACCGGCGTCTTTGAGCCTGAACAGAGTTGCGCCCGCACGGTCGAGTTGTTCGTGCGCCTCCCTGTAACGTCCGAGCTTGTGCAAGAGGAAGGCTAAGTTGTTTTGGTTCGTCGCCTTGTAGCGTTCGTGCCCCGCCTGCTCGTAATGGTAGATGGCCGCGGTGTATTCGATGATGGCACGGTCTAAGTAGTCCGTCCGATGTTCCGCCGTGCCAAGCCTTCTTAAGACGATGGCGAGTTCATTGTGAAAGATTCCGCGCAGGCGGTGACTCAAACCCTCTCCGAAGAGGGGCGCGGAGTCTGTGAGAAGGCGGAATGTATCGCCGTAACGGCCCGCCGAAGACTCGACGATGGCGAAGCATAGGATGGTCTTCGCCTTTAGCTCCGTGTTCTCTTCAATGAGCGCGGCGGCGCTTTCCAGCACAGCCCGCGCCTCCTCGAAAGCCCCCTCGCGCCAGTAACAGATTGATAAGTCCGCACGCGCGTTCGCCGCCCTTTTCGCCTCCCCTATCCCCTCAAAAAGCGCGGCACTCTCACTGATAAGGTCTTTCGCGGCCTCTTGTGCGCCCGTCACCTGACGGCTCACACCCAGCCAGCCCGATAGAACGCCGACCTGTAAAAGCACTTCGGCGGTCGCCTGCTCGTCAAGCCCTGCGACCTTCGGGCGGTCGCCAATGCCCCGCCATAAGTCGCCCAGCGCCTCGCGTGCGGCCTCATATCGGCCCGTGTGGATGAAGTCTGCCGCCACGCGGCAACGCAGCAAGACCCGCTCTTTCTCCGTCAGTGAGGGGTTATCTAGTTCCTTCAGACGCTCATCTGCTAAAGTCATGTGAGGCAAACCTTTCTCTATGCCTGCCATCCCGTGGCGGGCACAAAAAAACCGCTACCTCTTCGAGAGGTAACGGCCAGTCCGGTAGTTAACTCCATAAGCCGACAAGGAAAAGAACGATGCGTAAAGCCTTCAGTGTCGCCGCGATAGTGTTGGCGCTCGGTTGCCCCGTGTTCGCGGGTGAGATACACAACCCTCCCGCACCTGCGCCGCCCCCGGCGAGCGCCACACAAGAGCCAGCGGACGGCGTGACGCTTCAGGACGAGATTCCTAATGACGTAACCAACAGCCTGACACAGACCGTGTTGGAACTGCTCGCGGTTCTGCCGTCGCTTCTCTAAGCCTGTGTTAGTTCAGCCGGAGCAAGCTGCCAAGTGGCGGCTAGGTGTCAGTGTGTCTTGCGGGCGGCGGAAAGCAGAGGTGACGCCCGCAGCCGGGAGATTAACCCCGCACGGCGTAGAAAGCAACAGTTTTTGCAATGGGGACGTGAAGGGGTGAGTGAATAAGTTACCGCTTCTTTAATGAAAGTGTTGCTTGGCGGAAACCCGTGGTAGTATGGCGTTGTTTTTGGGATGCTCCTCCCCAAAAGGTTTCGCTTGCTCTATTAAGCGAAACGCCCGGTGCTGATGACACCGGGCGAGTCTAGAAGAAAGGAGCAAACGCCAATGACACTGAACATTCAAGTCAGTTGTCATTACCGGGTGAAAATCACTACCCACGCCAATGGAAACGTGACAATCACCCTTGAGCCGATAAGAGCGTAAGCTCTTATCTCGCTTCAATGGAGCCACGTTCCTGTAAACGTAGCTCATCTTTAGGGGGGCGGGAGCTAATCTCGCCCCCCTTTTTAATTACTTCCGCCACGCGGAAGTAATCACACGCGCGATAATAGCAGGTACGCGATTCGCTTACAACGTCACGTTGTAAGCGTCACGTTATAATTTTGCACCCTTACTTTTCGGTTAGCGCCAGCCGGAAGTTGCTTAGGCAGCGACGCAGGAGAATGCGAAGCAATGAATTTTCTAACGACCTTCTACGTCTATCCTCTGCCGGAAAAAATTATCCTCTCACACCACTTAAACTTTTCGCTTGATAACCCTCGGACGGAGGATGAAATCTCCACGGTTAAAGATTACCTACTACAAACATACGAGGCGGAACGAGAGGGACGATTTCTACTTAAATCTTACAAATCTGCTGACGAACTTGAAGGTATCCTTTCTAATTTTCGAGATTCATTCGCTGGCGCTGATGAGTATGTAGCGAAGTTCTTTGATTCTTACGAGCGCGAGCAACTTTTTGAATTCATAGCCCGAATGTGGGTTATCGCCAGATTCGATGATGAGGGACAGACCCGGCTAATACATGAAGGATTGGAACGGATTCACGAAGAATTGATGATAAGGCCACAAGCAAGTGAATTTGCTTATATTCTCTTAGAAGATGACCATCCGATTGTTAAGAATTCAGAGAGGTTGGTTAGCTATAGTTACCTCCTGTCTCTCCTTGCTCATTCCGAAGAAGAAGATTACTTCGGAAGCTGTTTTATCCCCGAGCCCAATCAAGGGATTCGCCGTGAGTCTTTAGAGAATCTATGGCGCGATTTTCTAACGCTTGAGTTGGTAGCAGAAAGAGACCTTCAAGATAGTTTGAACGAATCGCTGCTATGGATGTTCTTACCTTCCGCACTTGATGAGTTACTGAAAGCGGCACAACTGTTAGACAAGGCTTTTGACGATGGCTTGACAGAAAAGTTGCTCTACATTGGTGGCGTCTTAAAACTCGCAAGCCACGACACGCGAGATGTGAAAATAGCACTCGTGATGTTGACGAGTATAATTGAGCTACTGCTGTCACATAACCCAAACACTAACCGCTTCAACGTTGAAGATTCAATAAGCAAGCAGTTTCAGTTAAAAGCCAGCATCCTCATTTATCTCAATGACAAAACCGAAGACATAAACCGAATCAAGAAACGGCTTAAAACTATTTACGAGCAACGCTCTAACGTCGCGCATGGCAACTTCGGGGAAATTCACAAGTACGTCAGCAAGCTATCAACGAAAGAAGGAGAGGAAGAGTGTTTCGAGGATTTAAAAAGTGATTTGTACAGGTACATTCGCGCCATCCTCGAAGAATATCTCAAAGATAGAGCGTTCGTAGATTTCCTAAAAGAGAACTGAATTATTCAGGCGCTTAGCACAGTACGTCTTAGTCATGAGTCGCCTGTCTTTGGGCCGGGTTTATCCTTCTCAAAGGCTTCCACCTCACTACGGTAAACAAGTTCCCTACCGCCGACCGTAACAGAACGCAGACGTTCCCGCCGAATTAGGTCTCTGATTGCAGCCCGCGTTACACCCCGGATTCTAGCGGCCTCCGCCTGGCTGATTAAATCACTCATCACACCCTCATCTTTTTCCTGCTTTTTGATCATTTTTGCACTCAATTACCTTGACAAAGTATAGATAATTGCTACAATTATCTTAACACCGGATAGCGAATCCGGCAAGGCAAAAGGAGAGTTAGGCAATGGTGGAACTTAAATCGAAAGAACAGATGGCTAAAGCAATTCGGCGAGCGCGACAACTTCGCCCCTTCGTTCGTGTGCGGGGCTTCCGTTGGTATGAGGTTAAGTCCAGCAACAACGATGCGGTTTACACCGTCCACTTCTACAAAGTCGGACGCCAGAGGTTAGGAGAGTGTAACTGTAAGGCAGGCGAGCGCGGTCTTGTTTGCTACCACATCGCGGGCGCGGCAGCCGTCCATATTGGTATCGCGGCTATGCGTAAAGCAGCGTAAAGCGGAAGGGCTTAGGAGAGTGCGCCAACACCCCCTAAGCCCCAACATCAACCTTCAGCCCGAAGCCTTCAGGAGAAAGTTAGATGCAAGCAGATTCTAATAACCCCGGTGGCGAAAAGCCAAAGGGGAAGCGATACCCCGTCAAACATAAGCGCCCGGTCGGGCAGATAATCGAACGGGGGCCGGGGCGCTTCATGGTCTGGATTCACAGTCACACGGACGCTAAAGGCAAACCCGTCCGCTACACGAAAACCTTCAAGACGCTAAAAGAGGCCGACGCGCACCTTGCCGAGAAAGTGACGGAGAAGGGGCGCGGGCGGTCAATCCTCGACGTTTCCGAAAGATTCGAGGACTTCATCAAAACGTACCTGACGGAGATTCACGCGCCGAAGGTTAGGCCGCAATCTCACGCCGTCGTCAGGACTTACTTTGAGTATTACGTTTTCCCGCACATCGGACACAGGCGAGTGAAAGACCTTTCAACGATGGATTTCATCATCCTGTATAACAAGCTGCGGGAGTACGTCAGCCCCCGGACTGGAAACCCCTTATCCTCTACGACCGTCCGAAAAGTTCACAGCGCAATCAACGCGGCTATGAAGGCCGCCGTTCATCACGGCAAGTTGGCTAAGAATCCCGTGGAGCGGGCTTGTCCGGGCAGGGCGGTACACCGCGAGATTATGATTTTCACTGAGACTCAGGTGCGCCAGTTCCTTGAAGTTTGGCAGGATTATGAAGTCGAAACTTCACGGCACTTTGCAAGGCACAGCCTCGGCCCCATTTGGCAACTCGCGTTTGAGACGGGAATGAGACCGGAGGAGTACATTGGCCTTCGTTGGAAGGACTTGAGCTTACAATCCGAGCCGCCCGTTATTCACGTTCAGCAAGTCGCGGTTCGCAACGTCAGGCTAAAGGGTTTCCACTTTGGAGAACCGAAGACGCGAAAGAGCCGCCGCGCAATTCCAATCACGCGGGAACTGGCAACCGCTCTGAGCGCACATCGCGGCAACGTGGAGAGGATGAAAGATAGGGCAGGAGACAAGTGGCGCGATTATGATTTGGTCTTCCCGAACACGTCGGGCGAGCCGCTTTACGATTACCGTCTTCGGCTCCTGTTCAAGAAGATTGTCGAGAAGATGGGACTTGACCCGGCGCAATACAGCCTCTACTCGCAACGTCACACGATGGCAAGTCTAGCCCTGAAACGGAACGTCAACCCGAAGGTAGTGGCCGAACGCCTCGGTCACGAAAACGTCTTACAGACGCTCAACACCTATTCCCACGTGCTGCCGAGTCTCCAACACGAGGCGACGGAGACTCTAGAGGCAGCCATTTACGGCGAAGACCGCAGCATCACTAAGGAGCCTGCCGTAGATGTTGACGTGGCAGATACCGTAGCCGCCAGCTAACGAAAACCTACTCCGAGGCGGGGCTGCTCATAAGAGGCGGGGCTGCTCATAAAAGGGCAGCCCTTCGCCATTGCTAAACGTCCCACGTATACTGCACGTATACTAGATGAACGCCGTGCGGGTTTAAGAAGCCAAGAGACGGATTAGCTTTGAAAGATTAGTTTGACGTGAGTGAGTTCGTAAGAGGCTGCTTTTCAATAGCTTAGCCCGTCAGTTGGCTCCTCGGCGGCAACCCCATACTTGACGCCGTCTGGCTCTTCGGCAACGGCGTCATCTGCATCCAGCAGGGCTATAAATTTTTTATGATTGCGCTGAAGGACGTGGAGGCCGCAGAGCGCATCGTCAGAGAAATCAGGGGTCTGCTGCCCGCGGGCGCTCCGGCGTGAGGGTGAGGGGGAAGGTTTCTAGGTCGAAAAAAAAGCGCCGGAAGCATTCCGGCGCCGCACCGGCGAAAGAGGTCGGCCACGTGTGGCCGGCCTCTTTTTCTTTGCCGCCCGGCTCGGATTTATAATCGAAGGGCGTCACCCCCCTAGTCGTCGGCTATTGATTTTCCGCCGCCTGCATCCGGCAGGGCTGCGAGTTCTTCACGGTCGCGCTCGGGGGCGTGGGGGACGCGCGGAGTGTAGTGAGGGAGATAAAAGGTCCGCCGCCTTCGGGCGCGACCGCCTGAAGGGGGCGCGGCGGCTTTAAGAAGGAGCCCGGCCTTGACGACGAGGCCGCCCGCGGGCAACCGGGGCGGCCTCGCTTCTTTCCCGCGGGCGCGCGAGCCTTGCCGCGGGGGCGCCGTTTCTGGTACACAAGGCAGCCACGCCGTTAAGAGTGCAAGGGGCGCGCGGCCGCGGCCCGGGAGCCGGCCGTCCCGAAGGGTTAAGAACAGGGTTATGTCTTCAGCCACCAACATCGAGTCGGTGCTCCACGAGGAGCGCGTCTTCCCGCCGCCGCCGGGCTTCGCCGAGCGCGCGCACGTCACGGCCGAGGGGTTGGAGGCGCTCAGGCGCGAGGCCGCCGACGAGCCCGAAGCCTTCTGGGCGCGGATGGCCGAGGCCGAGCTGGACTGGTTCCGGAAGTGGGACACGGTCCTGAAGTGGGAGCCGCCGCACGCCGAGTGGTTCGTCGGCGGCAAGATTAACGCCGCCTACAACTGCCTGGACCGCCACCTCCTGACGTGGCGGCGCAACAAGGCCGCCATCATCTGGGAGGGCGAGCCGGGCGAGCAGCGCACGCTCACCTACGCGCAGCTCCACCGCGAAGTCTCGCGCTTCGCCAACGTGCTCAAGCGCGCCGGCGTCGAACGCGGCGACCGCGTCGCGCTCTACATGCCGCTCGTCCCCGAACTCGCCGTCGCCATGCTCGCGTGCGCGCGCATCGGCGCGACCCACTCGGTCATCTTCGGCGGCTTCGCCTCGCACGCGCTCGTTGACCGCATCAACGACGCCGGCTGCAAGCTGGTCGTCACGGCCGACGGCGGCTACCGCCGCGGCGCCGAGGTGCGGCTCAAGGACACGGTGGACGAGGCGCTGAAGCGGACGCCGACGGTGGAGGGCTGCATCGTCTTCAGGCGCACGGGCAGCGAGGTTCACATGCAGGCGGGGCGCGACCACTGGTGGCACGAGGTCGTGCAGGCCGTCGCCGACGAGTGCCCGGCCGAGGAGCTGGACAGCGAGCACCCGCTCTACATCCTCTACACGTCGGGGACGACGGGGAAGCCCAAAGGCATCCTGCACACGACGGCCGGCTACCTGCTCCAGACGCACCTGACGACCAGGTGGGTCTTCGACATCAAGGACGAGGACGTCTACTGGTGCACGGCCGACATCGGCTGGGTGACGGGGCACTCTTACGTCGTCTACGGCCCGCTCTCGAACGGCGCGACCGTCCTGATGTACGAGGGCGCGCCCAACCACCCCGAGCCCGACCGCTTCTGGGACATCATCCGGCGCCACCGCGTCAGCATCTTCTACACCGCGCCGACGGCCATCCGCGCCTTCGTCAAGTGGGGCGAGCACTGGCCGCTGCGCCACGACCTCTCGTCGCTGCGGCTGCTCGGCACCGTCGGCGAGCCCATCAACCCCGAAGCCTGGATGTGGTACCGCGAGGTCATCGGCAAGGCGCGCTGCCCCGTCGTGGACACCTTCTGGCAGACCGAGACGGGCGCCATCATGATAGCGCCGCTGCCGGGCGCGACGCCGACCAAGCCCGGCTCGGCGACCATGCCGCTTCCGGGCATAGACGCCGCCGTCATGTCGAAGACGGGGGAGGAGGCCGGGACGAACGAGGGCGGCTACCTCGTCGTCCGCCGCCCCTGGCCCGCGATGCTGCGCACCATCTGGGGCGACGACGAGCGCTACCGCAGGCAGTACTTCGACGAGATAGAGGGCGCCTACTTCGCGGGCGACGGCGCGCGCAGGGACGCCGACGGCTACTTCTGGATCATGGGGCGCGTGGACGACGTCATCAACGTCTCGGGCCACCGCCTCGGCACGATGGAGGTCGAGAGCGCGCTCGTCTCGCACGAGGCGGTCGCCGAGGCGGCGGTCGTCGGCCGCCCCGACGAGCTGAAGGGGCAGGGCATCGTCGCCTTCGTCACGCTCGAAGGCGAACGGCGGACGACCGACGAGTTGAAGGAGGAGCTGCGCCGCCACGTCGCCAAGGAGATAGGCGCGCTGGCGCGCCCCGACGAGATACGCTTCACCGACGCGCTCCCCAAGACGCGCTCGGGCAAGATCATGCGCCGCCTGCTGCGCGAGATAGCCACCTCGGGCGCGGCGCACGGCGACACGACCACGCTCGAAGACTTCTCCGTGCTTGAGAAGCTGCGCGCGCACGACGACGAATGAGGCGAAAGGCGGCGGGGGGCGAAACTTTCGCCCCCGCCTTTCGCCCTTCCGCTTGAATTCCGCCCCTTTTAGTAATTTACTCCAGAGGTACGAATATTTAACGGAGGAAGCCCCGATGTCCGCAAGTTTCGTTGAGCAGCGCACAGGCCCGCGGTACATGGTTCACATCAGCGTGCGCGCCGAGTGGGACGACGAACGCTCGGGCGAGCACGTCGTCGTCGAGGGCGAGACCGAGAACATCGGCCCGCAGGGCGCGCTCGTCCACCTGGAGCGCCTGCCCGACGTCGGCAGCCGCGTCCACCTCACCGTGCCCGACGCCGAGGGGCGCACGGTCGAGGCGGTCGCCGAGGTGCTCCGGCTGGAGCGCAACCCCGTCCAGCCGCTCGCCGCGCTCCACCTCGTCGGCGAGACGGACGAGTGGCGGGGCCTCGTCTGGGAGCCGGCCGGCATCAAAGAGCGCGAGGCCGACGAGGACTACTCGGACTACGAGAACTGACGCCGCGACGCCGCGGGGCCAGAGCAGCGAGACGCCCGGCCGCGCCCGCCCGCAGAGGCGCGCGGCCGGGCGTTGTTTTCGCGCGCCGGTTTAGTGCATCATTGGGCGTCCGGCGGCGGCGAGGGAAATCCGGGGGGCGGGCGGAAGACTTTGGAGAAACAGAACAACACACTTCGGGACGGCGAGCAGCCCGACGGCGAGGTGGCCGCCGAGGTCGCGCTCGCTGAGGCGCGCGCCCGCGCGGTGCTGCGGCTGGCGACGCGCTCGGTCCTCTGGGTCGCCGTCCTCATCCTCGTCATCCACTACGCCTTCGAGACGGTGCGCTGGGTCTTCTACGCGCTGACGGGCGTGCTGCTCGTCATCGTCCTGGCCATCTTCTTCGCCTACCTCATCTCGCCGCTCATCGAGCTGGTGCGCAGGGGCTTCAGCTCGCGCGGGCGCGACGGCTCGGCGCGGCTGCTGCCGCGCACGCTCGCCATCGGCGTCGTCTACGTCGCCATCTTCGGCTCGCTGGGCCTCGGCGCGTGGGTGCTCACGCCGAGCCTCGGCGCGCAGATGGGCGAGATAGCGAAGAACGCCCCGGACTACGTGACGAACGCGCGGGAGCGCGCCAAGCGGCTCAACGGCGTGCTCGAACAGTTGAACCTGCCGCCGTCGGTGCGCGAGCCGGCGAACAGGGCCATCTCGGACGCCATCGGCGACGCGGGCAAGTACATCACGGGCGAGGGGTTCACGAGCGCCATCAACATGCTCGGCTACCTGCCCTACCTCGTCCTCATCCCCATCCTCGCCTTCTTCTTCCTGAAGGACGCCGACAGCTTCCGCCGCTCGGCGCTGATGATGCTGCCGCAGGGGCGCATCCGCTGGCGCGGCGACGAGCTGTTCCAGGACATCAACTCGACGCTGGCCGCCTACATCCGCGCGCAGCTCATCGCCTGCCTGCTCATCGGCTTCATCTGCACGGCGGCCTTCGCCATCCTCGGCGTGCGCTACGCGCTGGTGCTCGGGCTCATCGCCGGGATGCTGGAGTTCATCCCGCTGCTCGGGCCGGTGGTGGTCGCCGTCCTCGCCGGGACGGTCGCCGGGTTCGACTCGGCGGCCAAGGCGATGACCGTCCTCGCCTTCCTCGCCGTGCTGCGCATCGTCCACGACTACGTCGTCTACCCGCGCATCATCGGCTCGGGGATTCACCTCCACCCGCTGGCGGTCATCCTCGCCATCCTCGCGGGGCACGAGCTGGCGGGCGTGGCCGGCATCTTCCTCGCCATCCCCGTCATCGCCGTGCTGACGGTCACCTACCGCCACTGGCTCGAACACCGCGGGAGCGCCGGCCTCGTCGCCGAGCTGCTCAAGCCGGCCGAGGACGCCGCCGCCGCCGCCGTCGAGGCGCAGTCCGCCCCCGCCGCCGCCCCCGCCCCCGCGCCCGAGACGCCGCGGCCCGAGCCCGCCAGATAATTAGGTTGATTATTTCCGCGGTTTGAGGCTTAATGGCTGCCGTTCCAGGCCGGCCCGAGTCGAGTGTGTCTTTCCCCGGACAGAATCCGAACGCGGCCGCGGTTATTGTTCCCCAGTCTTCACCGGTTTCTCACGCCGCCCGACGCGGAACAGCCAACAAAGGAGCTTCCCCCGATGCCGTACCCCCGCAGGCGCGTCCTTTGCGCGGAACCACACGAGGACACGTGTCGGCTCGTCACCATGCTGCTCGAACGTCAGGGGCACGAGGTCGTCGCCGCGCGGACGGTCGCCGAGGGCGTCCGGCTCGCCGGCGAGGCCGAGTTCGACCTCTACATGCTCGACGACCAGTACATTGACGGCACGGCGCTCCAGCTCTGCAAGCGCCTGCGCGAGATGACGCCGCGGACGCCCATCCTCTTCTTCTCGGCGCGCGCCTTCAAGCGCGACCGCGAGCTGGCGCTCGAAGCCGGCGCGTCCGCCTACCTCAACAAGCCCGACGACCTCTTCGAGATAGTCCAGACGGTCAACTCCATCCTCCTGGGCAAGGCCGCCCGCCCGCCGCGCGCGGGCGAGGCGGAGATGCCTTGACTGAGGCCGCCCGCGCGTTTACATTTAGGCTTCCCCCGCTAGGCCCCCTCGTTCGTCCCCGTTCGGTACTCTCTCTCTGTCGTTGGGGTGTCTCTGAATGTCAGAACGAAAGAGGCGCATTCTGTGCGCCGAATCGAACAAGGATGTGGGCGACCTGATCGCCCTCATGCTCAGCCGCAAGGGTTACGAAGTCGAGTCGGTGCAGACGGCCGCCGAATGCGTGAAGGTCGCCTCGACCGACCGCTTCGACCTCTACATCCTCAACGACACGTACATAGACGCCGACAGCCTCGAACTCTGCCGGCAGCTCCGCGAGCTGGACCCCGTCACGCCCGTCCTCCTCTTCTCGCTCGAAAGCTCAGGCCCGCAGCGCGGGCGCGCCGTCCAGGCCGGCGTCAAAATCTACACCAGCAAGACCTCGGACTTCGTCTCGCTGGTCCAGACCATTGACCGGCTGCTCCAGTCGTAGCCGGGGGCGGCGTCAAAAATCCGAGGGGGTGGGGGAGACGGCCCGTCTCCCCCACCCCCTCGGATTTCGCGGCCCGGCTTCCCGCCTTCGGCCGTCGTTCAGCGCGCGACGCGCTCGCGCTCCATGAGTTCGACGAAGCGGCGGAAGTGGTGCTCGGCGTCGTGCGGGCCGGGCGCGGCTTCCGGGTGGTACTGGACGGAGATGACGGGCAGGCTCTTGTGGCGCAAGCCCTCGACGCAGCCGTCGTTGAGGTTGACGTGCGTGACCTCGACCTCCTCGGGCAGGTCTTCGCGGCTCACGGCGAAGCCGTGGTTGTGCGAGGTGATCTCGACGCGGCCGGTCAGCAGGTCCTTGACCGGCTGGTTGCCGCCGCGGTGGCCGAAGCGCAGCTTGTAGGTCGAGCCGCCGAAGGCGCGCCCGAGCAGTTGGTGGCCGAAGCAGATGCCGAACGTCGGCACGCCCTCGCCGACGAGGCGGCGTATCTCCGACACGACGCCCGTCATCGTCGCCGGGTCGCCCGGCCCGTTCGAGAGGTAGACGCCGTCGGGCCGCATCGCCAGAACGTCGGCCGCGGGCGTCGAGGCGGGCACCACGCTGACGCGGCAGCCCAGCGCGGCCAGCTCCTTCAGCGAGTTGCGCTTCACGCCGAAGTCGTAGCAGACGACGTGGAAGCTCTCCTCGCCGTCCGCCGGGACTTCGTACGCCTCGGCGGTCGTCACCGCGCTCGCAAGCTCCCTGTTCTCCATCGGCGTCGAGGCGAGCGCCTTCTCGAGCAGGCTCCGCTCGTCGAGGTCCACAGAGGAGATGCAGGCGCGCATCGCGCCCTTGTCGCGGATGTGGCGGACGAGGGCGCGCGTGTCCACGCGCTCGATGGCGGGGACGTTCCAGCGGCGGAGGTAGTCGTCCAGCGACTCCTCCGAGCGCCAGTTCGACGTCACACGGCTCGCCTCGCGCACGATGAAGCCCTCGACCCAGGGCCGGGCCGACTCCTCGTCGGCGCGGTTGACGCCGTAGTTGCCGATGAGCGGGTAGGTCATGCAGACGATCTGCCCCGCGTACGAAGGGTCGGTCAGCACCTCCTGGTAGCCCGACATCGAGGTGTTGAAGACCACCTCGCCGCACGCCTCGCCCTCGGCGCCCCACGCGCGCCCGCGGAAGGCGCGCCCGTCTTCGAGCACGAGCAGCGCCGGTTTATTCTCTCTTGTCGTCATAGAACTCCAGCCTCGCGTCCCGCTTAAATCACGCGCGCGCGTCTGCGGCGCAGCCTCCCGCCCGCGTGCGCGCCCGCGCAGGCCGGGAGCGTGCTCAACGCCAGGGCGGGCAGGAAGAAGCCCGGCGCCGAGACGAAGAAGGTCAGCAGGCAGAGCGGCGGCGCCGTCAGCCACACGCCCCAGCGCCAGCCGGCCTCCGGCATCGCGTACCCGAACAGCGCGCCGAGGAGCCCCTGCGGCGCGGCGAACACCGCCGCGCCGGCGAGCCACGCGCCGGCGCCGTCGCCGCCCAGCAGCAGCGTCAGAAAGCCCGCGGCCGCGCGTTCCGCCCCGTGCTCGCCGCTCAGCACCGCGAACGAGAGCGGCAGCCCGCAGCAACCGACCAGCGCCGCCAGCGCGTAAAAGAGCTTCGGGGCGTTCGGGGCGTTCGCGGCGCGTGCGGCCATCGGGTCGGGCCTCTTCAGGCTTGGGTGCGCAGGAACTGCTGCGCCTCGTTGAGCCAGCGCTTGTCTGCGCGGTACTTGTAGGCGGGCGCGGTGCGCACGGCCTCGACGCAGCGCTGCATCCACTCGCGCGCGCCGCGGCGGTCGCCCAGCCCCGCCGCCGCCCGCCCCATCAGGTAGAGCCCCTCGGGGTCGGACTGGCGGTGTTCGAGGAAGCGCTCCAGCGCGTCGCGCGAGTCCGAGAACTGCCCGGCGGCGAGGTACGTGGCGCCGACCTCGCGCCAGACCTCGTGCTGCGCGTGCGCGTCGTCGCGGGCGACGACCTCGCCGAAGTGCGCGATGGCGTCGGCGTGGCGCCCCTCGGCGCGCGCGATGCGGCCGAGCTGGTAGTGCGCGTCCGTCTCCTCGGGGTCCACCTCGACGGCGCGCAGGAAGCGCGAGCGCGCCTCGGCGTACTCCTTGCGCTGCTGGTGCAGCAGCCCGAGGTTGTAGTGGGCCGAGGCGTCGGCCGGGTTGAGCGTCGCCGCCTCGAGGTTCTGCCGGAAAGAGGCGCGGTCGCGCTGAGCGCGCTGCGCCTCGGCGAAGTACGAGCGCAGCACGAAGAAGAGGAGCAGCAGCAGGAAGGGCGAGCCGAGCGCCAGGCTCAGGAGCGGGAGCGCCGGCGCGGCCAGCATGACCACGACCGAGGCGCCGACGGCCGCCAGCAGCGCCCTGACCCACCCCAGCCGGAAGACCTCGCGCACCGCGACCCACGCCCACAGGAAGAAGAGCGGCAGCATGAACAGGTACGAGAAGAACCACGGCAGGAACCGCGGGTCGCCCATCAGCCGCGCCGCCTCGGGCGGCGCCTGCCCCTGCTCCACCGCCAGCCCCAGGGACTCGCGGTAGCTCTCCTGAAACCCCGCCGAGAAGCCGAAGCCGCGCGACAGCGCGACCAGCACCACCCCGAGCAGGCTCACGGCCGCCAGCGAGTAGAAGACGCACGACAGAATCGTCGAGTACTCCTGCCGCAGCACGAGCCCGAAGCCGCCGCGCCGGTCGAGCAGGTTGGCGCAGAAGACCGCCGCCGGGACGAAGACCGCCGCCAGCACCAGCATCACCCCGGCCGCGTTGAGCAGCGAGGCCAGCGCCATCCCGGCCGCGCCGACCGAGCCCGCCAGCGCCGGCCACAGCCCGTAGAGGACGTGCGCGCCCTGCGCCAGCACCGCCAGCAGCGCCGCCTGGCCCAGGGGCGCGCGGTCGCGCACCTCGGCCATCCCGCGCGCCGGCGCGTAGAACATCAACAGCAAGGGTCGCAGCCAGTCCATAAGAGCAGCAGGCGGAAGGCAGTTAGTTTGCTATCTCGGGCGCGAAATATCAACCCGGGTCGCGCGCGCGCGGGAGCCCCCGCCCGTCGGCCGCCGCCCGCCCCTTTTTATTCCGGCTCGTCCGTCTGGAGGCGGTGGGTCGGGATGCCCGGGTAGTCTGTCTCGTGGCGGATGACGCTGGCCTTCGAGAGGGGCCAGTAGCGGAAGAGCGCCTTGCCGTAGATGTACTTCTCGGGGACGAGCCCCCACGAGCGCGAGTCCGACGAGTTGTCGCGGTTGTCGCCCATGACGAAGTAGTAGTGCGGCTTGACGTAGACGGGCGGGTCGTCCGAGGCGGCGACGTTGAGCGAGTCCTCCAGGTAGGGCTCCTGAAGCTCCTTGCCGTTGACGAAGATGCGGCCGGCCCTCATCTGCACCGTCTCGCCCGGCAGGCCGATGACGCGCTTGATGTAGCTCTTGCCCGGGTCGTTGGGGAACCAGAAGACGACGATGTCGCCGCGCTCTATCTCGGGCAGGCCGTAGTAGATGAGCTTGTTGACGAAGATGCGCTCCCCGTCGTGCAGCCGCGGCAGCATCGAGGTGCCCTCGACCTTGACGGGCTGCGCGACGAAGACGAGCACGAGCGCCATGACCATCATCGCGAAGACGAGGTCGCGCAGCAGCAGCCGCGCCTCGCCCCAGAAGTGCGTGCGCGACTCGTCGCGCAGGCGCCGCACCTCTATGCCGCGGTCGTCGTCCGCGTGGATGTCGCCGAAGGCGGGCGCGCGCCCGGTTTTTTGTCCGAAGAAGAGCATAGGCCGGTTCGGTCGGGGCGCGGCCGCCCCGCTGGAAGCCCCGGAGCCCGAGGGTAGCCGCCGGCCTCGGGCGTTGTCAACGCAGGAAGCGTACAATGGGCGGCGGCCGGCGGACGGCCGGAGAGCCCTCAACGGCCGGTCGGCCGGTCTGTCGTCCGCCGGCGTCCGCCGGGCGGAAAGCGCCGGCCGCCGGCGGCCGGGCGCCGACTACTGCAATTGCTTGACAGCCCGCGCGCGGCGTCTCTATTATCCAGACGTAAAGTGTTGTCACCCTTGGACAAATCCTCTCGCGCGAAGTCGGAGGAGCCTGGTACGGAGGCTTAAACGGACGTGATAAAACTCGACATCGTGAACCGCGTGGCCGAGCGCACAGGCGTGCCGAAGATGAAGGCCGAGCAGGCCGTGGACGCCCTCTTCCATTCGATGAAGGAGGCGCTGGCGCGCGGCGAACGCATCGAGCTGCGCGGCTTCGGCGTCTTCGTCGTCAAGCCGCGCAAGCGCGGCGTCGGGCGCAACCCCCGCACGGGCGAGGAGGTCGCCATCCCCTCGGGCAAGACCATCCGCTTCAAGCCGGGCAAGGAGCTACAGGCGCACGGCTTCGACGCCGAGCACGACGACGACGCAGACATCCACGACACCGAGCCGCCCTCCGCCGCCGCCGACAGCTCCCGCGCCGGCCACCCCGAAGCCGACTCGCCGTCCCGCCCCCCCGAAAGCTTCTAGGGACAGGGGCCGGGGGCGCGCGGCCTGCGGCCGACGGCCTTACAACTAACCTCTGACCCGCGGCCTCTAACCTCAGCCTTTATGTCAGACGCACTCCATGACGCGCCGGGGTTCGCGGCGCGCGGCGCGGGGCTGCCGCTCGGGCGGCGGCGCGCGGCGCGGCCGACGGCGCGCGAGTGGGCGCGGCACGGCGCGCTCCTCCTGCTGACGGGGCTGACGGTCGCGTGGGCGGGTCTGAGCTTCATGCTCCCGTTCGCCGGCGTCGAGCCCGCGCTGGCCGCGCCCGCCACGCCGCTCGACTACCTGCTCTACGTCCCCAGATACTACGTGCTCGCGCTGGCCGCGACCGGCTCGTACGCGCTGGCGCACCCGCAGCTCCTCCTCGACGGTCTGAAGTTCGCCGGCTCGCTCCTGGCCATCCTGCTGGCGCACGAGTCGGGCCACTACGTCGCCTGCCGCCTCTACGGCGTAGACGCGACGCTGCCCTACTTCATCCCCGTCCCGCCGCCCTTCATCGCGGGCACGCTCGGCGCCTTCATCAAAATCAGGTCGCCGATACCCTCGCGGCGCGCGCTCTTCGACATCGGCGTGGCGGGGCCGCTGGCGGGCTTCGTCGTCATCGTCCCCGTGGCCTGCCTGGCGCTGCTCACGTCCGCGCCCGCGCCTCCGCTGCCCGCCGAGGGCGTCATCATCTTCAACGACCCGCCGCTGCTGCGGCTGCTGGCCGGGCCGCTCGGCGTGCGCGACCTCGCCGGC
>DASVUF010000348.1:0-7431 GCA_036387195.1 Pyrinomonadaceae bacterium | reverse complement strand
GTCGGCAACCTCTCGTTCAACACTTCGAGCGAGGACCTCCGCGAGCTGTTCTCGCAGGCCGGCACGGTCGAGTCGGCCTCGGTCGTCGAGGACCGCGACACGGGCCGCTCGCGCGGCTTCGGCTTCGTCGAGATGGCCTCGCGCGAGGAAGGCGAGGCGGCCATCCAGCAGTTCAACGGCAGGGAGTTCGGCGGCCGCAACCTGACGGTCAACGAGGCGCGCCCCCGCGAGGATAGGGGCGGCGGCGGCGGCGGCCGCGGCGGCTTCGGCGGCGGCGGCGGTCGCGGCGGCGGCTTCGGCGGCGGCGGCGGCGGCCGTGGCGGCGGCGGCGGCTTCGGCGGCGGCGGCGGCCGTGGCGGCGGTGGCGGCGGCGGCAACCGCGAGCCCCGCTGGTAAGACGCGCCGACAGCCGGCGACACTTTGCAGAAGCGCCTCCGGCAAGCAACATCCGCCGGAGGCGCTTTCTCGATTTTCAAAGACCGCCCCCGCCATAGGGGCGGCGACAGCAAGGAACTGAATGAAATTTTCTGAACTCGGACTCCGGCCAGCGCTCGTGCGCCGCTGCGAGTCCCTCGGTTACGAAGAACCGACCGCCATCCAGGAGAAGGCCATCCCCGTCGTGCTCACCGGCGTAGACCTCATCGGCTGCGCAGAGACCGGCACGGGCAAGACCGCGGCCTTCCTCCTCCCTACCCTACAGAGGATGAGCGAGCAGCCGCGGCCCGGCGTCCGCGTGCTCGTGCTCGCGCCGACGCGCGAACTCGTGACGCAGATTGACGAGAGCTACAAGCAGTTGGCGCCGAAGGGCAGCCCGAAGTGCGCGGCCGTCATCGGCGGCGCGAGCATGGCGCGCCAGTTGGACGCGCTGCGCCGCGGCGCGGGCGTCGTCGTCGCCACGCCGGGCCGCCTGCTCGACCACGTCGAGCGCGGCACGCTCGACCTCTCTTACGTCGAAGTGCTCGTCCTCGACGAGGCCGACCGCATGCTCGACATGGGCTTCCTGCCCGCCATCCGGCGCATCCTCGCGGAGCTGCCCGACGAGCGCCAGACGCTCCTCTTCTCCGCGACGCTGCCGCCCGAGATCGAGGAGCTGGCGCGCCGCACGATGGAGAAGCCCGTGCTGGTCGAGGTCAGCCCGCGCGGGAGCGCGGCCGTGACCGTCGAGCAGATGGCCTACGCCGTCGCGCCCGAGTCGAAGACGGCGCTGCTCTTAGACCTGCTCGAGCGCGAGCGCGACAACTTCGAGCGCGTGCTCGTCTTCACGCGGACGCGGCGCGGGGCCGAGCGCCTCTCGCACATCCTGCTCGCGCGCGAGCACAAGGTGAACCGCATCCACGCCGACCGCACGCAGCCCCAGCGCGAGGCCGCGCTGCGCGGCTTCAAGGACGGCGAGACGCGCGTGCTCGTCGCCACCGACATCGCGGCGCGCGGGATTGACGTCGAGTCCATCTCGCACGTCATCAACTACGACGTGCCCGAGCAGCCCGAGGACTACGTCCACCGCATCGGCCGCACGGGCCGCGCCGGCAAGACCGGCCGCGCCATCACGCTCGTCACGCCCGTCGAGGAGCTTTCGATGCGCGCCATCGAGCGCCTGACGGGTCAGTCGGTCGAGCGCGTCTCGGCCCCCGCCTTCGGCGGCGCGACCGCCGGCCCGCGCGCGGCGACCAAGACGCTCGGCCGCGCCATGCGCGGCTCGGGCAGCAGCACGCGCCGCAGCTTCCGGCCGCGCCGCGCCGGCAGGTAGACGCCCGGGCGGACGCCCGGCGCAAAACTCAACGGCCGCGCGGGGCTCTCACGGCGCCGCGCGGCCCGGCAGGCAACTAGACATAAGGAGATAACGATTGGCTAAAGAAGATTTAGTCCCGGCCTCGGGCGTGGTGGTTGACAAACAGCCCAACGCCTTCTTCATGGTGCAGATAGACAACAGCGACCACGTCGTGCTGGCGCAGATTTCGGGCAAGATGCGCAAGAACCGCATCCGCATCCTCGTCGGCGACCGCGTGAGCGTCGAACTCTCGCCCTACGACCTGACGCGCGGCCGCATCACCTACCGCTACAAGTAAGCACAGCGCCGGCGAGCCGCGCCCCGCCGCGCGCCCCGAGAATGTGAGTGGCGGCGCGTCACGCGCCGCCACACGTCCGCCCCCGACCGCCGCCGCGCCCCGACCGCACTTCTCACCTGTAGACCAGCCGGAAGCGCTCGCAGACCAGCGGCATCCTGGCGTCGGCCTCGCGGCCGAGCTTCGGCAGCGCCCTTGAGAAGAACCTCCAGTGCGCCTCGCGCCAGTACGCGAGCGACAGGTCGCCCTCGCCCTCGGCGCGCGCGAAGTCGGCGTCCACCTCGTCGAACGGGACGACCCTGACCTCGGTCGTCTCGACGACGCACAGCGGAGCGCCGTCGCCGCCTAACACGACCGTCTTCAGCCCGACCGCAGGGAGGGCCTTGCCCTCGGCCTCCCACTCCCACACCGCCGAGCACGTCGCCGTCTTCCGCCCGCCGACGATTAAAGCGCCCAGCTCGTCGGCCATCTCGGGGCTGTCGCCGAACTGCTCCGCCACGTAAGGCCCCGCGCCCGCGCCGCCCCCGGCGGCCGCCGCGTACGCGCGCCAGTAACGCTCGACCCTCCCGCCGTCGTCCATCTTCCCGTTCGTCCTGAGAGGCGCGCCGCCCGCGCGCGCGGCCGCCCGGAGTTACACGTCCGGAATCTGCCAGTCAATCTCGGGCTTGCCCGCGGCCTTGAGAGCGCGGTTGACGGCCGAGAAGGGGCGCGTGCCGAAGAAGCCGTGGCGCGCTGAGAGCGGCGAGGGGTGCGCGCCGCGGATGACGACGTGGCGGCCCTCGTCAATCATCCCCGCCTTGGCCTGCGCGTCGCGCCCCCAGAGGACGAAGACCACCGCGTCCTTCTTCGCGTTGACGCGCCCGATGACGGCGTCGGTGAAAGTCTCCCAACCCTTGCCGCGGTGCGACCCGATGGCGCCGGCGCGCACCGTCAGCACGGTGTTCAGCATCAGCACGCCCTGCCGCGCCCAGCCCGCCAGGTGCCCGTTGTTCGGGACGCGGAAGCCCGGCACGTCGCTCTTCAACTCCTTGAAGATGTTCCGCAGCGAGGCCGGCGGGGCCACCCCCGGCTTCACCGAGAAGCACAGCCCGTGCGCCTGGTTCGGCCCCGGGTAAGGGTCCTGCCCCAGCAGCACCACGTTCGCCTTCCTGAACGGCGTCAGCTCCAGCGCCCGGAACGTCTCCTCCTCCGCCGGGTACACCTCGAACCGCTCCCGCTCCCCCGCGACGAACTCCTCCAGCCGCCGGAAGTACGGCTCCCCCACTTCCCCCCCGACCTGCCTCCGCCACGACGCCGGTATCGGCGGCATCATACCTCCACCCCTTTCTCAACCTCGTCTTCCTGGTCGTTCGGCGAAGTTACTCTAGCGGGCCGACGCCACAGCCCAGCAGGAATTTCGCCGTCTGGTCATACAACACGGGATTGCGCGTTGAATCCCCGTCGCTCCCCCGGGGGACCCAAATGACTATCCCCTCCCGGGCGCGGGTGAGGAGCACGCGGTAGGAATTTCTGACGAAGCGCTGACGGTCCCGGCCGGCCACCGCCTGCCACTTACTTCCGCTAAACCGGCGGCAGACCCGTTATTGGAAGCATAAGCTTGCCGGAGCGGCAAAGTTATGCTTCCAGTCACAATCACGACAGGTATCACAGGCGCGAGTAGGTGAGGCCGGTTTGGCCTTGGTATTTGCCGCCGCGGTCCTGGTAGGAGACGTCGCAGTCTTCGTCGGATTCGAGGAAGATGACCTGGCCGATGCCCTCGCCGACGTAGACGCGGAGGGGGAGGTCGGCGAGGTTGCCGAGTTCGATGACGAGGCGGCCCGTCCAGCCGGCTTCGAGCGGGGTGGTGTTGAGCATCAGGCCGGCGCGGGCGTAGGTGGACTTGCACATGCAGATGCCGGTGACGTTGCGCGGCATGCGGAAGGTCTCGACCGTGACGCCGAGCGCGTAGGAGTGCGGCGGCATGAGGTAGTAGCGCGAGCCGTCCTCGGCGTCGCGCAGGGGGGCTTCGACGAGCGACTCCTCGTCGAAGCGCTTGGGGTCAATTTCGCGGCCGTGGATGGGCGAGAAGACGCGGAAGCCGTCGTCGGCGAGCCGCATGTCGTAGCCGTAGGAGGACGCGCCCGCGCTGATGATGCGCCGGCCGCCCGACTCGCGCACCAGCGCCGCGTCGAAGGGTTGGATGAGCTGGTGCTCTTCGGCCATGCGCCGAATCCAGCGGTCGGATTTGACTGACATCTTCTCGTCTTCCGGTAAGAGGTTTTTAGAGCGGCGGCCGCCCGCCGTCGCAGCATAGCGGCCGCGGGGCGGGAAGTCCAGAAGGTGGGGCAGACGGTGGGCGGTAGTCGGCGGGCTCCGCCCCGCGGGCGTTGACGAAGAAGCCGCCGGCCCGACCCGCGAAGACTTTTCCGCCGATGCGCCGACTATTGTCTACTGTCTACTCTGCGCGAGGCGCAGGGCGCCGTCGGTGACGGTGAAGGAGAGGGTGGCGCCGCCGTTGCCGGCGCGCGCCTGGAGCGAGCGCTCGGTGGGGGTCGTCCGCTCGCGGGGCGCGAGGCCGGCGAAGGCGTTCTCGACGCGGCCGGCGCGCAGCACCTCCGCGTCCACGTCGCCGTTGAAGCCGGGCGGCAGCTCGACGGAGAGGTCGCCGCTCGCGAGCCGCAGGCGGAAGCCGCGCCCGCGCCAGTTCCGCGTGGGGACGCGCACCGTGACGGGGCCCGCGGCGACCGTCGCCTCCACGTCGCCGCCCGCGAGCGCGAAGAGCGACCCGGCGCCGCCCCCGCCCGCGTTGATGCGCAGGCCGCCCTCGACGCCGGTCACGACCAGCGCGCCCCGCCCGGCGTTAATCTCAAGGTCAACGTTGGCGGGGGCCTTGATGTGGTAGTCAATCTTCCAGGGCATCGAGAGGAGGTGCTTCGGCAGGCCGCGCGCCGCGCCCCGCGCGTACTTGCGGTCGTGCAGGCCGACGGTCATCACGCGGACGTGGTTGAGGTCGTCGTCCACGGCGAAGGTGTTGAGCGCGGCCAGCCGGCTCAGGTTCTCCTCGGTGTCGGCGCTCTGCTCGACCTCGGCTGTGATCTCGATCTCGCCCCTCGACCAGCCCTCGACCGTCACCGAGCCCTCGGGCGCGCCGTAGACGGTGACGGAGCCGCCGTAGCCGAGCCGACGCGTCTCGCGCCGCGTCGTCGTGCGCTTCAAGAGGGGCGGCGCCGGCGCGGACTCGGCCGGCTTCTCAGGCTTCGGCTGACGCCCGCTCTGCGTGGAGGCGGCGGGCGCGAGCGCCAGCGCGGCGAGCGCGAAGAGGAGGACGGGCGCGCGTAATTTCGACAGCGTCATTCTCATCCGGGGCAGGCTACAACACGCGGAAGGGGTAAGACAAAGGGCGAAGGCGGGCGGCCTGGAGTGGCGCCGAACGCCTTCCTCCCGCCCTCCCGCCTTCGCGCCCCGGCCGCTTCAGCGCGGCATGAAGACGATGGAGCCGCGGCCGTTGGTGGTGTTGAGGAGCGCGCCGCCGTCGCCGACCTTGCCGACCACCTTGCGCTTCTCGTTGATGAACTCGAACTCGCCCTTGTTGGCGAAGCCGTTGAGGTCGATGTTGCGCGTGCGCGGCGCGACGGCCATCAGGCGAAAGCCCGACTCGGCCGTGATGCGCAGGGTGATGTCGCCCTGCGTCGAGTTCAGCACGTAGGTCCCGCCGCGCAGCAGCTCGGCGTCGAAGAGGATGTTGCCGACCGTGTTCTCGACCATCACGGTCTGCGCGCGGATGCCCGTCAGCTCGATGTCGCCCTCGCTGGTGACGTGCGCGCGCACCATCTCGCCGCGGATGTTGCGGATGACGATGCCGCCGGTCATCGTGCTGATGTCCACCGTCGAGTTGTAGGGGACGCGGATGATGAAGTTGACGTCGCCGACGTCCTCGCGGTTGTCGCGCCGGACGTCTATGCGGACGACGTCGCCGCTGGCCTCGGGGGCCATCTTCGCCGAGCGCGACTCCATCGTCGCCGTCACGCGCACGGTGTTCTTCTCCCACCCGACGACCTCGATGCGGCCCGAGCGGTTGAGCAGTTGGAGGCGGATGTTGGGCTGCGCGGGGTAGTCTTTCGAGAAGCGCCTCTGCGCCGCGGCCGCGGGCGCGAGGAAGGAGACGGCGGCGACGGCCGCGAGCAGCAGCCGGAGGGCGCGCGGCCTCCTGACCGCGCCGTGTGTGTTGCCTGTCGCCTGCGTCATCAACTTCCGAACTTCTTCCGGCTTCCTGAAATTTCGGCGCGCCCGCGCGCTAGAAGCGCCCGCGCTTCCCCCTTCGGCGGGGGCGCGGGCGCATGTCGCAGGGGCCGCCGGCGGGCGCGGCGCCCGCTCCGGCCGCCTGCCTTTACTGCTCGCCGAACTCGCGCAGCAGCTCTATCTTGTCGCGCATGGCGGAGTTTAGCATCTCCTCGGCGACCTCGTCGTGCGGGTTCTGCCGCAGGTCGTCGAGCGAGTCGCTGACGGTCTGGTCGAGGACGTGGACGCTGCGGTCGAACGAGGCGCGCATGCGCGGGTTCCAACTCGCCTTGCGCGCGCGCACGCGCTGCTCCCAGTAGTTGAGGCTCGCCTGGTGCGACTCGATGTAGGCGCGCGGGTAGAACTCGTCCGAGACGGCGCGGCGCACGCCCGCCGACCTGTCGGGGCGCTCGGCCGCCGCCGGGCCGACGCCGCGGACGGCGAAGGCCGTGGCCGCCGCCACCGCCACCACGAGGCAAGCGACGCCCGCGGCCAACTGCGGGAGCGAAAGCTCCCAGCGCATCCCGAAGAGGCGCGACCAGAAGCCTTCGGCCGAGGCGGCGCGCGCCGGCAGCAGGCCCTCGGCCTCGACCGTCTCGCGGACGCGCAGCCAGAGGGCGCGCTCGTCGGCAGGCGCGAAGAGCTGGCCGCGCGCCTCGCGCGCGACGGCGATGATGGAGTGAAAGTCTTCGCGCGCCGTCGAGCAGGCGTCGCACCCGGCGATGTGCGCGCCGACGGCGGCGTGCTCAGCGTGGCCGAGCGCGCCGTCCAGAAAGTCGCTGAGCAGTTCCTGACACTTCTCGCAGTTCATTTCTCTCAAACCTCTAGCGCTGCCCGCACCGGCGGGACTTTCAGGGGGAAGACTTCTCAAACTCTGTCGCGGCGCGGGGCCGGGGGCTTAAGGCGCGGGAGGGCGCGCGAAACCTTTGGAAGCCTATTGCGGCTCGTTCTGTTGCCTGAGGAGTTGGCGGAGCTTCATGCGGGCCTTGTGGAGCTGGGACTTCGAGGTGCCGACCGAGCAGCCCAGCAGCCGCGCCACCTCCTCGTGCTCGTGCCCCTCGACGTCGTGCAGCACGAAGACGGCGCGGTACCCGGGCGGCAGCTGCGACAC
>DASVUF010000347.1:0-25064 GCA_036387195.1 Pyrinomonadaceae bacterium | reverse complement strand
GGCTCATCTGGGTCATCGTCGCGTCGATGTTCTTCTGGCTGCTCATCCTGCTGCTGCTGACTCTGACCGACTACACCAGCCGCGACTGGTTCGGCCCGAACCGGGCCGGCATCATGAGCCACCAGTAGCCCCGGCTTTTAGTACAATGGAGCCCGGAGGCGCGCCCCCGCGCGGGGCCGCCCCGGGCTCTTCCATTTCCGCGCGCGGGGGCTTGCCGGAAGGTCTTGCTGAGGCGTGTCATCAGGGTCGTGCTGCTCTTCGCGCTGCGCGTCTTCTTCCGCCGCGTCGAGGTGGTCGGGCGCGAGCGCGTGCCGCGCGACGGCGCGTGCCTGTTCGTCCTCAACCACCCGAACGGGCTGGTGGACCCGGTCTTCCTGCTCTGCTACGCGCCGCGCCGCGTCTCCTTCCTCGCCAAGTCGCCGCTCTTCCGCACGCCCGTCGTCGGCTTCTTCGTCCGCGCGCTCGACTCCGTCCCCGTCTACCGCAGGCAGGACGAAGCGGGCGACACGGCCGCGCGCAACCGCGACACGTTCGAGCGCTCGGCCGGGCTCCTGCGGCGCGGCGGCGCCATCGCCATCTGCCCCGAGGGCGCCTCGCACAGCGAGCCCTACCTGCTCCCGCTGAAGTCGGGCGCGGCGCGCATCGCGCTCGGCGCCGTCTCGGCGGCGGGCGGCGCCGGCGGCGCGCTCGACCTGAAGGTCGTGCCCGCGGGGCTCTACTACACGGCGAAGACGACCTTCCGCAGCGGCGCGCTGCTCTACTTCGGCGAGTCCATACCCGTAGAGCCGGCCGCGCCCGACCCCGACGGCGAGCCGCCGCGCGCGGCCGTGCGCGCCCTCTCCGACCGCGTCGCCGAGGCCATGCGCGCGCTCACGCTCAACGCCGACCGGCACGAGGCGCTCCAGATGGTGGCGCGCGCCGAGCGCATCTTCTCCTCCGAGGACGACGACGAAGGCGACGAGGGGCGGACGCTGGAGCGAGAGCTGCGCCTGCGCCGCCGCTTCGTCGAGGCGTACGCCTTCCACCGCCAGCGCTCGCCCGAGCGCGTCGAGGCGCTGGAAGCGCGCATCACGGCCTACGAGGAGGCGCTGCGCCAGGCCGGGCTCGAAGACCCGGGCCAGCTCTCGCCCTCGACCGTCTCGGAGTACGCGCGCGCGTGGAAGCTCGTGTCGCGCGGGGCGCTCTTCCTGCTGCTGATGCCGGCGGCGCTCGCGGGCGCGGCGCTGCACTACCCGGCCTACAAGCTCGCCGGCTTTCTGGCGACGCGCCTCGCGCGCCAGTACGACGACGTGCTCTCGACCTTCAAGATAGCCGCGGCGCTGCTGCTGTTCCCGCTGACGTGGCTGGCGCTGGCGCTGGCGCTCTACTGGCGGGCGGGCTGGGGCTGGGCGCTGGCGGCGTTCGCGTGCGCGCCGCCGGCGGGCTACGTCGCGCTGCGCACGCGCGAGGAGTTCGGCCGCTTCGCCGCCGGCGCGCGCGCGACGCTCTTCTTCCTCCGCGAGCGCAGCTTCTTCCGCCGCCTGCTCGAAGAGCGCCGCGCCATCCGCCGCGAAATCCTCGCCCTCGGCGACGAGCACGAGCGGGAGGCGGCCGAGGGCGCGGGGTAGTCGGCAGCCTTTGGTCGGCAGGCGACTTTCGCGCCGGTGCCGCCCGCGCCCCGGCGCCGACTTCCGCAAGCGCGGGGCACGCCGACGTAAGCGCGGGGCCCGCCGACCAGCGTCGGCTCACGCCGCCGTTTTCACTCGCGTCCCGGTTTTGCTACCATTCGCTTCGCACGCACAGCGTCGAGCCGGGGCGCGCCGCCCGCCGCCCGGCGTATCGCGGGCGCGGGGGCGGGCCGCCAGTCTCCGCGGCCGACCCCTTAATGACCCCGGCATCAATCTCATACGAGGAGAAGCACACGATGAAGACCCTTAGCAGACTGTTCCCGCGGGCGGCCGCGGCCGCCCTGCTGCTCGCCGCCTGCGCCGCCGGCGACGCCCGCGCGCAGCTACGCACCCCGCGCCCGAGCCCGAAGGCGAGCGTCATGCAGACCATCGGCGTCACGGACCTGACCATCACCTACAGCCGCCCCGGCGTCAAAGGCCGCGCCATCTGGGGCGATGCGCCCGCGGGCGCGGCCGCCGGCGTGGCCACGCTCGACGACGCGCGCGCCCGCGCCGCCGGCGCCCCCATCGTCCCCTACGGCCACGTCTGGCGCACCGGCGCCAACGAGGCGACGACCTTCACCGTCACCGACGACGTGCTGGTCAACGGCCAGCCCTTGAAGGCCGGCACCTACAGCCTCCACACCATCCCGGGGCGGGACGAGTGGACCATCATCTTCAACGGCGACCCCGGCCAGTGGGGCAGCTTCACCTACGACGAGAAGAAGGACGTGCTGCGCGTCAAGGCCAGGCCGCAGCCCGCGCCCGCGAGCCAGGAGTGGCTGGCCTTCCAGATAGAGCCGGAGGGCGACAGCGCGGCGCGCGTCAACATCCGCTGGGAGAAGCTGACCGTGCCCTTCACCGTCGAGGTCAAGGACGTGCCCGGGCTCACCTTCACGAAGGCGCGCGCGACGGTCGCCGCCGCCAAGCCCGACGACTGGCAGACGCCCTTGCAGGCGGCCAACTACCTGTTCCAGAACAAGCTCGACCTGGCGCAGGCGCTCGCGTGGTCTGAGCAGTCCATCAAGGCGCGCGAGAACTTCAACAACCTGAACCTCAAGGCGCGCATCCTCGCCGCGCAGGGCAAGAGGGCCGAGGCGGTCGCCGCCGGCGAGAAGGCTTTGCAGGTCGGCCGCGCCGCCAACGCCAACGCGCAGGCGCTCGCCGCCTTCGAGAAGACGCTCGGCGACTGGAAGGCGAACCCCTAACTTTTCGGGAACGGCCGGCGCCCGAAAGAATGGAGGGTGAAGGGAGGCGGCGCGCCTCCCTTCACCCTCCTTATTTTTACGGGCGCGCGCGCCGCCGCCGTAAATCAAACTGACGCGGGCGCCCGCTCACGCTGACCGCATCGGTCAGGACGCCCGACCGCGGCCGGGCGCGCACTCCCGCCGAATCCCGCCGAATTCCCCTCTAAAAACGCGGTTTCGGCCGCCCCCACGCCCGCGGCACGCCGGCTGCACAAGCCCCTCGCGCGGCGCACGCTCGCCGCGCTCGTTCAGACCAGGGCGCAGGCGACGCCGGCCTTAAACACAGATTCCCCAACGATGAACATCAAGTCGAAAATTCTGACCACGCTGACCTGCTGCGCGCTGCTCCTGCCGCTCTGCGGCGCGGGGCTCGCGCCGTCGGGGCGCGCGCTGGCGGGCGAGAGACGCGGCGGCGGCGGCGAGAGCGGCCCCTCCGCCGAAGAGGCGGTCAACCGCGACAAGGTCTCGGCGGCGCTGCGCGAGCGGGCGCGCGAGGGGCGGCGCGGCAGGGGCGCGGGCGAGCCCGTGCAGGTCGTCATCCAGCTCAAGGGCAAGATGAGCGGCGGGCTCAACGCGCTGCTCAACAGCAACGGCGCGCACGTCCGGCGCGAGTTGCGCAACCTCGGGATGGCGGTCGTCGAGCTGCCCGCCTCGGCCGTCGAGGCGCTGGCCTCGTTCGACGAAATCTCCTACGCCTCGCTCGACGCCGAGACCGAGGCGCTCGGCCACATCTCGAAGACGACGGGCGCCGACGCGGCCCTCGCGCAGACCTACTCCGGCATCAGCCAGCTCAACGGCACGGGCGTCGGCATCGCCGTCGTGGACTCGGGCGTCTACGACCAGCACGCCGCCTTCCTCGACGCGGCGGGGACGGCCTCGCGCGTCGTCTTCAACAAGAACTTCGTCACGACCGAGTCGCGCACCGACGACCCCTACGGCCACGGCACGCACGTCGCCGGCCTCGCCGCCGGCTTCGACCGCGTCAAGGGCGGCGCCTACAGCGGCGTGGCGACCGACGCCAAAATCATCGACCTGCGCGTGCTCGACTCGAAGGGCAAGGGGCAGGCTTCGTGGCTGCTGGCGGCGCTCGACTGGCTCGCGGCCAACCACGCCGCCTACAACATCCGCGTCGTCAACATCTCGCTGGGCGCGCCGGCCGTTGACTCCTACGCGAACGACCCGCTGTGCCTCGCCGTCCGCAGGCTCTACCACCTCGGCGTCGTGGTCGTGGCCGCCGCCGGCAACAACGGGAAGAACGCGCAGGGGCAGAAGGTCTACGGGCGCGTGCACACGCCGGGCGCGGAGCCGACGGCGCTGACCGTGGGCGCGGCCAACACCTTCGGGACGGACTCGCGCGCCGACGACGCGGTCGCCACCTACAGCTCGCGCGGGCCCACGCGCGGCTACTGGACGGACGCGGCCGGCGCCAGGCGCTACGACAACTTGATCAAGCCCGACCTCGTCGCGCCCGGCAACAAGCTCGTCGCGGCCGAGGCGTACCCGAACTACCTCAAGTCCAACTTCGGGCAGGTCAACGCCTACGACGACGCCGAGCAGCAGCGCGACTTCATGTACCTGTCGGGCACTTCGATGGCGGCGCCGCTGGTGGCGGGCGCGGCCGCGCTGATGTTCGAGGTCAACCCGAAGCTGACGGCCGGGATGGCGAGGACGCTTTTGCAGTACACGGCCACGCCGCTCAAGGGCTTCAGCCTGCTGGAGCAGGGCGCGGGCGAGCTGAACGTCGCGGGCGCGACGCGGCTGGCCGAACTCGTGCGCCGCGACCTCGACCCGGCGTCGGCGGCCGTCGGCGCGCCGCTGCTGACGGCGGCGCTCCCCGCGGCGCAGACCTACATCTCCGACCGCAACTACGTCTGGGCGCAGGGCGTCACCTTCGACTTCACCTACGGCACGGGCGCCGAGCTGGTCACGAAGTTTCAGGAGGGCTACCGCCCCACCAACCACATCAACAACGACTGCGTCGTCCGCAGCGACGGCGTCGTCGTCAGGGACGCGGCGAAGTTGACGGCCGGCGTCCTGCTCGGCAGGAACATCATGACGAGCGCGGGCGGCGTGCTCGGCACGGGCACGGCCATCCCGTACAGCCTGCGCGGCGGCGGGGTGCTTTTGAGCGACGGCGCGCTGATGAACGACGGCGCGCTGCTCGGCGACGGCGTGCTGCTCGGCGACGGCACGCTGATGAGCGACGGCACGCTGATGAACGACGGCGTGCTGCTCGGCGACGCCATCGGGGGACTGTCCGTCCTCGTCAGCGGCGACAACACGGCCTTCATGGCCGTCGCGCCGTAGCCGCGGCGCGGACGGCCGCAGGTCGGGCCGGCGAGGCCCGCCGCCGCCTGAAGGATTTCCGACGATGCTCCAGCCGCTGACACAAACGCAGACCCCGCCCGCGCAGAGCTTTTGCGACGCCTTCGCGCCGCTGCGCGTGAGCGAGGCGCGCGCCGAGTCGCTCCGGCGCGGGTCGGAGGCCGAGGCGCGCGCCTTCCTCGCCGAGCGCCCCGTCCACGCCGTCAACCTCCTGGGCCTGATACGCGACAACGGGCTTGAGAGCCCGCACAACCGCGGGAGCTTCTACGGCTGCCGCGACGTGCGCGGGCGGCTCGAAGGCGTCGCGCTCGTCGGCCACCACACGCTGTTCGAGGCGCGCACGCCGCGCGCGCTGCGCTCGCTGGCGCGCGCCGCGCAGGCGGCCACCGGGCTCCACATGCTGCTCGGCGAGGCCGAGCAGGTCGCGGCCTTCTGGCGCCACTACCGCGCCGGCGGCCGCCAGCCGATGCGCCTCGCCTGCCGCGAGCTTCTCTTCCAGCTCGACCGCTGCGGCGCGGCCGGCGACGCCGACGACGGCGCGGCCGAGCGCCCGCGCCCCGCCACGCCCGAAGACCTCGCGCTGGTCATGCCCGTGCAGGCGCGGATGGCCGAGGAGGAGAGCGGCGTCAACCCGCTTGAGAGCGACCCCGACGGCTTCCGCCGCCGCTGCGAGCGGCGCGTCGAGCGCGGGCGGACGTGGGTGCTGACGGAGGGCGGCCGGCTCGTCTTCAAGGCCGAGGTGGTGGCCGACGCCGAGGGCGTCGTCTACCTCGAAGGCGTCCACCTCGACGCCTTCGAGCGCGGGCGGGGCCGCGCCCTGCGGTGCCTTTCGCGCCTGACGGCCGGGCTGCTGCGGCGCGCCGACTCGGTCTGCCTCCTCGTCAACGAGCGCAACGCGCCCGCGCGCTCGCTCTACCTGCGCGCCGGCTTCCGCTTCGTCAGCCACTACGACACCATCTTCCTCCGCCGCGACTGACGGTCGGCTCCGAACACGGCGACGCTGGGACGCGGCTAAGAACGGTTAGCCGCGTCTTCGCGTCTCCGCGGTCAATTGTTTTTGGCGTCGGCGGCGAGCGGGTTGACGGCGAGGGCGGTGGCGACGACGACGAGCGCGCCGACGACGTTGTACCAGAGGAAGGCGATGTCGGTGAAGTAGAAGCAGTAGAGCACGGCCGCCTCGCCGGCGACGGCGCCCGCGAAGGCCGCCGTCCCGCCGACGCGCTTGAAGTAGAAGCCGAGCAGGAAGATGCCGAGGATGGCGCCGTAGAAGAGCGAGCCCAGGCGGTTGACCGCCTCGATGAGCGAGCCGAGCTGCCCCGCGTACTGCGCGAACGCCACGGCGAAGAGCCCCCAGAAGACCGTCGCCAGCTTCGACGAAAGGAAGTGGAAGCGGTCGCCCCGCCCCCCCGTCAGCAGCCGCCGCTCCACGTCAATCACCGTCGTCGAGGCCAGCGCGTTCAACGCCGACGCCGACGAGGACATCGAGGCGAAGAAGACCGCCGCGAAGACGAGCCCCACGACGCCCGCCGGCAGGTGGTTGATGACGAAGTTGAGGAAGACGTAGTTGGTGTCTTCCGGCCGCGGCTTGCCCGGCTCCCGCAGCAACTCGACCGCGCCCGCCCTGACCCGGCCGGCGCGCTCCTGCGCCGCCCTCAGCCCCTGCGCCGCCGACTCGGCCGCCGCCCCGTCGCCCGCGCGCAGCGCGCCGACGTACTCGCGCGCCGCCCTCTGCTTCTCCTCGAAGGCCGCGGCGTGCTCGGCCTCCAGGGCGCGGAACTGCCCGGCGCTCGCGCCGGCGCGCGCCCGCTCGACCGCGACCGGGTTGAAGAAGACCGGCGGCTGGGTGAACTGGTAGAAGGCGAAGACCATCGCGCCGAGGAAGAGGATGAAGAACTGCATCGGGACTTTGACGAGCCCGTTGAAGAGCAGCCCCAGCCGGCTCTGCGCGACCGACTCGCCGGTCAGGTAGCGCTGCACCTGCGACTGGTCCGTGCCGAAGTAGGAGAGCGCGAGGAAGCAGCCGCCGACGAGCCCCGACCAGAAGTTGTACTGGCTCTTGACGTCGAAGGAGAAGTCCATCGCGTTGAGCCGGCCGAGCTTGCCCGAGACGCTGAGCGCCTCGACGAACGAGACGTCCGCGGGGAGCGTCCAGACGATGGTGAAGAAGGCGACGACCATCCCGCCCATGATGATGAGGAACTGCTGGAAGTTGGTGTTGTCCACCGCCCGCGCGCCGCCGAGCGCCGTGTAGAGCGTGACCGAGCCGCCGATGAGGAAGATGACGACGCGGATGTCCCAGCCCATGATGACCGAGAGGATGACCGACGGCGCGTAGATGGAGACGCCGGTCGAGAGCCCGCGCTGGAGCATGAAGAGGCCGGCGGCGAGCGTCCGCGTCTTCAGGTCGAAGCGCCCCTCAAGGTACTCGTAGGCCGTGTAGACCTTGAGCCGGTGGTAGATGGGGACGGCCGTGACCGAGAGGACGACCATCGCCACGGGCAGCCCGAGGTAGAACTGCACGAAGCGCATGCCGTCGGCGTACGCCTGCCCCGGCGTGGAGAGGAAGGTGATGGCGCTCGCCTGCGTCGCCATGATGGAGAGCGCGACGTGGTGCCAGCGCATGCTGTGGCGCGCGACGAGGAAGTCGTCGAGGTCGCGCGTGCGCCGCCCCTTCCAGAGCCCGTAGGCGACGATGCCGGCGAGCGCGGCGAAGAGCACCGCCCAGTCGAGCGCCCTCATCGGAAGGCCCTCGTGAAGAGGTAGAAGAGCGCGACCAGCACGGCGAGGTTGACGAGGACGGCGGCGTAGAGCGCCCGCCAGCTCCCGCCGAACGGCGGCGGCTCCTCGGCGGGCTGGCGGTCACGCGTCTCGTCGGTCATCGGGGTTCTTGTCGGGCGGCTCACCTGCCCGCCGAAATCATGTTGACGAAGAGGCGGTACGCGCCGGGCACGCCCGCCGGCAACTGGCGGAAGAAGGCGAGCCCGGTGAAGACGTAGACGCCCGCGCCGTGCCGCGCGACGAGCGTCGAGCCCTTCAGCTCGGGCGAGCCGGGGTCGCGCGACGAGAAGAGCGGCGTGTAGCGCGCGTCCCACTCCGAGGCGAAGTAGAGCCCGCGCTCCTGCACCCAGCCGTCGAAGTCGGCGGCCGTGATCTTGTTCGGCGCCCCGAGGAGCGCGTCGCCGGGCGCGAGAATGGCGACGGCGGCCTCCTCGTCGGTGACGCGGTCGGAGGTGATTTTGAAGGGGTACGGGCCGAGCTGCGCGCCTTCGAGCGTGCGGTCGGGCGTGTTGTACTGGACGACGAGCGTGCCGCCGCGCTCGACGTATTCGAGCAGGCGGCGCTGCTGGCGCCTGAGCGCGGCGCGCGTGTTGTAGGCGCGCACGCCCGTCACCACGGCGTCGAAGCGCGCGAGGTCGGCCGACTCCAAATCTTCGTCGGAGAGCAGCGCCACGTCGTAGCCGACCTGCCGCAAAGCCTCGGGCACCTCGTCGCCCGAGCCCATCACGTAGCCGACGCGCTGGCCGCGCTTCGCCACGTCCACGCGCACGAGCGCCGCGGCGGCCTCGGGGAAGACCGTCTGCCGGGGGATGTGCGGGTAGTCTATTTCGAGCAGGCCGCGCGTGTAGGTCTTGCCGGCGGAGACGTACTCGGCCGCGAGCGCGGCGGTCGAGGCCGCGGCCGGGGGCGTGACCTCGAAGGCGGCGCGGAACTCCTCGCCCTTGCCCTTGAGCGTGACGGGGACTTCGGCCGGCGACGCGGCCCAGCCCGCGGGCAGCCGCAGCCGGAGCGCGCCCGCGGAGCCGGCGGCCGTGGCGGCGCGGAGCGTGACGCGCACCTGCCGCGGGCGGCGGTCGGGGAAGACCAGCGTGTGCTCCGAGACGGAGACGGCGACCTCCGGGACGACGACGACCGGGCGGTAGAGGTCGCCGCGCACGCGGTCCGTCCAGCGGTGGAGGACGGGGACGCGGAAGGTGACGACCTCCGCCCCGCCGCCGGTATCGCCGGAGTCGCCGAAGACGACGCTGACGGACTGCGTGAGCGCCGGCGGGCTCTCGGGCGCGCCCACGAGCGAAGGCTCGGCGAGCTTGAAGAGGCCGCGGCCCGGCTCCTCGCGCAGCCAGTAGGGCTGGCTGTAGGCGGCGTCGGCGGGGACGCGCGTCGTCGTCTCGCGCGCGAGCGGCTGGTTGGCCTTCAGCTCGGCGCGCGGCGAGTCCGCGCCGGCCGAGTCCGCGCCCGCCCCCTCGAACTTCAGGGGGAAGCCCGAGCGGTTGACGACGGTCGTGGTGACTTTGACCTCGCCGCCCGGCGTGACGTAGGGCTCGGCGGCCGTCGCCTCGACCCACAGCCCCGCGCAGGCGCGGATGACTTCGTCGAGCGCCGCGCGGCGCGCTTCGAGCAGCGGCTCGTCCTTCGGCAGCCTCCCGAGTTCGCGGCGCGCGCGCAGCAGCAGCGGCAGGCTGGCCGACGGGTTCGCGGCCTGAAAGCCGCGCGCCGCCTCTTCGAGCAGGCGCCCCACGGCCTCGCCGCCCGCGAAGCGGCGCCAGGTCAGGTCAACGCCGTCGAACAGGTCTTTCGCCGCGGGCTCGCCCTTGAGGTGCGCGAAGTAGTTGGGCGCGGGGCCGCGGCGCTCGGGCGTGCCCTGCGCCTGGCTCATGTGCATCGTGCGGCTCTCGGCCGCGATCTCCGTGTAGGAGCGGCCGAGCAGCGGGTCGAAGCCGCCGACGTCAACGCTCAGCATCTTGTCGGCGTCCTTCGGCGTCTCGCCCGGGCGGAAGTTGAAGACGTTCCAGACGAGCCGCTTCGCGCGCCAGGGCCGCAGACCCTCCCCGAGCTGTTCGGGGAAGCGCGCCGGGTCGGCGGCCGCGTCGAACGCCTCGCCGGCGAGGATGGCCGACGCGGTGTGCTGGCCGTGGCCGCCCTCGCCCGTCGTGGGGAAGCGCGCGACGACCACGTCGGGGCGGAAGCGCCGGATGACGCGCACGACGTCCGAGAGCACGGCGTCGTGCTCCCAGAAGCGGAAAGTCTCTTCGGGCGAGCGCGTGAAGCCGAAGTCTATGGCGCGCGTGAAGAACTGCTCGGCGCCGTCCACGCGGCGCGCGGCCAGAAGCTCCTGCGTGCGGACGAGCCCGAGCAGCGCGCCCTTCTCCGAGCCCAGGATGTTCTGCCCGCCGTCGCCGCGCGTCAGCGACAGGTAGGCGGTGCGGACGCCGCGGCCGCGCGCGAGGTAGGCGAGCAGCGCCGTGTTCTCGTCGTCGGGGTGCGCCGCGACGTAGAGCACGCTCCCGGCGACGGAGAGGCGGCGCAGCGCCGCCTGCGTCTCGGCGGCCGTGGGCTGCGCGGGCTTCTGCGCGCGCGCCGCGCCGGCCGCGAGCAGGAGCGGCAGTAGAAGCAGGGCGACGGTCGAGGGGCGTACTGTCTGTTTAATCATGCTCGGGGTCGCGTCCGCCGCGGCGCGGGGGCGCGGGCGCGGGATTTCAAATTCGAGCCTCCGACGATTCTCTCAACCGGCGCGGGCAAGCCGCGCGCGCCGCGCCGCCGCCGGGGCGGCCGTTAAGCCGGCGGCGGCGGGAGGTCGCTGCTGTTGACGGCCGGGCCGGCGTTCGTGTTGGCCCCCGGGTTGGAGTTCCTCGGGCCCTGCTGCTGCTGTTGCTTACGCAACTGCTGCTCCTGCCGCTTGCGGAACTCCTCGATGCGCCTGGCGCCGGACTTGGCCTGCTCCAGCAGTTCCTGCGCGCGGAAGTGGTCGGGGTTAATCTCCAGGGTCTTGTTGAGGGCTTTGACCGACTCGTCGTACTGCGCGATTTTGTAGTGGGCCGAGGCCAGCTCGAAGTACTTGTCGTCGTTCTCCTGCGGCGAGTTCTTGACCGCCTCCTTGAGCGCCTTGACGGCGTCGTCGTACTTGCCGAGCTGCTCGTAGCAGATGCCGAGGAAGTAGTAGGCGTCGGAGTTCTTCGGCTCGTGCTTGACTATCTTCTCGAAAGCCTTGACGGCCTCGGCGAAAGCCGCGTCGGCCTCCTCGGGCTGCTTGGTCGCGTTGTAGGCGAGGCCGAGGCGGTAGTAAGCCTCCGCGAAGTCGGGCGCCAGCTCGACGGCGCGTTTGAAGTTCTCGATGGCCTCCTCGTCGCGGTTCTGCCTGTAGGCTTCGCGGCCGCGCTCGTAGAGAGCGCGCGCGTCGTCGGAGGGCGCGGCGGGCGCGTCCGGCTGCGGCTGGTCGGGCGCGGCGGCGGGCGCGGGCGTGGCCGCGGCGCCTTCGGGGGCGGCGGCCTTCCGGTTACAGGCCGCGAGCGCGGGCGCGAAGACGAAGAGGGCGGCGAGTGTGACGCGGAACGCTTTCATGGTCTTACAAAATTTTCTCTTGGGAGGCCGGCTCAAACGTATCTACGACAAATCGGCCGGAGAGTCAAACAGAGAGGCGCCGCGGGGCGGGCTTTGGACTGCGCCTTGCTTTTAGGCTTGGGGGGAAGTCGCCGAGTGTATAAGTTGCGTTCAAGGGAGGCGTGTGTGAAATGGAGCGCAGGGTGGGGGAGACGTTCGTAAGTCCAACGGATGAGACGGTTCCGCTCGCGGAGGAGTCGTCGCTGCGGCCGCCGCGCTTCGACGAGAAATCCGTACAGCGCGCGCAGCCGGCCGTGCCGCTCGTCCCCGGTTCCCGCGCACGCTCGTGGCCGCTGACGGCGGTCGTGCTGTGCGTGCTCGGCGGCGTGGTCGGGGGCGTGCTGGGCGGGCTCGCCCTGACGCTCTACCAGGGCGCGCCTCCGGACGCGGCGGCGGGACAGTACGCGGCGGCCAGACAGGACGCGGGCGCAAGACAGGACGCGGGCGCGTCGAAGGAAGCGGCCGCCGTTTCGCAGCCCGCGCCGCAGGAGGCGCGGCCGGCCGCGGCCGACGGGGCGGTCGCGCAGCCGCCGGCCACTCAGCCCGCGCACGCGCAGACGGCGCCGGCCCCGGCCGTCGCCGGGCCGCCCGCGGGCAGCGAGGCGGCGCGCGGCGCGGCGGCGCAGGAGCAGGAGGCGGCGGCAGCGGCGTCGAACCGGGAGGCCACGGCCGAGGCCGACGCGGGGACGCAGGGCGAGTTGCGCTCGGCGCTCGGCGAGTGGCTGGCGGCGACCAACTCGCGCGACGTGGGCCGGCAGATGACCTTCTACGCGCCGACGGTCGAAGCCTTCTACCTCTCGCGCAACGCCTCGCGCGACGCGGTGCGCGCCGAGAAGGCGCGGCTCTTCGCGCGCGCCGACGCGGTCAACGTCGAGGCCGCGCCGCCCGACATACGTTTGAGCCGCGACGGGCGCACGGCCGTCATGCGCTTCCGCAAGCGGTACCAGATTTCCGGCGGCGAGGGCAGCCGCAGCGGCGAAGTGCTGCAAGAGCTTCGCTGGCGGCGCACGGGCGGCGGGTGGAAGATTGTCGGCGAGCGCGACCTGCGCGTGCTTCAGTAGCCGGCCTCGACCATCTCCCTGAAGCGTCGCGCGTCGTCGCGCATCTCGACGTTGTTGAAGAAGACGTACGAGGCGGCGCGCTTCGGGAGCATCGAGCACAGCTCCTCAAGCTCGCCGTCCTCGTACTTGTAGCGCCAGCCCTTGCGGCCGTGCAGCCGGAAGTAGCAGCGCCCCCGCGTGACCGTCCGCTCGGCGAACGGGTCCACGGCGTGCCACAGCCCCAGCTCCTCGCACAGCTCGCCCACCAGCTCGCGCGGCCAGCCGCCGCGCGGCTCCCAAGCGAAAATCAACTTCCCGCGCGCGGCGCCGCGGAAGAAGCGGCGCAGGTTCTCGACGTTCTCGCGCGTGGGCTTGAAGCTGGCCGGACACTGGAAGAGGAGGGCGCGCGCGCCGAGCGCCTCGGCGCACTCGCGCGTCAGCGCCCACGCCCCTGCGACCGCCTCGGTCGGGCGGAAGTAGCCCGCGCCCTCGCGCTCCTCCTCCGTCAGCGTGCGCTTGAGCCGGCGGTAGGTCGGGCTCGACGCCGCGTGCGTGACGAGCTGCCACGCCTTGAGCGTGAACTCGAAGCCTGCGGGCGCCTCCTCGCGCCAGCGCCGCAGCGTCGCGACCTGCGGCGGCTGGTAGAAGGTGTGCTGCACCTCGACCGAGTCCAGCTCGCCGTAGTAGGTCGCGCGCGACGAGCGGAAGCCGCAGCAGCCGATTCTCACCCGCCCCCTGCCCGAAGTCATAAGCTACACCCCCGCCCCGGCCATTTTCGTGCGAGCCCTTTACGCGCCCGGCCCCTCGTCCGCGGACGGGCCGTAGATGGAGGGCAGCGGCACGTCGAGCAGCCGCAGGTAGACCGAGAGCTGTCCGCGGTGGTGCACGACGTGGTTGAGCCCGACGAAGCGGACGACCGCCGCGCGCGGCATCTCGAAGAAGACCTGCTCGCCGTGCCTCATCCGCCAGGGCTCGCCCATGCGCTCGTCGGGCTGCTTTTCGAGGAGCCCGACGGCCTCCTCGATGTTGCGGTCGAACTTCTCCAGCAGCTCGGCGGAGGTCTGCGGGTCGAAGGGCTTGAAGTCGCCGGCGGCGAAGTCCAGCTCGGGCTGCGTGAGCGCGGGGAGTATCAGCTCGGGCAGCTCGGCGACGTGCGCCGCCAGCCGCCCCAGCGTCATAGACTTTTCGTGCGGCTTCCAGCCGAAGGACGCCTCCGGCACGCGCTCCAGAATGCGCCTCGTCGTCCTCGCCTCCTGCCGCAACTCGGCCGCCAGGGTCGCGCATATGCTCATAAGATTTTCCTTCCGCGGTTCAAAGGGGATTGCAAAGCGTCGCCAATCTACGCCGCCGCGCCGCCCCTTTTCAAGCCGCGCCGCCGCCCGCGCGAAAAAAGGCGGGGGCGTCTTCCGGCGGCCGCGCGCATGCGTTAGAGTAACGCCGTCCCACTTTCAGAAAGGAAGGCCCGGAGAGAGATGCACGAAGAACTTGTCGGACTGTTGCCGGAGGAGGTTTCGCGGCGCGGGTTTATCGCCGGCTCGCTGGCGGCGGGGTTCGCGCTGGCTGTGCAGCCCGTCGCGGCGCAGACCGTCATCACGACCGACGCGCGCGGGCTCGAGGCGGGCGAGGTCGGCGTCCCCGTGCGCGGCGGCCAGATGCCCGCGTACCGCGCGATGCCGGCGAAGGGGAAGAACTTCCCCCTCGCGCTCGTCGTGCAGGAGATTTTCGGCGTCCACGAGCACATCAAGGACGTGTGCCGGCGCTTCGCCAGGCTCGGCTACATGGCCGTCGCGCCGTCGCTCTACTTCAGGCAGGGCGACACGACGCAGCTCAAGATGGATGACGTGATGAAGGTCGTCGCGCGCGTGCCGGACGAGCAGGTGATGGCCGACCTCGACTCGACGGTCGCGTGGGCGCGCGCGACGAAGAAGACGGACGGGAAGCGCGTCGGCGTCACGGGCTTCTGCTGGGGCGGGCGCATCGTGTGGCTCTACTCGGCTCACAGCAGGGAGGTGGACGCGGGCGTGGCGTGGTACGGCCGGCTAGTCGCCAACCCGGGGCAGCCGGCCAACCCCCTGACGCCGCGCCAACCCGTGGACGTCGCCGGCGAGTTGAACGCGCCCGTGCTCGGGCTCTACGGCGCGAAGGACGCGGGCATCCCCGTCGAGACGGTCGAGCGGATGCGCGCGGCGCTCAAGGCTTCCGGGTCGAAGGCGGCGCGGGCGTCCGAAATCGTCGTCTACCCGGAGGCCGGCCACGGCTTCCACGCCGACTACCGCCCCTCCTACAACAGGGAGGCCGCCGCCGACGGCTGGCGACGCCTTCAGGACTGGTTCAAGAAGCACGGCGCGTAAACGTGGCGACGAAGGCGCGGGGCCGCGGGACGAAGGAGAGGCCGTCGGGCCGTCCCTTCATCCCGCGGCCCCGCGCCTTCGTCGCCACAAAAAAGGGCGGCGCGGCCTTTTGACCGCGCCGCCCGACTGGCGGGACGCCCGTTCTCCCCGTGACGAAACGTCCCGACAGAAGTCGTGAACCCCCCCTTGCTCCCGGCCGCCCCCGCTTTTGTCTCCCGTCGCGGGGCGCGCCGGCTTAACGTACGAACAGTGTGGCGGGCGGGTGTGGAAATACGCCCGGCCGGATTTTTTTTGTCGCGTCGAATCGGAAAGGGGGCGGCCGCACTTCAGGCGGCCGCCCCCTTTCGCGGTCTGGCGCTTCGGTCGCGCCGGCCTATCGGCCGAAGCGCTGGCGGTACTCGTCGGCGGAGAGGAAGGCTTTGACCATCTCGGCCGCCTGGAAGTCGCCGTTGAACTCGTTGAGCTTCCCGAGCCAGAAGTTGTAGCCGGTGAAGTCGCGGTTCGCTTCGGGCGCGTCGTTCGGGTTGCGGCGCAGGTAGCCGAAGTATTGCATCAGGACGAAGGCCCTCGCGAACTCCTGGCGGACGACGAGCGGGCTGTCGGCCACCTTCCTGAGCGCCGAGGCGCGCAGCGCGGGCGAGTCGGGGTTCTCCGAAAGCTCCCTGACGAGCGCGTCGCGCTCGGCGGCGAGCGGCGTCACGCCGACGTTTCTGAAGAGCGCGTCCACGATGTCGGCCGCGGGCGTCCCCGGCTTGTACTGCGCCGAGAAGTCGCGCCCGCCGGCCGCGCCCGCGCGCGTGACGAAGTCGAGCACGAAGGCGTCGCGGTTGGCGTCGAGCTTCTTCTCCCAGCCGGGCTGGCGGACGACGACGCCCTCGCCTATCTGCTGCGTGTCGGGCATGAAGTCCTCGTAGCGCACGGGGACGGGCGCGCCGGGCAGGTCGCCGAAGGCCGCCTTGTGCAGGCGGTAGACGAAGTAGCCCGTCTGCCGGAACTCGATGGAGAGGAAGAAGGCGGCGCTGCCGTTGACGCGCCTGACCTCGCGGCAGGCGGCGTCCGCGCCGCACGTCTCGACGTTGTCCGTCCAGAAGGCGAGCCCCTCGGCGTCGGGCGCGCGGTTGAAGAAGTCCAGGTAGTGCTGGCGCACGAAGCGGGACGTGTCGTCAATCGGGTTGACGCCCGGCGCCGTGAGCGCGGCGACCGAGGCGGCCGCGTCGAGCCGGCGCTTGACCGCCTGCTCGGGCGCGGGGCGCGGCGCCGTCTCGCGTATGCGCTCCTTCACGTCGTCGGCCGTCATCGACGGCGCGGCCGCGCGCACCAGCGCCGCCACGCCCGCCACGAGCGGCGAGGCCATCGAGGTGCCGGCCCACGTCCCCGTGCCGTTGCCGGGGACGCTGCTGGTCAGGCCGACGCCGGGCGCCATCAAGTCCACGCGGCCGTCGCGCTGCGACTCGGCCCAGAGCAGGTCGTCGGAGCGGCTGGCGGCGACCGAGAGTTCGCCGTCGAAGTTCTCGGCGGCCGGGTACATGCCGTCGAGCGGGCGCGTCGTGTAGTCGTTGCCGGCGGCGGCGACCACCACCACCTTGTCGTGGGGCGTGGGGACGCCGGTGTCGCAGGCGTCGCCGATTATCTCGCGCAGGAGGCGCGAGTCGTGGACGGTGGCGAGGCTCATGTTGATGACGTCGGCGCCGTCGTCCGTGGACGGGTCGCCGTCCGGGTCGAGCGCGTAGCGGACGGCCTCGGCCAGCACCCACATGTCGCCGACGCCCTGCGGGTCGAGCACGCGCAGCGGCATGATGCGCGCCTCGGGCGCGGTCAGCGCCACCAGGCCGGCGACGTGCGTGCCGTGGCCGTAAGGGCCGCACTTCGCGCGGTCTGACGAGCCGGCGCACGGCGCGGGCAGCACCTCGCTCGGGTCGTCGTCGCCGTCCACGAAGTCGCGCCCGCCGACGAGCCGGCCGGCGAGCGCCGGGTGGCGGCGGTCAACGCCCGTGTCGAGCACGGCGACGATGACGCCGGCGCCCTTCGTCGCCTTGTGCGCGTCCTTCAGCCGAATCTTGTCCTGCGCCCACTGGGTGCGGTACTGCGTCTCGCCGCCGACGCTCCAGGTGAAACCGGCGTTCCAGCCGTCGCCGACGCTCCAGGTGAAGCCGCTGCCCTCGGGCGCGCCGGCGGTGTAGTTGGCCTCGGCGAACTCGACGGCCGTCGGGTTCTGGGCCAGTATCCTGGCGGCGAGCGCGCGCGAGTCGAGCCCCGCCGGCGACTCGGCGGTCAGGCGCAGCAGGTAGATGGGGCGGGCGCCGAACTGTCGGACGCGCTCGAGGCCGTACTGCTTCTGAATCTGCGCGATGTCGCCCGCGGGCAGCAGCTTGACGTTCAACTCGTCGGCGACGTAGCCGTCCTGGCCGTCGTCGGACGAGGCGCGCGCCGACGGCGCGGGCGGCAGACCCGCGAGCAGCAGCGCCGCCAGCAGGGCGAGCAGGGCGAAAGGGCGCGAGAACTTAAGGGACATCTCGGAAGGGAACTCCTTGGAAAATTCCTGACAAACGGCCGGGCCTTCGGGGAATGACCGCGATACGGGGCGCGCCCTCTGGGACGGGGCGGGCGCGCGCTGGAAAGTCCACAGTCTTTGATGCCTTTCTCCCGCCAGACAGTGCCCGCGCCGGGTCGAAAAATACGTCGAAAACCGAGAAATTTTGCGCCGGGCCGATTCGCGCCGTCCGCGCGGCTACCAGCGGCCCGTGAGGACGAAGGGCGACCAGAAGAAGGGGTGCGGGCGCGCGCGCATCTGGCTGAGCTGCGCGGCGCGCAGGGCGGCGGCCGGGCGCGCGCCGGCGCGCAGCGAGGTGTAAAAGTCCTTCATCAGCTCGGCCGTCGCCTCGTCGTCCACCGTCCAGAGGCTCAGCAGCAGGCTCGGCGCGCCGGCGTAGAAGAAGCCGCGGACGAGGCCGAGCAGCTCGTCGCCCGGCGCGACGGCGCTGACGCCCGTCTCGCAGGCCGAGAGCGTGACGAGCGAGGCGCCGACGTCGAGCGTGTAGGCGTCGCGCACGGTCAGCCAGCCGTCGCCGAGGCGGAGCGAGGAGAAGAGCGGGCTGTCGGGGCGGAACTGGCCGTGGCAGGCGAGGTGCAGCACGTCGGTCGCGGGCGCGCCCCCGCGCAGCGCGGCGATTGTGGCCTCCGCGTCGAGCAGCGCCGTCGCCTCGGGGAAGAGCGGCGCGAGCGCCTCTATCTCGTCGCGCACGCGCGGCGTCTGTTCGTCGGCGACGCCGAGCAGCAGCGCGCGCTCGAAGGGGCGCGGGGGGCGGGCGAGGCAGTGGGTCAGCACCGACGCGCTCGGCGCGTAGGAGACTTCGCGCCGCTCGACGACGTACGAGTCGCCGTCGTGGAGCGCGTGGAACGGGACGTAGTGGAGCGCGCGGTGCGGGACGACGACCAGCCGGCGGTCGCCTATCAACGCCTCGACGCGGCGCAGCAGCAGGTCGTAGAGCGTCCGCAGGCGCCGGCGCGCGCGCTCTTCGAGCGACGGGAGGTGCGAGCGCATCCGCGCCGAGCCGTAGCGCAAGCTCCCGACCTGGAAGCGGAACTGCGCCAGCGCCTCGGCGGCGGCGCGCTCGTCGGCGAGGCCGCGGACGACCTCGACGCCTTCGCCCGTCACGACGAAGGCCAGCAGCTCGCCGCCGAGCGTCGTGTACTCGACCAGCGCCGTGTCCGAGCCGAGCGACCGCTGGAGGCCGCGCACGTCGAGCGGCTCGGCGCGGCCGAGCGCGGGTGAGCCGCCGCGCTGCTGTAGCTGGCGCATGATTTCGAGCGTGCGCGTCTCGCGCTCGCGCACGGCGTCGTGGAGCGCGCGCATCGAGGCCGCGCCCCGCGCCGCGTCGCCGTCGGGCGGGCGGTTGATGCGGCTGTAGAACCAGTTCAGCTCCTCGCGCAGCCGTTCGAGCTGCGCGAACAATTCGGCCTCGAACTCGTCGCGCGGCCGCGGGTGGACGGCGAGCGCGCCGCTCAGCATCTCGACGAGGGCGCGCGAGCGCGCCCGCTCCGTGTAGCAGAGCGCGTCGGTCACGCGGCCGTCGGCGAGGCACAGACGCACCAGCTCGTCGTAGGGCGCCAGCTTGTCGGCGACGAAGGCGGTGCGGAACTCCTCGGCCGGCAGCGGCGCGCGTAGGTCTTCGATGAGCGCGACGGCGCGCTTGAACGAAGACTCCGCGCGCTCTGTCTCGCCGCGCGCGGCCGCGAGCAGGCCGAGCGAGGTGTGGCAGCGCTCGGCGACCTGCGGGAGCGCCTGCGCCTCGGCCTCCCTGAGCGTCGTCTCCAGAAGAATCTGCGCGAGGCGCTCCTGCCCTTGGGCGCGCGCCGCCTCGCCGCGCAGCCAGCGCGCGAGCAGCAGACGCCGCCAGGTGCCCGCGCGCTGGAGCGGCGCCTCGGCCTGCGCGGCCAGCACGGCCGTCGAGGCGTGGTCGCCCTCGGCGTGGCGCATCTGCGCCTCGGTCAGCGTGACGTAAGCCTCGCCGACCATGTTGCCCTCGGCGGCGTAGAGCCGACGCGCCTCTTCGAGCAGGCCGTGCGCCTCGGCCGCGTCGCCGGTCAGGATGGCCGCGCGCCCGGCCTGCGCCACGGCGCGCGCGTGCTCGGCGCGCATGCCGAGTTCGGCGAAGGTCGGCGCGACGCGGCGGTAGACGGCCAGCGCCTCGGCGGCGAGGTTCAGCTCCAGGTAGGCGTCGGCCAGCTCCAGCTCGGCGACGGCCGACTGGTGCGGCATGCCCATCGTGTGGAAGTGGCGGCGCGAGCGTTCGAGCAGGTCGAGCGCCTCGTGGTAGCGGCCGCGGAAGAGCGCGAGGTTGCCCATGCTGGCCTCGATGGCGGCCTGCGTCGCGGCCAGCCGCCCGCCCTCGGCGCGCGAGAGCGCCTGGCGGTAAAGCTCGTCGGCCGCGCCGAAGTCCTGGCGCAGCGTGTAGAGGTAGGCGAGCGAGTTCTCGATGATGGCGAGCTGCTTGAGGTCGCCCGTCGGGAGGAAGCGTTCGCGCGCGAGCTTGAGGTAGCGCTCGGCCTCCTCGTAGCGGTCGCGGCGGCCGAGGAGGTTGCCGATGTTGTGCTCGACCTTGCCGGCGGCCACCGCGTCGCCGTGTTCGAGGAAGCGATCGCGCGCGCGCAGACCCGTCTCGACGGCCTCCTCGTAGCGGCCGAGCATGGCGAGCGCGATGAGCTTGCTGACCTGCGTCGAGGCGGCCGTGTGCGGCTGGCAGAGGCTCTGGAAGCGCGCCTCCGCTTCGTCGAGGCGGCGGACGGCCTCCTCCATCCGGCCGGCGACGAGCGCGGCGACGCCCGCGCCCCAGTCGCGCAGCGCCGCGACCTCCTCCGAGTCGTCCCGCTCGGCGAGCGCTTCGAGCGCCGAGGCGGCGGCGGCGGCGCGCGGCGGGTCGCCGCTCCATGCTTCGAGGCAGACGTCCTTGAGCGCGTGCGCCAGCGACGTGTCGGCCGGGGCCGCGTGCTCCGAGAGCAGCGCCCGCCGCGCCTCGTCCGTCTCGGCCGAGACCAGCCGCGAGACCAGTTCAGCTCGGTTCATTGTCGGGTTCGTCCGCCGGGACGAAAAAGGGGTTAAAGGGGATTAACCGCGGGGGGGCGCCGCGTGCGGCGCGCGGCCGCTTCTGGCGTCCCCCCACGGTCAGCTTCGTCGCCGGCCGGGCGTCTCTTAAGCCTTCAGGCTCAGCTCGGGAATCTCGACCTCCGTCTCGTCGAAGCGCAGGCGGAGCGTGTACGCGCCCTCGGGGACGGCCGGCAGCGCGAACTCGCAAAGCTCGTTGAGCGGCGAGCGGGCGGCGGCCGAGCCGTCGGCGTCGAGCAGCTCGACCTCGCCGCCCGTGCAGGGGCCGAGCGCCTGCCCGGAGACGGTCCAGCCCTCCGCCCCGCCGGCGAGGCGTAGGTCGAGGTCTAAGTCGCCGGCGCTGAAGAGGAGCTGGCGCGCGGGCGCGGCCTGCCCCGAGCGGACGCCGAAGGCCGGCGTCAGGCTGCTGCTGTCGAAGGCGAGCGCGGCGACGAGGCGGCGCACGAGGCCGGGCCTCTCGGCCCGCGCCACGCCGCGGGCGCGGAACATGCGGACGACGCCTGCGACCAGCTCGGCGGGCGCGTCCTCGGACGCGTCGGCGCGCATCAGCGCCGACAGGCGGTCGAGCCGCGCGGCCTGGCCGGCGCAGCGCGTGCAGTCGGCGAGGTGCGCGCGCGAGGCTTCGGCCTCCTCGGCCGGCAGGCGGCCTTCGGCCAGGTCGGCCAGCCGCGCGAAAGTGATGTGTCTTGGCGTCAGTCTCATTTTGCGCTCCGGGGGGGCGTCTCACCTGACGCCCTCTCGACGGGACAGTGCGCCCGCCGGCGCGAAAAATACATGTGGGAGCCGCAAACCGTAAACCGCCGGCCGCGGGGGCGAAAACTGGCTTTTCCGCGGCGGTTCGGGGCCCGTGGGCTACGAAAAACCCTTCTTCTTCAGGGCGTCGAGTAGCTTTTTGAGGCAGCGGGCGCGGGTCGGGCCGATGCTGCCCTCGGGCGCGCCGAGCGCGGCGGCGATTTCGGAGTAGGGCGGCGGCTCGGGGGCGTAGAAGAGCATCTGGAGGAGCGCGCGGCAGCGGTCGCCCAGCTCGGCCAGCGCCGCGCGGATGAGGTGCTGCTCTTCGAGCCGCGCCAGCGCCTCGTCCGGCAGGACGGACTCGTCCGGGAGGTCGTACATCTCGCCCTCGACGCCGTCGTCGTCGGCGGCGAAGGGGCGCGTGGCCCTCGCGCGGCCGATGAGGCGCCACGTCTTGCGCTTGGCGGTCGTGACGAGCCACGCCTGGAGGCGCGAGGGCTGCTCGATGGCCTCGATGCTTTCGAGCAGGGCGGTGAAGACGTCCTGAAAGATTTCGGCGGCCGCGTCCTCGTCGAGCCCCGCGCGGCGCGGGATGGCGTAGATGAGCCGCTGGTAGCGCAGCACGAGCGCCTCCCACGCGCCCTCGTCGCCGCGCCGGCACGCCGCCAGCAACTGCTCGTCGTTCTGCGTCGTAATCTCAGCGACCGCCACGCACAAAAGGATAGGCGGGGGGCGTGGAAAAGGCAAAAGGCAAGAGGCAGTGGAGGGAAGACGGCCGCCGTCGGCCGGCGGAAAAAAAGGGCGGCGCGCCTCGGCCCGCGGGCCGTGCGCGCCGCCCTTTTCTTACTGACTAACGGCCGCCGCCCCGTCCCGCCGGCCGCCGTCTACCTCCCCGCCCTCACAGCACCCGCGGCAGCGCGCCGCCGATGGTGTAGAGGGTGACCGAGCTTGAGAGGCCGAGCCCCGAGAGGCGGCCGGCCATCAGGACGATGGTCTCCTTCTGCTGGACGATGCCGGCCTCGACCAGCGCGCGCTCGCAGATTTGGAGCATCTGCTCGGTGTTGTCACAGGGCGTGTGGAGGTGCGTCTCGACGCCCCAGATGAGCGACAGCTCGTTCTGCACGTCGCGGTCGGGCGTGAGCGCGACGATGCGCTGCTCGGGGCGCAGGCTGGACATGCGGCGCGCCATCAGCCCCGAGGCCGTGATGACGGCGATGGTGCGCGCGTCAATCTCCTCGGCGGCGAAGGCGGCGGCCTCGCAGAGCGCGCGGCTGACGCGGCCGGACTGGCGGCCGGCGTAGCGCGTGATGGCGTCGTGCGTCGAGGGCGGCTTGCCCGCCTCGGCCGACTCGATGATGCGCGCCATCGTCGCCACCGACAGCACGGGGTACTTGCCCGAGGCCGTCTCGGCCGAGAGCATCACCGTGTCGGTGCCGTCCCACACGGCGTTGGCCACGTCCGACGCCTCGGCGCGCGTCGGGCGCGGCTCCGAGATCATGGACTGGAGCATCTGCGTCGCCGTGATGACGACGCGCTCCTTCCGGTTCGCCGCGTCGATGATGCGCTTCTGGTAGACGGGCACCAGCTCGACGCTCGTCTCGACGCCGAGGTCGCCGCGCGCGACCATCAGCCCGTCGGCCGCCTCGACTATCTCGTCCAGGTGGTCGATGGCCTCGGCCTTCTCTATCTTGGCGACGAGGGGCTGGGCGCCGCCCGCGGCCTTGATGAGCGACTTGGCTTCGAGGCAGTCCTCGGCGCGGCGGACGAACGAGAGCGCGATGTAGTCGGCGCGCTCGCGCACCGCCCACTGGAGGTCGCGCCGGTCCTTGTCGGTGAGCGAGGGGATGGGGAGCACGACGCCGGGCAGGTTGATGCCCTTGCGCTCGGCGAGCGTGCCGCCGTTGACGACGCGCGTGACGACGTCGGTGTCGGTCGTGGACTCGACCGTCAGCTCGATGGCCCCGTCGTCGAGCAGGACGCGCGCGCCCGGGCGGAGGTCGCGCGCGAGCCCGGGGTAGTTGGTCGAGACTTCGCGCGCGTCGCCGACGACCGAGCGCGTCGTGAGCGTGAAGACGGCGTTCTGCTCCAACTGGACGGGCGTCCCGCCCTTGAGCATGCCCGTCCGGATTTTCGGCCCCGAGAGGTCTACGAGGACGGAGAGCGGGCGCCTGAGGCGCTCGGCCGCGGCGCGCGCGCGCGCGATGGACTCGGAGTGCTCCTCCTGCGAGCCGTGCGACATGTTGATGCGCACGGCGTTGGCCCCGGCCGCGAGCAGCGATTCGAGGACGGCGGGCTCGCGCGAAGCCGGCCCGAGCGTGGCGAGAATCTTGGCTCTCCTCAACTTGAAAACCCCTTTGACCTTTTGAGTTGGATGGACTGTTTGTAAACCCCCCGCGGCCGAAAGGCAAGCAGGGAGAAAACGGCGGGCGGCTGGCGGCATTCGGCGGGGGGCAGACGAAAAGGCGGCGCGCCCGACGTATGGCCGGGCGCGCCGCCCTGCTTTTCTACCGACTGCCGCCTGCTACCCGCCGCCTGTCGCCCGCGGCCTGCTGACTATTGGCTGGTCGCCTTGTCCGCTCGCCTTCAATCCGCCTTCTCGGCGAGGGCGTCGTTGATGGCGCGCTCCATCTCGGCGGCGACCTCGCCGTCGTAGCCGACGAAGTGGCGGACGAGGCGGCCGCGGCGGTCGAGGACGAAGGTCTGCGGGATGGCGCTGTTGTCGGCGAGGAAGAGGCGGACGGTCTCGTCGTCGGGCTCGGCGAGCTGGTACTGGATGCCGTAGAGCCTGACGAACTCGGGCACCTTCGGCCGGTCGTCGTCGCCGCCGACGTTGAGGCCGATGACCTTGAAGCCCTTGGGCCCGAACTCGCGCTGGAGGCGGACGAGGTGCGGAATCTCCTCGCGGCACGGCGGGCAGTAGGTGGCCCAGAAGTCGAGCACGACGACCTGCCCGCGCAGGTCTTCGAGGCTCACGCGGCGGCCGTCGAGCTGCGTCCACGCGCCGCGCGGCGAGGCGCCGTAGCCGGCCGCGCCCGACTCGCCGTGCGACGCGGCGACGGGCGGCAGCGGCAGGTTCGTCCGCGGCGTCCGCGCGTTCGCCGACGCCCTGGCGGCGTCGCGGCTCGCCTCGGCGCGCTTCTTCGACGCGCCGTCCAGCTCGCACGAGGCCGCGAGCGCGGCCAGGGCGATGACGGCCAGCGCCGCCGCGGCGCCGCGCGCGCGTGACTTGACGGGAGGCTTGGGAAGCATGACTTTCAAACTCCTTCGGGCGGGCCCGCGGACATTCTACACGAACGCCCGCGGGCGCGGCAGCCGTGCCCGGCGGGGCGCGGGCGGCCGCCGGCCGCTCAGGAGTCGGCCGCGAGGCCGGAGTCGCCTTCGGGGCCGCGCGCCGGGTTGCGCTCGCCCTCCTCGAAGGTGGGCGGCGCCTCCTCGGCCGGGACGGCGTACTCCTCGTTGGCCCACGCGCCGAAGTCCAGGAGCTTGCAGCGCTCGGAGCAGAAGGGTCGGTAAGGGTTGCCCGCGTAGGTCACGGGGCGGTGGCACATGGGACACTTCATAAAGACGTAAATCGAAAAACGTTGGCGGCGGGCGGCGCGGCGGCGGGGCGCGGCCGACGACGATTCACGTCTGACGGTTCGCGCCCGGTCAGGCGACGCCGGCCGCCGCCGGGGTCTTGATTAAGATTTTGCGGTCAACGAAATCAATGATACCGGCGCGGCGCAGGGCGTTCAAGCGGACGGTGA